>JBJMWE010000238.1:0-36541 GCA_045810285.1 Vitreoscilla sp. | reverse complement strand
CGAGTACGACGTCGAACGCAAGTTCCGCGAGACGCGGCTGTACCAGGTCGCGCCGATCTCCACCAACATGATCTTCAGCTACGTGGCCGAGCATGTGCTCGGGCTGCCGCGCTCGTACTGATCGCCGACCGCACCCCCCGGAGCGCCCCGCATGTCCCAGCCCACCGTCTACGTCGTCAGCGCCGCCCGCACCGCCATCGGCTCGTTCGGCGGCGCGCTCAAGGATGTGCCGCTCGCCACGCTCGCGACGACGGCGGTCCGGGCCGCGTTGCTGCGGTCCGGTGTCGCGCCCGAGGAAGTGGGTCACGTGGCCATGGGCAACGTCATCCCGACCGAGCCGCGCGATGCCTACCTGTCGCGGATCGCCGCGATCGAGGCCGGGCTGCCCAAGGAAGTGCCGGCCTTCAACGTCAACCGGCTGTGCGGCTCGGGCCTGCAGGCCATCGTCTCCGCGGCGCAGTCGCTGATGCTGGGCGACGCGCAGGTGGCCATCGGCGGCGGCGCCGAATCGATGAGCCGCGGGCCCTACCTGATGACGGCGGGCCGCTGGGGCATCCGCCTGGGCGACTCGACGCTGCTGGACTACACCGTGGGCGTGCTGCAGGATCCGTTCGGCCGCATGCACATGGGCATGACGGCCGAGAACGTGGCCGACAGGTTCGGCATCGACCGCGCGGCGCAGGACGCGCTGGCGCTGGCCAGCCACCAGCGCGCGGTCGCCGCGATCGCGGCCGGGCGCTTCGCCGGGCAGGTGGTGCCGGTGGAGATCGCCTCGCGCAAGGGCAGCGTCGTCTTCGACACCGACGAACACCCGCGCGCCGACGCCACGCTGGAATCGCTGGCGAAGATGAAGCCGGCGTTCAGGAAGGAAGGCGGCAGCGTGACCGCGGGCAACGCATCGGGCATCAACGACGGCGCCGCCGCCGTCATGCTGGCGACCGAGGCGGCGGTCAAGCGGCTGGGCCTGGTGCCGCTGGCCCGGCTGGCCGGCTATGCCCACGCCGGCGTCGAGCCGTCGCTGATGGGCATCGGGCCGGTGCCGGCGACGCGCGCGGTGCTGCAGCGCTGCGGCCTGAAGGTGGGCGACCTGGACGTCATCGAAGCCAACGAGGCGTTCGCGGCGCAGGCCTGCGCGGTCGCGCGCGAGCTCGATCTCGATCCGGCCAAGGTCAACCCGAACGGCTCGGGCATCTCGCTGGGCCATCCGATCGGCGCGACCGGCGCCCTCATCGTCGTCAAGGCGATCCATGAATTGCGCCGTGTCGGCGGCCGCTACGCGCTGGCGACGATGTGCATCGGCGGCGGGCAGGGCATCGCCGCCGTCTTCGAGCGGGTGTGACATGACGGCCCCGGCGCGCCCCCTGGACGGCATCACCGTCGTCACGCTGGAGCATGCGGTGGCGGCGCCGTTCGCCACGCGCCAGCTGGCCGACCTGGGTGCGCGCGTGATCAAGGTCGAACGGCCCGGCGAGGGCGACTTCGCGCGCCACTACGACACGCGGGTCAACGGCCTGGCGTCGTACTTCGTGTGGATCAACCGCGGCAAGGAAAGCCTCACGCTGGACCTCAAGCACGAGCGGGCGCAGGGCATCCTCGGCCGGCTGCTGGAGGGGGCGGACGTGCTGGTGCAGAACCTCGCGCCGGGCGCCAGCGCGCGGCTGGGCCTGTCGGCGCAGGCCTTGCGGCCGTCGCATCCGCGCCTGGTCGTGTGCGACATCTCCGGCTACGGCAACGACGAGGCCAGGCCGGGGCCGTACCGCGACAAGAAGGCCTACGACCTGCTGATCCAGGCCGAGGCCGGGCTGCTGTCGGTCACGGGCACGCCGGAGGACGTCACGCGCGTGGGCATCTCGGTGGCGGACATCGCCGCCGGCATGTACGCCTACAGCGCCATCCTGGCCGCGCTGTTGCAACGCGGCCGCACCGGCGCGGGCTCGCACATCGACGTGTCGATGCTGGAGAGCCTGTGCGAGTGGATGGGCAATCCGCTGTACTACGGCTTCGCGGGGCAGCCGCCGGCCGCGCGGTCCGGCGCCAGCCATCCCAGCATCTATCCGTATGGCCCGTTCCTGGCCGGCGACGGCCGCACCGTGCTGTTCGGGCTGCAGAACGAACGCGAGTGGGCGAGCTTCTGCGCCAAGGTGCTGGGGCGTCCCGAGCTCGCGGTGGACGTGCGTTTCGACACCAACGCCCGGCGCAGCGCGAACCGCGTCGAGCTGAAGGCCCTGATCGAGGCGCTGCTGGCGCCGTTCGATGCGGCGCAGGTGACCGCCAGGCTGGATGCGGCCGGCATCGGCAACGCGGCGGTCAACACCATCGCCGACGTCTGGCAACACCCGCAGCTGCGCGCGCGCGGCCGCTGGAGCGAAGTCGGCACGCCGGCCGGGCCGGTCCCCGCGCTCAGGCCGCCGGCCAGCTCGGACGCCTTCGACTGCCGCATGGGCGACGTGCCGGCGCTGGGCCAGCACACCGAGGCGATCCTGCAGGAGCTGGGCTTCGGCGTGGACGAGGTCGCCTCGCTGCGCGCCGCGCAGGTCGTCTAGGACGCGGGCCGCCATGACGCTCCACTCCCTCCATGCCCGCGTCGCGCCGGTGACGCGGCCGGCCCGCTCCCTCCTGTTCGTGCCGGGCGACCGTCCGGAGCGTTTCGGCAAGGCGATGGCGAGCGGGGCCGATGCCGTGATCGTCGACCTGGAGGACGCGGTCGCGCCCGCGGCCAAGGCGGCGGCGCGCGACGCGCTCGTCGATCGGCTGGCCGGGGATGCGGGCATCGTGCTGCGCATCAACGGCCGCGACACGCCCTGGTTCGACGACGACCTGCGCGCCGCGGCGCATCCCGCCGTCGTCGCCGTGATGTGCCCCAAGGCCGCGAGCGCCGACGACATCGCCGCCGTGCGCTCGCATGCCGCGGACAAGACCGTGCTGGCGTTGATCGAGACGGCCGCCGGCATGGCGGGCGTCGGCGCGATCGCGGCGGCGGCGGGCGTGGCGCGGCTGGTGTTCGGCAGCATCGACCTCCAGCTCGACCTGGACATCGAGGACGACGACGCCTTGCGGCCGTATCGCGCCCAGCTGGTGCTGGCCGCGCGCCTCGCCGGCCTGCCGGCGCCCATCGACGGCGTGACGACGGCCATCGGCGACGCCGCCGCGCTCGCGCACGACGCACGCCGCGCGCGCACGTCCGGCTTCGGCGGCAAGCTCTGCATCCACCCGGCGCAGGTCGCCGCCGTGAACGCGGCCTTCGCAGCCTCGCCCGAGCAGCTCGATTGGGCCCGCCGCGTCGTGGCCGCGACGCGGGCCAGCGAAGGCGCCGCGGTGGCCGTCGATGGCCGCATGGTCGACGCGCCGGTGTTCGCGCGCGCCTGCCGCCTGTTGGCCGGATGGCCGCCGCCATGAACCCCGACCCTCGACTGGAGACTCCGACATGACCGCAGCCGCGCCCAAACCCGGTGTGTCCGGGCTCTATCTCGTGCTGGTCCTCAACGGCTTCGTGGCCGCTGCCGGCCTGACGGTGCTCTACCTGATGCTGGCCACGCTGTACCGCGAGTACGCGGGCAGCCCCGGCGTGGGCTGGGCGGTCACGAGCTACCTGCTGGTCTCGGCGATCGCCGCGGCGCTGTGCGGCAGGCTGGGCGACCTGCTGGGGCGCCGCTTCATGGTGCTGGTGGTGCTGGCCCTGGCCAGCGTCGGCGCCTTGGCCAGCGCGTTCCTGCCATCGCTGGCGGGGCTCGTGCTCGGTTGTGCGCTGCAGGGGGTGGCCGGCTCATTGATGCCGCTGTCCATCGGCATGGCGCGCGAGCACCTGGCGCCCGAACGCGTGCCGGTGGCGCTGGGCATCCTCTCGTGCGCGGGCATGTTCGGCGCCGGCGTGGCCTTCGTGCTGGCCGGCCTGGTCATCGAGCACTTCGCGTCGCATGGCGGGTTCGTGCTGAAGTGCGTCATTTCCCTCGCGGCCTTCGTGGCCGTGGCCCTGGTCGTGCCCCGTCCGCGCCAGCCGCCCGCCTCGCTCGAGGGCGTCGACCTGGTGCGCGGCATCCTGTTCGCGCCGGCGCTGGCGGTGGCCCTTCTGGCCTTGCAGGCCGCCCGCGAGCGGGGTTGGAGCGACGTGCGGGTCCTCGGCGGCTTCGCGGCCGCGGCGCTGCTGTTCGCCTATTGGGCACGCCACCAGGCGCTGCAGGCGCGGCCGCTGATCAACGTGCGCATGCTGGCGCAACGCCGCCTGGCTTTGACCAACCTCGCGATGATCTTCCTCGCGCTCGGCGCGATCCAGCTGGGCCAGATGCTGTCGCTGCTGCTGCAGCAGCCGGCCTGGACCGGCATCGGCCTGGGCCTGTCGCCGAGCGCGATGGGCTGGCTGATGCTGCCGCTCAATGCGCTGACCATCGTCGTCAGCCCGTTGGCGGGCCGCGTCGGCAGGCGCATCGGCGACCAGCGCGTGGCGCTGGTCGGGGCCGGCGCCTGCCTCGCGGCCTGGCTGGCGCTGCTGGCCTGGCACGCGACGCTCGCGCAGCTGGTGGCGGCCGCGGTCTGCTGCACCATCGGCTATGGCCTGCTGATGCCGGCGCTGTACAACCTGATCGCGCGCGCCTCGCCGATCGAGAACGCCAGCGAGGCGGCCGGCGTCAATGCCGTGTGCCTGGCCGCGTTCATGGCGGTGGGCTCCCAGCTGCTGTTCGGCCTGCTCGGCAGCCAGACGGTGCACGACGCGGCGCACGGTTCCTACAGCTATCCCGGCGAGGCGGCGTTCAAGCTGGCGTTCGCCTACCTGGTCGCGATGTGCGCCTGCTGCCTGGCCGTCCTGCTCGTGCTCGGGCGCCGACCGGCCTCGGACAGGGTCGCGCCGCGCGGCCTGCCGGCGGACGCGGCGCGATGAACACCGTCCTCGTGCGCAGCGAGCGGCAGGGCAGCGTCGCGCTGCTCACGCTGGCCAATCCGCCGGTCAACAGCCTGAGCCAAGCGGCGCGCCTGGCCCTGTGGCACGCCCTGGTGGCAGCCGACGAGGATCCCGCGGTCGACGCGATCGTGCTGGCCGGCGCCGATCGCGGCTTCTGCGCGGGCGGCGAACTGGGCGAGCTGCATTCGCCGCGGCAGCGGGCGTGGCCCGGCATCTCCAGCCACCTGTTGCCGCGCATCGAGGCCTGCACCAAGCCCGTGGTCGCGGCGATGCACGGATTCGCCGTGGGCGGCGGGCTGGAGCTGGCGCTCGCCTGCCACCATCGCGTCGCCGATCGCCGCACGCGCATCGCGCTGCCCGAGATCCGGCACGGCGTGCTGCCGCCCAGCGGCTCGCAGCGCATGCCGCGCGCGATCGGCGTGGCGCGCGCCCTCGCATTGATCGTCGACGCCAGCACCGTGGCGGCGGACGTCTATGCGGATACCTCGCTGTTCGATGCCTTGTGCGACGACGACGTGGTGGCGGCCTCGCTCGCGTTCCTGGACACGCTCGATCGCAGCGGCCCGCCGGCCGCGGCCTTGCTGCGGCACCGGGCCTTCTCCAAGGCCGACGCCCGGGCGCCGCTGGCGTCCTGGCGCCGGCGTCTCGCCGCCATGCCGCACGCCAGCGACGCGATGTGGCGGTGCATCGACGCCGTCGAATGCGCCGTCGAGGCCGCCGACTTCGATGCCGGCCTCGCGGAGGCCAAGCGGATGCACGACGAACTGAGCCGGTGCCGGGCACGCCCTTGAACGGGCCCGCTCGACGTTTCCCTTTCACGCCCTTGTCCACGAATCCACGACCATGAGAAGAGCCGCCATCGTCTCCCCCTTGCGCACCGCCGTCGGCGCCTTCGGTGGCAGCCTGCGCTCGCTGCCGGCCGACCAGCTGGCCTGCACCATCCTGAAGGCGCTGGTCCAGCGCAGCGGCATCGATCCGGCACGCATCGACGACGTCGTGATGGCGCAGTCCTACGGCAGCAGCGAGGCGCCGTGCCTCGGGCGCTACGCGGCGCTCGACGCGGGCTTGCCGATCGACGTGCCGGGCATGACGCTGGACCGCCGCTGCGGCTCCGGCCTGCAGGCCGTGGTCGAGGCGGCCATGCAGGTGCAGACGGGCGCGGCCGACGTGGTGGTCGCCGCCGGCGTCGAGAGCATGAGCAACATCGAGTACTACACCACCGACCTGCGCTGGGGATCGCGCGCGGGTTCGGTGACGATGCACGACCGCCTCCAGCGCGGGCGCGAGCGCTCGCAGCCGCAGGCCCGCTTCGGCGTCATCTCCGGCATGCCCGAGACCGCGGAGAACCTGGCGCGCGACCACGCGATCACGCGGGAAGCGTCGGACGCCTTCGCCGTGCGCAGCCATGCGCGCGCCGCTGCCGCCTGGCGCGACGGCAGGTTCGCCGACGAAGTGATCCACGTGCCGGTGCCGCAGAAGAAGGGCGACGCGCTGCTTTTCGAGCGCGACGAGGGCATCCGCGCCGAGACCTCGATGGAGACGCTGGCCCGGCTCCGGCCGCTGCTGGCAGGCGGCAGCGTGACCGCCGGCAATTCCAGCCAGCAGAACGATGCCGCGGCCGCGTGCCTGGTGGTCGCCGAAGACAGGCTGGCCGAGCTGAAGCTGCAGCCGATGGCCTGGGTCGTCGGCTGGGCGGCCGCCGGCTGCGAGCCCTCGCGCATGGGGATCGGACCGGTGCCCGCCGTGCGCAAGCTGTTCGCCCGCACCGGCCTGTCGTTCGACCAGATGGACCTGGTTGAACTGAACGAGGCCTTCGCGGCCCAGGTGCTGGCCGTGCTGAAGGCGTGGGGCTGGAACGACCCCGACCGGCTCAACGTCAACGGCGGCGGCCTGTCGCTGGGGCACCCGATCGGCGCGACGGGCGGCCGCATCCTCGCGACGATGCTGCACGAGCTCGAGCGCCGCCAGGGGCGCTACGCGCTGGAGACGATGTGCATCGGCGGCGGGCAGGGCCTGGCCGCGGTGTTCGAACGCGCGAGCTGAACGCGATTCATCCGGTGCCGCAGGCGCCGCCCCTGACTCATCGAATCGAAGGCGAATTCCCATGACTCATTCGCAGACTGCCCGCCACTGGCTCGTCACGGGCGTCTCCAGCGGCTTCGGCCTGCACCTGGCGCACGCCGCGCTCGCCCGCGGCGACGTGGTGGTCGGCACCGTGCGCCAGCCCGCGCAGGCCGACCGCTTCGAGGACCTGTGCCCGGGCCGCGCCCATGCCGTGCTGCTGGACGTGACCCATGGCGCCGACATCGCGCCGGCGGTGCAGCGGGCGCTGGCGCGCGCCGGGCACATCGACGTGCTCGTGAACAACGCGGGCTACGGGCTGTTCGGGGCCGTCGAGGAGGTGTCGGACGCCGAAGCGCGGGCCGTCATGGAAACCAACTTCTTCGGCGCGCTCGCCGTCACGCGCGCGTTGCTGCCGCACCTGCGCGAGCGCCGGGCCGGGCACATCTTCAACGTCTCGTCGGTGGCCGGCGTGATCGGCTTCCCGGGCGGCGGGCTCTACTCGGCGTCCAAGTTCGCGCTCGAGGGCCTGACTGAAGCGCTGGCGGCGGAACTCGCGTCGTTCGACATCCGCGTGACCCTGGTCGAGCCCGGCGGATTCCGTACCGGCTTCAGCGGCCGCTCGCTGCGCATGGCCGAGCGCGTGATCGACGGCTACGCCGGCACGCCCGCCGCGAAGACGCGCACGTCCATGGGCCGCTACGCCGGCCATGAACCGGGCGATCCGGCCAAGGCGGCATCGGCCATCCTCGCCGCGCTCGAGGCCGAACAGGCGCCGCTGCGGCTGGTGCTGGGCGCGGACGCGGTGGCCATGGTGCGACGCGCCTTCGGCAGCGTGCTCGCTGAGGTGGACGAATGGGAGCGCGTGTCCGTCGCCACCGCCCTGGACGCGCCCTGAGAACCCGGGCCGCAGCCACAAGCCGCACAACACAGGGAGCATCGCCATGTCGACCGACATTCCCACCCCGCCGGCCGATGGCGCCCAGGCCGAACGCGAGCAGCGGGTCGCCGCCCGGCTGGCCGACCTGCTGGCCAACGACCCGGAATTTCGCGCCGCGGCGCCGTCGCCAGCCGTGCAGGCGGCGATCGAGCGGCCGGGATTGCCGCTGTCGCTCATCCTGGCCACCCTCATGGAGGGCTACGCCGATCGACCGGCGCTCGGCCAGCGCGCGCACGAGCTGGCCACCGACGCACGCACCGGCCGTCGCACCCGGCGCCTGCTGCCACGCTTCGAGACCCTCCGCTATCGCGAGGCCTGGGCGCGCGTGCAGGCGCTGGCCAGTGCCTGGCACCACGATCCGACGACGCCGCTGCGGGCGGGAGACCGCGTCTGCGTGCTGGGCTTCGCCGGCATCGACTACGCGATCCTCGACCTCGCCTGCATCCACCTGGGCATCGTCTGCGTGCCGCTGCAGACCAACGCGCCGCTGCCCCAGCTGACGGCCATCATCGAGGAGACCCAGCCGCGCTGGCTGGCGACCAGCATGGACTGCCTCGACACCGCCGTCGACTGCGCGCTGGCCGCCGGCGCGCCCATCCGCCTGCTGGTGATCGACGACGCGCCGGACGACGACGACCACCAGGATCGGCTCTGCGCCGCGGCGAGCCGGGTCGCCGGCCACGCGCCACCCGTGTGCCTGGAATCGCTCGCGCGGCTGGAAGGGCGCGGACGATCGCTGCCGGCCGCGCCGGCCTTCGTGGCGCCCGCGGGCGAGGATCCCCTGGCCACCATCTTCTACACCTCGGGCAGCACGGGGTCGCCCAAGGGCGCGATGTACACCGAGCGCATGTTCCGCTCGCCGTGGGTGCGGGGCAGCGCCGTGCCCTTGATCTGCCTGAACTACATGCCGCTGAACCACAGCTTCGGACGCAGCTGGCTGGGACGCATCCTCGCCAGCGGCGGCACCTGCCATTTCACGGCCCGGAGCGACCTGTCGCTGCTGTTCGAGGACCTGTCCCTCGTGCGACCGACCACGCTCAACCTGGTGCCGCGTGTCTGCGAGATGGTGTTCCACCAGTACCAGGCCCTGCTGGCGCGCCAGGCCGGTGGTCAACCCCCGGACGCCGATCTTGCCGAGCGCACGCTGGCGGACCTGCGCCGGCGCCTGTTCGGCGGCCGCGTGCTGTCGAGCACCATCGGCGCCGCACCGGTGGCGCCCGAGCTGGCGCGCTTCATCGAACGCTGCCTCGACGTGAGGCTGAACAACGCCTACGGATCGACGGAGGTATCCGGGGTGGCGTTCAACTCGCACGTGATGCGGCCGCCCGTGATCGACTACAAGCTGGTCGACGTGCCCGAGCTCGGCTACTTCGGCACCGACAAGCCCCATCCGCGCGGCGAACTCTTCGTGAAGACCGCGGCCGTCATGCCCGGCTACTACCGCAATCCGGAGGCGACGGCGGCGGTCTTCGACCCCGACGGGTACTACATGACCGGCGACATCATGGCGGAGATCGCTCCGGACCGGATCGTCTACGTCGATCGGCGCAACAACGTGCTCAAGCTCGCGCAGGGCGAGTTCGTGGCCATCGCCAACGTGGAGGCCACTTTCGCGAGCGGCCATCCGGCGATCCGGCAGATCTTCATCCACGGCAGCAGCGAGCGCGCGTACCTGCTCGCGGTGATCGTGCCGGACGAGTCGCTCGGGCGGGATGCCGACGAGTCACGCGTCAAGGATCTGCTGCGCGAGGCGATCGGGCAGGTCGCCGCGAGCGCCGGCCTGCCGGCCTGCGAGGTGCCGCGCGACTTCCTGGTGGAGACGGAGCCCTTCGGCATCGACAACGGCCTGCTCACGACGGTCGGCAAGCTGCGGCGGCCCGCGCTGAAGGAACGTTATGGCGCGCGCCTCGAGCAGCTCTACGTGGACATCGCGCGGGGCCAGGCCGACGAACTGCGGGCGCTTCGGGAGGAGGGCGCGGCCGGCTCCGTGCTGCACGCCGTCGGCCGCGCCCTGCAGGCCACGCTGGGCATCGCGGGCGCGCCGCTGAAGCCCGAGATGAGCTTCGCGGGGCTCGGCGGCGATTCGCTGTCGGCGCTGTCGTTCTCGATGCTGCTCGAGGAGATCTTCGGCGTCGACGTGCCGGTCGGCGTGGTGATCGCGCCGACCAGCAGCCTGCAGCGGCTGGCCGATCACATCGAGGCCGCGCGCGGCGGCGCATCGAGCCGGCCGGGATTCGCCGCGGTGCACGGCCGCTATCCCGCGGCCGTGCACGCCGGCGACCTGACGCTGGACAAGTTCATCGACGTGCGCACGCTGGCCGGCGCGCGCGCGCTGCCGCCGGCCAGCGCCGACGTGCGGACCGTCCTGCTGACGGGCGCCAACGGCTTCCTCGGCCGCTTCCTGTGCCTGGAATGGCTGGAGAAGCTGGCGCGCGTCGGGGGCCGGCTGGTGTGCATCGCGCGCGGCCACGACGCGGCCTCGGCGAGGCAGCGCATCGCCAGCGTCCTGGACAGCGGCGACGAGGACTTGGTCCGGCGCTTCGAGGCGCTGGCGGCCGACCATCTGGAGGTGCTTGCCGGCGACATCGGCGAGCCGGACCTGGGCCTCGACCCGGCCACGTGGACGCGGCTGGCCGCCAGCGTCGACCTCATCGTCCACCCGGCCGCGCTGGTCAACCACGTGCTGCCGTACCGGCAACTGTTCGGGCCCAACGTGGTCGGCACGGCGGAGCTGATCCGCCTGGCGCTCACCACGCGCCTCAAGCCCTTCGACTTCGTGTCGACCGTGGCGGCGGCCACGCGGGGCCACGGCGACTACGTGGACGAGGAGGCCGACATCCGCCTCGCCAGCCCGCTGCGGCCGCTCGACACGCGCTACGCCAGCGGCTACGGCACCAGCAAATGGGCCGGCGAGGTGTTGCTGCGCGAGGCCCACGCGCACTGCGGCCTGCCGGTGACCGTCTTCCGCTCCGACATGATCCTGGCGCACAGCCGCTACATCGGCCAGCTGAACGTGCCCGACATGTTCACGCGCCTGGTCTTCAGCCTCGTCGCGACCGGGCTCGCGCCCGGCTCGTTCCATCCGGCCCGCGCCGGTGGAGGACGCGCCCGCGCCCACTACGACGGGCTGCCGGTGGACTTCACCGCGCAGGCCATCGCCGCCCTCGGCTCCCGTGCCGGCGGCGGCTTCCGGACGTACCACGTCGCCAATCCGCATGACGACGGGATTTCGCTCGACACCTTCGTGGACTGGCTGGTCGAGGCGGGCCACCCGATCCTGCGGGTGGATGACCATGCGACGTGGTTCGCGCGGTTCGAGGCGGCGCTGCGCGCGCTGCCGGAGCGCCGGCGGCAGCATTCGTCCCTGGCCTTGCTGCAGGCGTTCGCGCGGCCGCTGGCGGCGCAGGGCAGCGGGCGTGTCCCTGCCGATCGATTCCGCGCCGCGGTGCGCGCGCTGGGTCTCGGAACGGGCGGCGACATCCCCCATCTGACGCCGGCGCTCCTGCACAAGGTCATCGCGGACCTGCGGCGGATCGGACTCGCCTGAGGAGTCCGGCGAGCCGCTCGCGAGGCGGTGTTCAATATGTGCATATCTGAACGATGTTCACAAAGTCACATTATTGAACCTCAAAAGTGCAGCACATCCGGCGATAGCCATGGGGTGTCCGTCGATATCTTTCCTGTCATGGGCCGCGTGCCGGACAGGACTGACGAAATCGACATGACCCATTCCATCGCAACCAGGGCGACGAGCCCGCAGGAGACGTCTGCATGAACCACCGGATATCAATGTTGGCCGCCGCCGCGTGGCTGTGCGTCGGCCCTCTCGCGGCGCACGCCGAGGACGGGCCGAGCTGGAAGTTCAGCGGCTTCGGCACCGTCGACCTCGTGCATTCGACCGAGCGCCGGGCCGACTACGTGGCCTCGCTGGCCCAGCCCAACGGCGTCGGCGCCACCACTGGCTGGAGCCTGGGGATCGACTCCAAGCTCGGGGCGCAGGTCGACGCGCAGTTCGGACCGCAATGGTCCGCGTCCGTCCAGGCGTTGACGCGGCACCAGTGGGACGACTCGTACACGCCGGAGCTGTCGCTGGGCTTCGTCAAGTGGGCGACGAGCGCGGGCGTCGACCTGCGTGTCGGCCGCATGCCTTACGCCGCCTTCGTCGTCTCGGACTATCGCAACATCGGCTACGCGCAACCCTGGGTGCGGCCGCCGCTGGAGGTGTACAGCCTGAGCCTGGACCACGTCGACGGAATGGACGCCACCTGGCGCACCAGCGTGGGCGATGTCGGCCTGAAGCTGCAGGCGCTGGCCGGTCGCACCAAGCAGGAACTCGCGGTGGGAACGGTGACCGGCCGGCGCATCGGCGGCATGAACCTGACGGCCGACATGGGCGCCGCGACCGCGAGGCTCAGCATGCTGCGCATCGGCGAGCTGTCGGTCAGCTCGCCGGCCATCAACGGCGTGTTCGGCCTCGTCAGGAACGGCGTGCCGGCTGGAATGCTGTTCGCCGGCTCGCCCGCGATTCCTCCGAATCCGGCCGAAGCCGACGCGTACGAATACAAGAACAGGCCCTCGACCTACATCAGCCTCGGCCTGGGCTACGACCCGGGCGACTGGTTCGTGTCCAGCGAATACGGCCACGTCCAGCGTGTGTCGTTCGGCGCGGCGGCCCGGGAGTTCTACATCACCGGCGGCGTCCGCCTGGGGGCCTGGACGCCCTACGCCAACGTGGCCCAGCTGAGGCACACCGAGAAGCTGGCCAGCACCAGTCCGCTGCTGCAGGCGGTGATCGACGGCAGCAACGCGACGGACCAGAGGTCGGTCAGCCTGGGACTGCGCTGGGACTTCGCCAAGAGCGCCGACGTGAAGGTGCAGGTCGACCGGATGTCCAACGCCGCCGGGTCCAAGGGCCTGCTGATCGACCCGCGTGCGGGCTTCGTTGCCGGAAGGCGCTACAGCGTCCTCTCGGTGGCCGTCGATTTCGTGTTCTGAGGAGGCGATGATGATCAAACCATCGAATGGATTCAACGGCCTGGCGCGTCGCGTGCTGGCCGGCGCGCTGGTGTGCGTGCCGATGTTCGCGCAGGCGGGCATCGCGGTCGTGGTCGGTGCCAACAGCCCGGCGGCCAAGCTCAGCGTCGACCAGGTGGGGCAGTTGTTCCTCGCCAAGACGAGCGCGTTGCCCGGTGCCGGCCAGGCGGTGCTCGTCGACCAGTCCGAAGGGGCGGCGGTGCGCGATGCCTTCTATGTGCACGTCACGGGCAAGAGCGCGGCGCAGGTCAAGGCCTTGTGGTCGCGCCTGGTCTTCAGCGGCGCGGCGCAGCCGCCGCAGGCGCTGGCGAGCGGCGGCGACGTGAAGAAGTTCCTGAACGGCAACGCCAACGCCATCGGCTACATCGACGCCTCCGAGGTGGATGCGTCGGTCAAGGTCCTCCTGACCATCAACTGAGTCCGGCGGCTGGCCGCGGAAGGAGCGCAAGATGAACTTTCGATCGAAGATGTGGGCGATCCCCGTGGCGGCAGCCTGCCTGCTCGGGCTGGGCCTGGCCGTCACCACCGTCCTGGGCCGCCGCACCAACGCGGAGGTCGAGCAGCTGCGCTTCGTCAGCTATCCCTATCTGGAGCAGGTGCTGAGCATCGACCGCGCGGTGGACAGCATGCGTTCCGCGCTGCAGTCGGCGGCCTCGGAGGGCGATGCCGACAAGCTGGAGGACGCCGCGGCGCAGGCCGCGCGCATCGCGGAGATGCTGGCCCGGGCGGCGGCGCTGCCGGACCACAAGGCGCAGGTCGACACCCTGGGCCAGGCCTTCGCGGCCTGGAGCGAGGTGGGCCTGGCCGCCACCCGCGCGCTCCTCGCCAAGCAGCCGGCGACGGCGGCGCTCGCACAGATGCAGGGCGCCCAGAAGAAGATGGCGACCAGCCTCAAGGCCCAGGAGGACGCGGCACGCACTGCCGTCGACCAGGGCTTCGCCACCATCTCCGAGAGCCGGCGGCACAGCGAATGGACCAACGTCGCCGTGGTGCTCGTCGCGCTGCTCGGCCTGGGCCTGGCGGCGCGCGGCGTGGTGGCATCGGTCTGGCGCGACCTGGGCGGCGAGCCGGCGATCCTGCGCGATCGGGTGCGACGCGTCGCCGAAGGCGACCTCGCGACGGCCATCGCCGTCGCGCCGGGCGACCACGGGTCGCTCAATGCCTCCGTGGCGGCGATGACGCAGCGCCTGCGCGAGGCGGTGTGCCAGATCCGCGGCGCCAGCGACTCGATCTCCACGGCCTCCGGCGAGATCGCGGCCGGCAACCAGGACCTGAGCGCCCGCACCGAGGACACCGCCGCGAACCTGCAGCGCGCCGCCAGCGAGCTGGAGCAGATCACCGGCTCGGTGCGCAACAGCGCGGACGCGGCGCAGCAGGCCAACCGGCTGGCGATCGCCGCCACCACCGCCGCACAGCGCGGCGGCGACATCGTCTCCTCGGTGGTGGAGAGCATGGCCGCCATCAGCCGCGCCTCCGGCGAGATCGGCGAGATCATCGGCGTCATCGACGGCATCGCCTTCCAGACCAACATCCTGGCGCTGAACGCCGCGGTGGAAGCGGCGCGGGCCGGCGAGCAGGGCCGCGGCTTCGCGGTGGTGGCGGCCGAGGTGCGCAGCCTGGCGCAGCGCAGCGCCCGCGCGGCGCGCGAGATCAAGACGCTGGTGGAGGTCTCGGGCAGCAAGGTGGACAGCGGCACGCGCCTCGTGACGGAATCGGGCGCGGCCATGCAGGACATCGTCGCGGGCGTGCGGCGAGTGGGCGACATCATCGGCGAGATCGACGCCGCCATGGCGCTGCAGTCCGGCGGCATCGAGCAGGTCAACCGGGCGGTGGCCCAGCTCGAACAGATGACGCAGCAGAACGCGGCGCTGGTCGAACAATCCGCCGCCGCGGCGCACAGCCTGAGCACGCAGGCGGTCGGATTGGTCGGTTCGGTGGCGGCGTTCCGCGTGGACGCCCCGGACGCTGCGTGAGCGCGGCGCGGCGGGCCTGCCCGGTCAGGGCGCTGCGGCGGCGACCGGCGCGCGCGGCCGCAGCAGCCGGTGGATGTCGGCGAGGAAGCGATCGCAGTCGAGCGGCTTGGTCCAGTACTCGATGACGCCCGCCTCGCGGGCCTGCGCCAGCGCTTCGGGCATCGCGCTGGCCGACAGCGCGACGACCGCGAGATCGCGCGTGGCCGGGTCGGAGCGCAGGCAGCCCAGCACCGCCAGGCCGTCCATGTCGGGCAGCTGCATGTCCAGCAGGACGAGGTCGGGGCGCAGCGATCGCGTCAGCTCGATGCCGCTGCGGCCGTCCTCGGCCTGCACCAGGTGCACGGCGCTCCAGCGCGCCAGCAGGTGTTCGACCAGCAGCAGGTTGACCGGGTTGTCCTCGATGTAGAGCACCACGCCGGACGGCGCCGCGGCGTCGTCGCCGGCAGCGCCGGGGGCCGGCACCATCGTGGGCGCGAGCGGCGGCCCTTCGCGCGTGCCGGCTGGCGCATGGGCCGGCAGCGAGATGCGCACGCGCGTGCCGCGTCCGATCTCGCTGTCGACGTCCAGCCGGCCCTGCATCAGCCGCACGAGTTGGCGTGTCAGCGCGAGGCCGATGCCCGTTCCTTCGACGCCGCCGCGTTCGCGCCCCAGCCGATTGAAAGGCTCGTACAGGTGCGCGAGCTGGTCGGGCGTCATGCCGATGCCGTCGTCGACGACATCGATCAGGACCTCGGCGCCCTCCGGCGAGATCGCCGTGTCGATGCGCACGCTGCCGCCCGCGCGGTTGTACTTGATGGCGTTGGACAGCAGGTTGATGAGCACCTGGCGCAGCCGCATCGGGTCGGCCAGCACCCAGGCGGCCGCTCCGCCGCGCCGCGGCGGCACCAGCGCGACGCCGTGCGATTGCGCCAGCGGCGCCGACAGGCTCAGGGATTCCTCCAGCAGGGGCCCGAGCAGCAGCGCCTGCGGCTGCACCATCATGTGGCCGGTCTCGATGCGCGAGACGTCGAGCACGTCGTTGATCAGGCCCAGCAGGTGCCAGCCCGCGCGGTGGATATGTTCGAGCTGCACCAGTTCCTGGGGCGTGAGCCGTTCTTGGGCCTGGCGGCGCAGGAGCTGCGAGAAGCCCAGGACGGCGTTCAGGGGCGTGCGCAGTTCATGGCTCATGCGCCACAGGAACTCGGTCTTGGCGCGGTTGGACGCCTCCGCGGCCTGCCGGGCGGTGGCCTCGGCCTCCGCCTTCTTGCGCTCGGTCAGGTCGAGCACGAAGGCGACGCCGTCCTCCGTCGAATCCTGCAGGACGGCGGCCCCGATGAGAACCGGTATCAGGCGGCCGTCCTTGTGGATGAATTCCTTCTCGTAGGGCGCGCAGGTGCCGGTGCGGCGCAGTTCCTCCGCCGCGCGTGCGTCGGCCTCCATGTAGCCCTTCGGCGACATGCTGGTCCACTGCACTTCGCCCGATCGGAGCTCGTCCCGGTCATAGCCGAACAGTCCCAGGAACGCGCCGTTGGCGTCCGTGATGCGGCCCGCGAAGTTCCAGAAGAAGATCCCGATGATGTTGGATTCCACCAGCCGCTCGATTCGCGACAGGCTGTCGCGCAGCCGCGCCTCGCTGCGTTGCAGATTGCGGTTCATCTGCATGTTCGTCACGCCGCTGGCCAGGCGCCGGCCGATTTCCTGGAACAGCAGCTTTTCGTCGCCCGTCCAGTGGCGCGGGCCGGAGCACTGGTGCAGGCCGAACATGTAGGGCCCGTCGAGTTGCGGGTAGATCGCCATGGCCAGGCAGGAGCGGATGCCGAACTTCTCGAACGCGTCGCCGGGCAGCGGCTTCGCCAGGCCGGGGCCGAAGGTCACCGGACCGTGCGCCTGCAGCACCGCCCGGCACATGTCCAGCATCTCCGGGTCCACCGGCAGTTCGACGTCGGGGCCGGGGAAGCGGGGAAATCCGGGCCGGGTGCGCTCCGTGGGCACCCTCCAGCGGTCGGTCGAGGGGTCGCAGGGGTAGGCCAGCCACGCGCGGTCGCAGCCGAAGATGGACAGCACGACGTCCAGCACGTTGCCGGTCATCTGCTCCAGGTCGGTGGTGGACTGCGTGGCCTGGTTGATGCGGTCCATGCTGGCGAAATAGTGCAGCGTGGCCTGGCGCTGCTGCTCGAGGCGCGCATGTTCGGCGCGCGCGCGCAGCACCGCGATGCCGATCGCGAGGTTGCCCGCCAGCTCGTCGAGCACGGCGACCTCCTCCGCGTCGAAGGCGTCGACCTCGCTGGAGTGGATCGCCAGCACGCCGAAGGCGCCGTCGTCGTTCTTCAGGGGCAGGGCGACCACCGAGCGATAGCCGCGCTTGGCCGCCTCCTTGCGCCAGCGGGCGCAGTTCGGGTCGTTCAGGATGTCCCGCGCGATGCTGGGCTGGCCGGTGCGTATCGCGATGCCGCCGGGGCCGCGGCCATACTCGCTGTCCTCCGACCAGCTCACGGTGGCGGGACGGATGAAGCCCGCGTCGACGCCGCTGTAGGCCACGGGCCGCCAGGTGCGGGCCTCGTCGCGTTCGGCGAACGCCACCATCGCGAGCCGGTAGCCGCCCTCGTCGACGGCGATGCGGCACACCTCGCGCAGCAAGGTCTCTTCGTCGACCGGATGGATCAGCGCGCGGTTGGCGCTGCGCAGGATGCGCAAGGCGCGGTTCGTCCGGGCCAATTCGCGCTCGGACGGCGATGGGCGCCCTGGATCGGGATCGACGGTCGAACCGAGACCTTCAGACATGATGTCATCGCGGCATGGGTTTGCTGGTGTCCAGCAGTCCAGGGCAGCCACCGGGAGCCCGCCGTGCACACGCGCGACGAGGACTTCCGGGCGGGGCTGCTCGCAGCGCGATTGTCGATCCGGATCCGGTTGGATGCCAGCGGGATTCTTGCGGCGCCCGCGGGGCCTGTTGCCGCGGGGCAGCGCGATGCGCGCGGGCGTCATGTCGGACCGCCAGTCTGGATGCCGCAGCGCAGCATTGCCCGCAGATCCGCCTTGCGGACCTTGCCGGAGGCGGTGCGCGGGAGCGCCGCGAGGACGACGAGTCGTTCGGGCGTCTTCTGGCGTGCGACGCCGGCGGCGGCGAAATGACGCTGCACGGCGTCCAGGTCGAGCCCCGCCGCCGCTTCGAGCACGACGAAGGCGCAGACCCGCTCCCCGTAGCGCGGGTCCGGCTCGGCCACCACGGCCACGTCGCGCACCGCCGGGTGCAGGGCCAGCACGCGCTCCACCTCCTGCGACGAGATGTTCTCGCCGCCACGGATCACGATGTCCTTCTTGCGATCGGTCAGCGTCAGGCAATCGGCCGTATCCAGCCGTCCGACGTCGCCGGTCCGGAACCAGCCGTCGGCCGTGAAGGCGTTGGCGTCCAGGCGGGCGTCGGTATAGCCGATGAACAGCTCCGGGCCGCGCGTGAGGATCTCGCCCTCGGCGCCCGCAGGCAGGTCGCGCTCGAACTCGTCGACGATGCGCACCTGCGTGCCGGGTTGCAGCCGGCCGTCCGTCTGCGCGCGCTGCGCGAGCGACATGTCGCGCCAGCCGACACTGACGGTGGAGTGCTCGGTCAGTCCGTAGCTGCGGCTGCCCGCGAAGCCCGCGCGGTCGGCGGCCGCCACGTGCTCGGGCGTCACGCCGGTGCCGCCCAGGCTGTACGACGCCAGCGACGACAGGTCGCGCGCATCGCGACGCGCCGCGTCCAGCAATCCCTGCAGGTGGAACGGCGTGCCGCCGGACAGCCGCACCCGGTGGCGTTCCACGAGTTCGGCCGCGAGGGCGGGATCCCAGCGGTCCATGAACACCATGTCGGTGCCCGTGACGAACGGCCGCAGCAGGAAATTGAAGCCGGCGACGTGGCCCGCCGGGAACGGCGTCAGGTAGGGGCCGTCGCCGTCGATGAAGGGGATGGCCCACTCCGCGCCGACCGTCCGGTGCGTATGCCGGACGCCCTTGGGCTCGGCCGTGGTGCCGGAGGTGTAGAGCAGCAGGCAGACGTCGTCGGGCGAGGGCGGTGCCTCGTCCGCGTGGGGCGGCGCCTGGTCGGCGAACGCCGTGACCGCGCGCAGCGTGATGCCGGCGCGCGGCGTGCGATCGCCCAGCACGATGACGCGCTCGAGGTCCGGCAGCGCCCCCAGCGCCTCGACGCGCGCCAGGAAGTCGATGCCGCGCCAGCGCTCGGGAACGCAGAGGAAGCGGGCGCGCGAATCGCGCAGGATGAAGCCGACCTCGGCCGGTCCGTAGATGTGCACGATGGGCACCAGCACCGCGCCGACGTCGAGGGCGGCCAGGTACAGCACCGCCGTGTCGCGCCCGGTCGGCAGCTGCAGCGCGATGGCATCGCCGCGGCGCAGCCCGATCGCGCGCAGGCCCCGCGCGAGGTGGCGCGCCGCCGCGACGAGCTCGCCGACCGTGCTGCTGCAGGCGCCCGTCTCGATGTGGAAATGCAATCGGGTGCCCGGGCGCGCCTGCGCGGCGCGCGCCAGCAGGCGGCCCAGCGGGACCTCCGGGCTCCGCGCCGACAGGGCAGTTGCGCCGGCCTGCATGGCGTCGCGCTCAATCGGGCAGCGCGGAGGGCCGCTGGCCGGCCAGCAACGCGCGCAGCACGCCCACCAGCGCGAGCGGCTGGTCCAGCATCAGGTGATGACCCGCGCGCGGCATGGTGATCGGCCCGCGGCCGCGGCGCAGCGCGCCGGCGATGCGCAGCGCGCGCTGCGCGGAGACCACCGCGCTGTCCTCGGCATGGACATAGTCGACCGGCACCTCGGCACGACCGAGCAGCGCGGGATCGATCGCGTCCGGCCGGAACTGCCGCAGCGCCGGGTCGAAGCACCAGGTCCAGCCGGCATCGACGCGGCGCAGCGAATGCCGCGCCACGTGTTCGAGCAGTCCGGGCTCGCAGCGCTGCGGCGGCAACAGGCGAAAGCGCGCGAGCGTCGTCTCGCGGTCCGGCGTTGGCGCGGGCGCCGGGCTGTAGGCGTACGGGGTGGGCTGGTCGCCCGGGAAGGTCGCGAAGGAGTCGAGCACGATCGCATGGCCGATGGCCTGGGGGATCTGCGCGCAGGCCTGCAGCAGTCGCGCGCCGCCGAAGCTGTGGCCGATCACCGTGCTGGCCGGCGCGCCGGCCACGTGGATCGCCCCCAGCACGGCCGCCAGGTCGTCGACGAAGCAGTCGGCCGAGTAGCTCGCGCGATGGCCGCTCTGGCCCATGCCCGAGAAGTCGAGCGCGAACACCCGATGCTGCCCGGTGAAGAACGGCGCGATGAAATCCCACCAGTGGCTGTGGCCCAGGAAACCGTGGGCGAAGAGCAGGGCGGGCTTGGCGATGTCGTCGGCGTTCCAGGCGGCGTAGTGGATGCGCGTGCCGGCGGAGTCGGTGAATCGCGACGTTCGATCCTGCGCCAGGGCCCATGCGAGCCAGTCCGGCCGGGCGGCGGTGTCCATGGCGGTCAGCTGACCTGGAACCCGCCGTCCACCGCCAGCAGCTGCCCCGTGACGAGTCGCGAGGCGGGGCTGGCGAAGAACAGCGCGGCCATCGCGATGTCTTCCGGGTCGCCCATCCTGCCCAGCGGGACGCGCCCGGGCCCCATGATCGGTCCCTTGAGCTCGATGTTGGCGCCGGCCGCCTTCGCGCCGGGCGTCAGCACGCCGCCGGGCAGCACGGCGTTGACGCGAATGTTGTCGGCCGCGAACTCGAGCGCCGTGGTCTTGGTCAGGCTGTTCACGCCGGCCTTGGACGCGTTGTAGGTGGCGTTGTGGTAGACCACCGCCTGCATCGACGACACCGACGAGATGTTGACGATCGCGCCGCCGCTGCCCTGGGCCTGCATGCGCCGGATGGCCTCGCGCAGGCACAGGAAGGTGCCGCGCAGGTTGACGCCGTGCAGCCTGTCCCAGAACTCCGCTTCCACTTCGAGGAACGGCCGCTTCGGGAAGATGGCGGCATTGTTGACGAGGATGTCCAGCGTGCCGAACTCGGCCAGCGCGCGATCCATCATGGCCGCCACCTGGGTGTCCTGCGACACGTCCGCCGTCACGGCGATGGCGCGACCGCCCGCGCTGCGGATGCCGTCGGCCACCGTCTCGGCCGCGTCCGCCTGGATGTCGGCGACCACCAGGTTGGCCCCGGCGCGCGCGAAGAGTTCCGCGATCGCCTGGCCGATGCCGGCGCCGGCGCCGGTGACGACGGCCGTCTTGCCCTGCAGGCCCATCGGCCCGGCGGTGAGTGTGTTGTCGGTCATGATGTCTCCTTGTCCTTGGTCTCGTCGAGGATGTCAGCGCTTGCGCATCGCATCCCATTGCTCGTCGCTCCAGTCCTGCATGGCGCGAAACGTCGGGCCGCCCGCGCCCTGCATCCAGCGGCCGCCGTCGATCACGATCAGGTCGCCGGTGACGTAGCCCGAGCCGTCGGCGGCGAGGTAGGCGTACAGGTCGCACAGCTCCCGGTGATGGCCGAGCCGGCGCAGCGGAACGCCGCGTTCCTGCGGCTCCACCTGGCTGCCGGGCGGATACAGCCGCTCCCACGCGCCTTCGGTGGGGAACAGCCCCGGCGCGACGCAGTTCAGGCGGATGCCGCGGGGGCCCCATTCGACGGCCAGGCTGCGCGTCATCGCCAGCACGCCGGCCTTGGCCGCGGCCGACGCGGCGGTGAAGGCCTGGCCGGTGATCACCGGCGCGGAGACCGTGCTGATGACGTTGCCCGGCCGCCCCTTCTCGATCCAGCGGCGGCCGGCGGCGATGGTGCAATGGAAGCTGCCGTGCAGCACGATGTCCAGCACGGCGTCGACGGCGCGCGGCGACAGCTTGTCGGTGCGCGCGATGAAGTTGGCGGCGGCGTTGTTGACGAGCACGTCCAGCGGGCCCCGGCGCCAGATGGCGTCCATCATCGCCTCCACCTGGTCCGCCTCGCGCACGTCGCAGCGCAGCGTCTCGATGCTGGCGCCCGGCAACGCGGCGCGCAGTTCGTCCGCGGTGGCGGCCAGCACGTCCTGGCGCCGGCCGCAGATCACCAGCTGCGCGCCGAGCTCGAGATAGCGCCGGCCGATGCTCTTGCCCAGGCCCGTGCCGCCGCCCGTGACGAGGATCTTCTTGCCTGCGAGCAGGTCGGTCTGGAACATCGATGTCTCCGGTTCAGCGGCCGACGAACTTCGCCGCGCGCTTCTCGACGAACGACCGGCGCCCTTCGGCCGCGTCCTCGGTTGCGTAGAGTCGGGTGTTCATGGCGGTGGCGTGCGTGGCCGCATGCATCCAGCCCTGTCCGAGCGCCAGGCGCGCGTTGGCGATCGTCGCCTGCACCGCCAGCGGCGCCTGTTCCGCCACCCGCTGCGCATACGCGAGCGCGCGCTCGAACTGCCGGCCAGCCGGCACCACCTCCTGCACGAGTCCGATGCGCAGCGCCTCGGCGCTGTCGAACTCGTCGCCGGTCAGCAGCCACTTCATCGCGTTGCCCCAGCCGGCACGCTCGATGAGGCGGAAGCTGCCGCCGTAGCCGGGCATGATGCCGCGCTTGACCTCCATCTGCGAGAAGCGGCAGTCGTCGGCGGCGAACACCACGTCGGCCGCCAGCATCAGCTCGATGGCGATCGTGAAGCACAGCCCCTGCATGGCCGCGACGACGGGCTTGGTGCGGTAGGGCTCGCGCAGCTGGCCCGGATCGACCAGGTGCAGCGGCACGTACGGCGTGCCCGACTTGCGGTAGTCGGCCATCAGCGGCAGGTCGACGCCGGCCGAGAAGTGGTCTCCCTTGGCGTACAGCACGCCGACGAAGAGATCCGGCGAGCTCTCGAGCCGCGTGTACGCCTCGCCCAGTTCGCGGAACATGCGCGGCGTGAAGCCGTTGCGCTTTTCGACGCGGTCCACGCCCATCAGCAGCACGGGCCCGCGCTGTTCGACGACGATCTGGCCTTCGGGGTGTCTTTCGGTCACAGCAGTTCTCCATAGCGCTCGACATGGTGTTCCGAGTCGCCCCAGGTCATGTCGATGGCGGTCAGTCGCTTGAAATAATGGCCACAGGCCATCTCGTCGGTCATGCCCATGCCGCCGTGCAGCTGCGTCGCCTGCTGGCCGACGAAGCGGCCCGAGCGGCCCGCCATCGCCTTGGCCGCGGAGGCCGCGCCGCGGCGTTGCGCCGTGTCCGCGGAGTCGACGCGTGCGGCGGCCATCAGGGCGAGTGCGCGCGCCTGTTCGACGGCGATGCGCATGTCCGCGGCGCGGTGCTGCAGCGCCTGGAAGCTGCCGATGGCCTGGCCGAACTGGCGGCGCGTGGCGAGGTGCTCGCAGGTGAGTTCGGTCAACCTGTCCATGGCGCCGACCGCCTCGGCGGCGAGCGCTGCCAGGCCCTGGTCGACGGCCCACTCGGCCAGCGGCAAGCCCTGGTTCACTTCCCCGAGCACGTCGCCGTCCGCCACGCGCACGCCGTCGAATCGCACTTCGGCGGCGCGCTGGCCGTCGATGGTCGGAAACCCGGTCATGCCGACGCCGGCGGCGCGGGCATCCACCAGCAGCAGGGTGATGCCGTCGGGCAGTCCCGCTCCGGCCGGCGTGCGTGCCGTGACGATCAGCCGGTCGGCGCTGTCGCCGTGCAGCACCACCGCCTTGGCGCCGTGCAGCAGCCAGCCGTCGGCGGTGCGCCGGGCGATGGTCGCGACCTCCTCCAGGTCGAAGCGCGACTGCGGCTCCAGCAAGGCCAGCGCGAAGCGCAGGCGGCCCGCGGCGATGGCGCCCAGGCAGGCGTCCTTCCGGGCCGCGCTGCCGTGGGTGGCGATGAGCCGCGGCGCGATCACGCCGGTCGCGACGAAGGGCTCCAGCACCAGGCCGCGGCCCAGGCCTTCCATCACGATCATCGTCTCGACCGGCCCGGCGCCGATGCCGCCGTGGGCCTCGGGCACGTTCAGCCCGAACAGCCCGAGACCCGCGAGCTGCGTCCACAGCGCCTCGCTGTAGCCCGGCGCTTGCCCTGCGGATGCCTGCAGCCGCTTGCGCCGGGCCTCGAAGCCGTATTCGGCCTGCACGAAGCGCGCGACCGTGTCGGCCAGCATCTGCTGCTCTTCGGTGTGGATGAAGTTCATGTGCCGACGATCGCCTTGCCGATCAGCCCTCGCTGGATCTCGTTGGTGCCGCCGTAGATGGCGACCTTGCGCAGGTCGAGGTACAGGCCGGCGAGCGGATTGAGTTCCGCGCCGCCCGCGGTGGCGCCCTCGTGGCCGAACACCATCGCCTCCTCGAGCCAGGGCAGGGCGTAGGGTCCGGCACAGTCCATCAGCAGCTCGCCCAGGCGCGCCTGGATCTCCGAGCCGCGCACCTTCAGCATCGACGGCTCGGCGCCGAGGCCCCGCCCCGCCTGCTCCAGCGAGCTCAGCCTGGCCAGGCCCCATTCGTGCGCGAGCACCTCGATCTCGATGGCGGCCACCCGGGCGCGGAAACCGGCGTCCTCGACCAGCGGTCGGCCGCGCCGGCGCTGGCTGCGGGCGATCTCCTTGAGGCGGCGCAACAGGCGCTTGCACATGCCCAGGCCGGCGATGGCGGTGCGCTCGTGGCCCAGCAGGTACTTGGCGATGGTCCAGCCGTCGTTCTCCAGCCCGACCAGGTTGGCGACCGGCACCTTCACCGCGTCGAGGAACACCTCGTTGACGTCGTGCCCGCCGTCCAGCGTCCGGATGGGCCGCACGTCGATGCCGGCGGCGTCCATCGGGATCAGCAGCAGCGAGATGCCGCGTTGCGGCTTGCCCTCCTGCGCGGTGCGCACAAGCGCGAACATCCAGTTGGCCCAGTGCGCGAACGAGGTCCAGGTCTTCTGGCCGGTGACGACGTAGTGCGCGTCCGCGCCGCTGCCCACGCGCTCGGCCCGTGTCTTGAGGGAGGCCAGGTCCGAGCCGGCGCCCGGCTCCGAGTAGCCCTGGCACCACCAGTCGTCCATCGTCCGGATGCGCGGGAGGAAGCGCGCCTGCTGCTGCGCGCTGCCGTAGTGCATGAGGACCGGCGCGATCATCGACAGGCCGAACGGCATCTGCCGCGGCGCGCCGGCGCTGAAGCATTCCTCCTCGAAGATGTTGCGCTGCACCGCATCCCAGCCGCAGCCGCCGTGGGCGACCGGCCAGCCGGGCGCGCCCCAGCCGCGTGCGTCGAGGATGCGTTGCCAGCGCACGTAGTCCTCGCGCTCGACGCGCAGGAAGCCCAGCACCTTGGTGCGGATGTCGGCGGGCAGTTCGGCCGCGACGAAGCGCCGCACCTCGGCGCGGAACTGCTGGTCGGACGGGGATTCGTGCAGGTCCATGGTGCCTCAGCGGCCGGTGAAACGCGGCGGGCGCTTCTCCAGGAAGGCGCGCTTGCCTTCCTGGAAGTCGTCGCAGACATTGGCGTCGAGCATGGCGATGCTGTCCGCGGCCACGGCCTCGTGCAGGCTCTGGAACGGCAGCGCCCACAGTTGCTGCTTGAGGACGCGCAGCGACCGCGGCGAACAGGACTCGGCCATCTCCCGCGCATACGCGTGGGTCGCCGCGGCCAGGTCGTCGCGTGCATGCACCTGGCTCACCAGGCCCATGCGCAGCGCCTCGGCGCCGCGCACCTTGCGACCCGACAGCAGCAGGTCGGCGGCGTTCGCGTGGCCCACCACGTGGCGCAGCGCCCAGGCCATGCCGTATTCCGAGGCGAGTCCGATGCGCGCGAACGCCGTCGTGACGGGGGCGTCCTCGGCGGCGAAGCGGATGTCGGCGAACAGCGCGTGGACCAGGCCGAGGCCGGCCGTGGCGCCATTGAGCATCGCGATGATGGGCTTGTCGATGGCGGGGAACCAGGCGGCACGGCTCTGGTAGTCGGGGCGGCGGCTGAAGTCGAACGCGCGCGGCAGCTTGTCGAGCAGGGCGCGCGGGTGCTCGTTCTTGAAGCCGGTCACGTCGCCGCCGGCGCAGAACGCGCGCCCGGCGCCGGTCAGCACGATCACGCGCACGCCGTCGTCGCGCTCCGCGGCGTGCATCGCCTGCCACACCTCCTCGGCCATCACGTCCGTCCAGGCGTTGAGCGCCTGCGGCCGGTTCAGGGTGACGGTGGCGACGCGGTCGCGCACGTCGTAGAGGATCTGTTCGTAGCCCACTTCGGTCCTTCAGCGGGTGAGCAGGGCGATCTCGTCGGCCCCGTAGCCGATCGCGCCCAGCACTTCGTCGTTGTGCTCGCCGAGCCGGGGCGGCGGTCGGTGCAGCCCGCCCGGCGTCGCCGAGAACTGCGTTGGCACGGTCGTCGTCAGCAGGGGACCTTCGCTCGGATGCTCGTAGCGATGGAAGAAGCCGATCTCGTTGAGGTAGGCGTCGTCGAGCATGTCCTCGAAGCGCGCCATCGGTCCGTTGGGGATGTCGATCGCATCGAGCAGGCGCCGCCAGTCGGCCGTCGTGCGGATCTTCATCTGGTCGGACACCACGCCGTAGACCATGTCGATGTTGCGCATGCGCGCGTCGACCGTCATGAAGCGCTCGTCGACCAGCAACTCCGGCCGCCCGATCGCCGGCAACAGGCGGCGCCACTGCTCGTCGTTGACGGCCAGCACGCAGATGTGCCCGTCGGCGGTCTCGTACGGACGCCGATGCTGCGACAGCAAGCGGACATAGCCCACGCCGGAGCCGAGCGGCGGGTCGAACACGCCGCCCCACAGGTGCTCCTGCAGGTTGAACGCCACGATGGTCTCGAGCATCGGCACGCGAACCAGCTGACCGGTGCCCGTGCGTTCGCGGGCATAGAGCGCCATGCCGATGGCCGAGGCCAGCGTGTAGCCGCAGAACTTGTCGACCAGCACGGTGGGCAGGTACCGCGCCTGGCCGACCGAGCGCAGCATCAGGTTGGCGATCCCCGCCTCGCCTTGCACCACGTCGTCGAAGGCCGGGTCGTTCTCGCGCGGCCCGCCCGGCATGTAGCCGCAGCCGTAGGCGTAGATGATGCGCGGGTTGCGGCGGGCGATCTCCTCGTAGGCGATGCCCAGGCGTTCGGCCGCCGCCGGCCGCATGCTGTGCACCAGGACATCGGCCGACTCCACCAGCCGGAACAGCGCCTCGCGCGCTTCCGGCCGCTTCAGGTTGAGCGTGACGCTGCGCTTGTTGCGATTCATGTTGAGGTGCATCGCCGCCATGTCGGGATGGCGCGCCGGGCCATTCTTCCTGTTCGGATCTCCGTCCGGCGTTTCGATTTTCGTCACGTCCGCGCCCATGTCGCCGAGGATCATCGTGGCGACGGGGCCCAGCACGTTGATGGTGAGGTCCAGCACGCGCACGCCGGTCAGCGGGCCCGCGTTGGGCGACCCGCCGATGCTCATGCCGCCCCCGCTTCGCGGCACTTGATCATGCGCAGCGGCGTGTACTCGAGCACCAGCGTGTCGCCGTTCTTCAGGACGCGGTTGCGGGTGCGCACGATGCCGCGCCCGGGCCGGGTCTCGGAGCGCCGCGCCTCGGTCACCTCGCACTCGACGTGGATCGTGTCGCCCGCGAACGTGGGGCCCTTCACGTCGAGCTGCATGCCCAGGAACGCGAAGCCGGTGCCCTGCATCGTCGATTGCGCCAGCAGGCCTTCGGCGAAGCAGTAGACCAGCGAACCGGGCGCGAGCCGGCCCGCGAAGCCGGCCTCGTTCTTCAGGAAGTCGAGGTTGGTGAACAGCACCTCGGTCATGCCGATGGTGTTGATGAAGTTGACGATGTCCGGCTCGGTCACCGTGCGGCCGATGGTCCGGAACTGCCGGCCGAGCGGCAGGTCCTCGAAGCAAAAGCCCAAGCCTACTGTTTCCATGCGTTTCCTCGGTGCGGTGCGGTTCCGCCGGCATCGGAAGCGCTTGAAGAAGTGCTTCCATTTCTGAACGTTGTTCGGTAATATAAACGCCAGAGCAAGTCACAGTCAACCCGGCATCCCCATGAATTCCCGGGGGTCGGCACCAAGGATGGAGACATGGAACAGGCCCCGGACCGCTACGCCCGCTACACCCGCCTCAAGTTCGACCGGCCCCATCCGGGCGTGCTTCGCGTCACCTTCGCGTCGCCGCTGAAGATGGGCGCGATGGATGCGCGGATGCATCGCGAGGTGTCGGAGATCTGGGCCGACGTGGACGCCGACGACAGCGTCTCGGCGGTCATCGTCACGGGGGACGGCAAGACCTTCTCCGCGGGGGGCGACCTCCATCACGAGCGCAAGGTATGCGAGGACTACGCGCTGCGCATGCAGGCCATGGCGGAATCGCGCAACCTGGTGATGGGCATGATCAATTGCCGCAAGCCCATCGTCGGCGCGGCGCGCGGCTGGGCGGTGGGCGCCGGCCTGGCGCTGCTGGTGCTGGCCGACGTGTCGATCGCCTCCAGGGATGCGAAGTTCTCGGACGGGCACCTGAAGATCGGCGTGGCGGCGGGTGACCACGCGACCATCATCTGGCCGCTGCTGTGCGGCATGGCCAAGGCCAAGTACTACCTCATGACGGCGGAGACCTTCACCGGCGAGGAGGCGGAGCGCATGAACCTCGTGTCGATGGCGCTGCCGGACGAGGAGGTGGAGGCCCGGGCCGTCGAGGTGGCGTCGCGGCTCGCCCGCAGCGCGCCCGCCGCGCTGCGCTGGACCAAGCACACGCTGAACCATTGGCTCAGGCAGGCCGCGCCGATCTTCGACGCCTCGCTGGCGCTCGAGTTCATCGGCTTCGCCGGCCCGGAAGGCCAGGAGGGCATCGACGCCTTCCTGCAGAAGCGGCCCGCCGAGTTCAGCCAGCAGTCGCCGGCCTGACGCGCGCCCGACGGGACATCGCCATGCAGACGATCGGTGAACTGCTGGAGCGCAACGCGCGCTTCTATCCGCACCAGGAGGCGCTGGTCTTCGAGGGCCGGCGCCACACGTACCGCACGCTGCTGGCACGCGTGAAGCGGCTGGCGGGCGGCCTGCACCGCATCGGGCTGCGACGGCAGGATCGCGTGGCGATCCTGGCCATGAACTGCATCGAGTACCTGGAACTGCTGGCGGCCGGAGACTGGGCCGGATTCATCGTCGCGACGTTGAACTTCCGCCTGGCGGCGCCCGAGCTGGAATGGATCGCCCGGGACGCGGCGCCGCGCGTCCTCGTCTTCGAGGCGCAGTACGCCGATCTCGTGGCGCAACTGCGCACGCGGCTGCCTGACATCGAGCAGTTCGTGTGCATCGGCGGCACCCCGCCCGCCTGGGCGCAGGGCTTCGAGGAGGTGGTCGCATGCGGCGACGCCGGCGGCCCGCCGTTCCGGTCGCAGCCCGGGGACTTCGGCGCGCTCGTCTACACCAGCGGCACCACGGGCCGGCCCAAGGGCGCGATGCGCAGCCAGTGGCGCTGGGTGGCCACCGCCGAGGGCGGGGCGTACGCCAGCGAGTTCAACTCGGAGACGCGGGCGCTGCTGGCCACTCCGGCCTTCCACGTCGGCGTGATCGGCTATGCCCTGCAGGTGTACTGGCATGCGGGCTGCGTCGTGCTGCAGCGCGGGTTCGACCCCGCGCAGGTGCTCGCGGCCATCGAGGCCGAACGCGTCACGTTCACCTTCGTCGTCTCCGCGATGCTGCAGGCCCTGCTGGATTCGCCGGCCATCGCCTACCGGGACCTGCGCAGCCTGCGCAACGTCGTCACGGCCGCGGCGCCGGTGCCCGTGCCGCTGCTGCAGCGCGCGATCGCGCGGCTGGGCCCCATCCTGTCCGTGCAGTACGGCGCCACCGAGACCGGCGGCACGATGATGTTCGCGCACGAGGTGCGTCCGGGTGGCGACGATCGCGCCGTCAAGCGCATCGCCTCGGTGGGGCATCCCGGGCCGCGCACGCGCATCCGCGTCGTCGACGAGGCCGGCCGCGACTGCGCGGCGGGCGTTCCCGGCGAGGTGCTGACCTTCACCGACCAGCGCTTCGACGGCTACTGGAACAACACGCCCGCGACGCTCGACGCCTTGCGCGACGGCTGGTTCCACACCGGCGACATCGGCTACCTGGACGAGGACGACTACCTGTTCCTGGTCGATCGCAAGAAGGACATGATCATCTCGGGCGGCGAGAACATCTACAGCCGCGAGGTGGAGAGCGCCGTGCTGGCGCATCCGGCGGTGCTGGACTGCGCAGCCATCGGCGTCGCCGACGCCCGCTGGGGCGAGGTCGTGTGCGTCGTGGTCGTGTTCAAGCCCGGCCAGTCGCCCGGCGAGGCCGAGCTGATCGCGCATTGCAAGGCGCTGATCGCCAGCTACAAGTGCCCGAAGCGCATCGTGGCGATGGCCGAGCTGCCGCGCACCGGTACGGGAAAGATCAACAAGATCGCGCTGCGCGAGCTCGCGCTCGAGCAGCACTGACGCCCCGAAGGGAAGCCTGGCCATGTTCGAGACCTCGATCCAGGACGGCGTCGCCACCGTCACCATGTGCCGCCCGCCGGTCAACGCGCTGAGCGAGGAATGGGGCACGGCCTTCGAGTGCGTGCTCGACGACCTGGACGCGCAACCGGCCTGGTCGGTGCTGCACCTGCGCAGCGACCAGAAAGTGTTCGCCGCCGGCGCGGACCTGGCGCAGATCCATGCCTGGACGACCGAGCGCGCACCCGCGCGGCGGCTGTCGCGCTACATCGCCCGCCTGCAGGCCGTCTTCCAGCGCCTCGAAGGCCTGCCCCAGGTCGTGCTGGCCGAGATCGGCGGCGCGGCCCTGGGCGGCGGCCTGGAACTGGCGCTCGCGTGCGACCTGCGCATGGCGGCCGTCGAGGCCAGGTTGGGCCTGCCCGAGGTGGGCCTGGGACTGATCCCGGGCCTGGGCGGCACGCAACGCCTGACGCGCCTGTGTGGCGCCGGCACGGCGGGCCGGTTGATCCTGGGCGCCGAGGTCGTCGACGGAACGACGGCCCGCGAGCTCGGGCTGGTGCAGTGGGCCGTGCCGCGCGCATCGATCGCCGACGACGCGGGCGCGCTGGCCCGCCGCCTCGCCGCATTGCCCGCGCCCGCGTTGCGCGCGGCCAAGGAATTGATCCGGGCCGCCGCGCTCGCGCCCACCGCCGGCTTCGCGCTCGAACGCGAACTGGGCGGCCAGCTGATCGACACCCCCGAGGCGCGCGCCCGGATCGTCGCCTTCCTGCGCCGCAGCGGCAAGGTCGTCGAGGACGTCGCCGACCTGCCGTTGCTGTAACCCTTCCACGGAGAAGATCTTCATGAGCGACACCCTCGATACGTCCTGGCGACACGTCACCGACTTGAGCGGCAAGACGGTCGTCGTCACCGGATGCGCTTCCGGCATCGGCCGCGCCACCGCGCTGCAATTCGCCAGTGCCGGGGCCATCGTCCATGGCGGCGATCGCAACGAGGCGGACGGCCTCGCCACGCTGGAGACCCTGCGCCAGGCGGGCGGTCGCGGCGAGTTCTTCATGCTGGACCTGACCGACGGCGCGAGCATCGACGCCTTCGTCGACGAGGTGGTGCAGGCGATCGGCGGCGCGCCGGACATCATCGCCAACGTCGCCGGGCTCGATCGCGTGATGCCCTTTCTCGACAACACCCCCGACGTGTGGGACCTGCTCGCCCAGGTCAACTACATCGGCCCGGTGCGCATGATCCATCGCTTCCTGCCCGGGATGCTCCAGCGCGGCAGCGGCAAGATCGTCACGGTGGCCAGCGACGCCGGGCGCGTCGGCAGCAGCGGCGAGACGTTCTACGCCGGCACCAAGGGCGCCGTGATCGCGTTCACCAAGTCGCTCGCCCGCGAGACGGCGCGCGCCGGGCTGACCTGCAACTGCGTGGCCCCCGGGCCCACCGACACGCCGCTGTTCAACGGCACGATCCCGGAAGGCAAGCTGCGCGACGCGCTGATCCGGGCCATCCCCTTGAAGCGGCTGGCGCAACCCATCGAGATCGCCCACACGGTGGTCTATCTCGCCACGCCGGCCACCGACTTCATGACCGGCCAGGTCATCTCCGTCAGCGGCGGCCTGACGATGCACGGCTGAGGCGGGAGGCACGATGCATCCGGAACAGGACTACTTCGAGCACGTCGCCGCGGGGCGCTTCATGATCCAGCAAAGCCGTTCGACCGGCGGATACGTCTTCTACCCGCGGGTCGCCGAGCCCGGCACCGGCGCGACCGACCTCGAGTGGGTGGCGGCTTCCGGCCGCGGCACCGTCTACGCCACGACCACGATCCGGCAGAAGCCGCCGACACCCGACTACAACGTCGCGCTGATCGACCTGGAAGAGGGCCCGCGCATGATGAGCCGCGTCGACGGCATCGCGCCGCAGGCCGTGCGCATCGGCATGGCGGTCGCCGCCCGCGTGGTGCGCGAGGGCGACCAGTCGCTCGTCGTCTTCGTTCCCGCCTGAGGCCCGCGATGACCGAACGATTTCCGCGCGGCAGGACCGCCATCGTCGGCTCGGCCACCTTCGGCTGCGGCGCGGCGCCGGGTTTCAGCTCGATGGAGCTCGCGCACCAGGCCAGCGTCATGGCGCTGGCCTCGGCCGGCCTGAAGCCGTCGGACGTCGACGGCCTGTTCGTGGCCATCACCGACGACGGCCTGTCCGGCCTGACGTTCGCCGAGATGCTGGGCATCCATCCCCGGTTCCTGGACAACAACCGCACCGGCGGATCGTCGTTCCAGGTGCACGCGATGCTGGCGGCGATGGCGCTGGACGCGGGCCTGTGCGACGTCGCGTTGATCGCCTACGGCAGCAACCAGCGCAGCAGCACCGGCAAGCTGGTGCAGGCCTCGCGGCCGTCGCCGTGGGAATCGCCGTACCGCCCGCTGCGGCCGATCTCGTCGTATGCGCTCGCGGCCGCGCGCCACATGCATCAGTACGGGACGACCAAGGACCAGCTGGGCGCGGTGGCCGTGGCGGCGCGGCAATGGGCGCAGCTCAATCCGGAGGCCTTCTCGCGCGAGCCCTTGTCGCTCGAGGACTACCGCGCGGCGCGGCTGGTGGCCGACCCGTTCGGCGTGCGCGACTGCTGCCTCGTGACCGACGGCGCCGCCGCCGTCGTGATGACGCGCGCCGACGTGGCGCGCGACCGCTGCGCGCGGCCGGTGTACGTGCTGGCCGGGGCGCAGGCGACGACGCATCGCGAGATCGCCGGCATGGCCGACCTGACCGTCACCGCCCTGGCGCAGGCGGCGCCGCGCGCCTACGCGCAGGCGGGCGTGCAGGCTCGCGACATCGACGTCGTGGAGGTCTACGACGCCTTCACGATCAACACCATCCTGTTCCTCGAGGACCTGGGCTTCTGCGCCAAGGGGGAGGGCGGTGCCTTCGTCGAGGGCGGCCGCATCGCGCCGGGGGGCGCCCTGGCCGTCAACACCAACGGCGGCGGCCTGTCCTGCGTGCACCCGGGCATGTACGGCCTGTTCACCATCGTGGAGGCGGTGCGCCAGCTGGCCGGCGCTGCGGGCGAGCGGCAGGTGGCAGGCGCAAAGCTGGCGATCGCGCAAGGCAACGGCGGCGAGCTGTCGCACGAAGCGCTCCTGATCCTCGGCACCGAAGACACCCTCTAGGACGTCCATGCTCGACTACCACGTCTGCAAGAACTGGGAGTTCCCCGACACCGTGCACCACTACACCGAGCGCGACAGCATGCTCTACGCGCTGGGCCTGGGCTTCGGTTCGGATCCGATGGACGCCGGCGCGCTGCGCTTCGTCTACGAGAAGGCGCTGGTGGCCGTGCCCACCATGGCCACCGTCATGGGGTCGCCGGGCATCTGGTGGCGCGACCCGCGCACCGGCGCCGACTTCGTCAGGCTGGTGCACGGCGAGCAGGACGTGCGGCTCCTGCGACCCTTGCCGGCCCGGGGATCGCTGATCGCGCGCAACCGCGTCGTCTCGCTCACCGACAAGGGCCCCGGCAAGGGGGCGCTGGCGGTGGTGCTGCGCAGCCTGGTCGACGTCGACACGCACGAGACCGTCGCCGAGAGCCGCAACGCCACCTTCCTGCGCGGCGACGGCGGGTTCAGCGAGGTGAGCGGCGCGTCCGACCCGGGGCCGGAGCCCTTGCCGGGCGTGCCGGATCGTCCGGCGGACATCGAGGTGAGCTACGTCACCCGCCCGGAAGCGGCGCTGGTCTACCGGCTCAGCGGCGACGTCAATCCGTTGCATGCCGATCCGCAGGTCGCGCGGGCGGCGGGATTCGACCGGCCCATCCTGCACGGGCTGTGCACCTACGGCATGGGGGCGCGCGCCGTGATCGAGAAGGTGCTCGGCTTCGACGCCGCGCGCCTGAAGCGCTTCGCGGTGCGCTTCACGTCGCCCGTCTGGCCCGGCGAGACGGTGCGCTACGAACTGTGGCGCGACGGCGCCGCCGTCCTGCGCCTGCGCGCCCGCGTGGACGCGCGCGAGGCCGTCGTGCTGAACAACGGCCTGGTGGAGATCGCATGAAGCGCCGCACGAGCCTCCACGTGGGCGCGGACATCGCGGAGACATCGACATGAAGGCCAGGATCGTCATCGTCACGGGCGCCTTCGGGGCTCTCGGCCGCGTGGTGGCGGAGACGCTGGAGACGGGCGGCGCGCGCGTGGTGCGCGTCGACGCGGCCCCCGAGCTGCCGCCGTTCCTGCGCGATCGGCCGCAGGACGGGCTGATCCAGGCGGGCGTCGACCTCACGGACGAAGCCGCCACGCAGGCCATGGCCACGCGGGTCGTCGCGCTCGAAGGGGCGATCGATGGCCTGGTCAACATCGCCGGAGGTTTCCGCTGGGAGACCGTGTCGGCGGGCGATGCGGCCACCTGGGACCGGATGCATGCGCTCAACCTCAAGACGGCGCTCAATACCTGCATGGCCTGCCTGCCGCACCTGCTGGCGCGCCCGGAAGGGCGTATCGTCAACATCGGTGCCGCGGCGGCGGCGAAGGCGGGCGCCGGCATGGGGGCGTATGCCGCCTCCAAGTCGGCCGTGCTGCGGCTGACCGAGGCCCTGGCGGACGAAACGAAGGAGCGCGGCCTCACCGTCAACGCCGTGCTGCCCGGCATCATCGACACGCCGGCCAACCGCGCCGAGATGCCTGGCGCGGATGCATCGCGCTGGGTGAGCCCGCAGGCGCTGGCCGATGTCGTGGCCTTCCTGCTGTCCGATGGCGCGCGCGCGATCACGGGCGCGGGCATTCCGGTGACCGGTCGTCTTTGACGCCGACGAGGAGACACACATGGCCCGATGGCTCAAGACGACCGACACCCTGCGCTTCGAGGTCGCGGAGCGCGTCGCCCGCATCACGCTCGATCGTGCCGCCAAGCGCAACGCCCTGACGCCGGCCACCCTGGCCGAACTCGCCGATGCCCTGCTGGAGGCCGACGACCGCACGGACGTGCATGCGATCGTGCTGGCCGGCGCGGGCAAGGATTTCTGCGCCGGCTACGTCCTGGCCGGCGCCTATGCCGGCCAGGTCGGCGCCGACGAACCGGCCTACCGGTCGACCAACGCCACCCTCGACGACGACTGCTGGCAGCTCGAACAGACGCAGAAGAAGACGATCGCGATGTTCGACCTGCACAAGCCCGTCATCGCCCAGGTGCAGGGCAATTGCCTGGCCGGCGGCACGGACCTGGCATTGATGTGCGACATGGTGGTGGCCGCCGACGACGCGCGCATCGGCTTTCCCGCCGCGCGGGCCAACGGCACGCCGCCGCAGAACATGTTCCTGTACCACTGCGGCCCGCAATGGGCCAAGCGGCTGCTGATGACGGGAGACTGGATCAGCGGGCGCGACGCCGCGCGCATCGGCCTGGTGATGGAGTCGGTGCCGGCCGCGGAGCTGGCGCAGGCCGTCGATGCGCTGGCGCGCCGCGTCGCGCTGGTGGACGCCGAACTGCTGGCTGCGCACAAGCGCGTCGTCAACCTGGCGCTGGAGCTGCAGGGGGCCCGCACCATGCAGCGCATCGCCTGCGAGCTCGATTCGCGCGCCCACCTCTCGCGCGGCCCGCGGCGCATGCAGTTTCGCAGCGACATGGCAGAGCACGGGCTCAGGACGGCCCTGGCCAATCGCGACGAGGCCTTCGGCGATGGCCAGGTCCGGGTGCGGCAGGGCGATTGAGTCGCATGCGTCGTTTAAGAGAACGACGTTTGATAATGTGAACGAATATTTGGCGATGGAGGGGCGCCTTTCATCCCGCTGGGTCGTGCACGACCCGGGGCCCGCCGGCCAAGCGGACGCCGCGTCGATTCCACTGAAACTCACTGCGTGTTCGCCTAGGGAGACTACGGAGCGCAAGTCGATTGACACCTCAGGACGCGGCGTTCAAAATACCGCACGACATTCACAAAAGCGCTCGCCAACGAAGCGAGGCAATCGATCTCCGGGTTCATCGCCGGCGGTCGACAAAGCGGGGCAGTGCGTCGGCGCGGAAAGGGTCCGCGGCGATAGGCCACCGATCCGCCATCCACCAGGAGACAACGATGCGCAATAGATTGCACGACGGTTGCAAGCCGATGGCGGCCGGTGGCGCCTGGCCGCTTCGAACGGTCGCCGTCGCGGTGGCCCTGGCCGGCGGGGCCGGGTCCGCGGCGGCCTTTCCGATCGACACCGGCCACGAAGACTTCGAGATGTGCCTGGACAGCACCGCGAGCTTCACCGCGGCGGCGCGCGTGCGTGGCCGCGACGATTCCATCGCGGCCAACCCGGCCCTCAGCGCCTCGGTGGCGAGCGACTCCTTCGCCGACAAGGGCGAT
>JBJMWE010000237.1:0-11853 GCA_045810285.1 Vitreoscilla sp. | reverse complement strand
GTCGTCAAGTCCAAGTCGCCTGCGATGCAGAACTGCCCGCAGCGCCGTGGCGTGTGCACTCGCGTGTACACCACCACGCCGAAGAAGCCGAACTCCGCGCTTCGCAAGGTCGCCAAGGTGCGCCTGACCAACGGTTTCGAGGTCATCTCGTACATCGGCGGTGAAGGCCACAACCTGCAGGAGCACAGCGTCGTGCTCGTGCGCGGCGGCCGCGTGAAGGATCTGCCGGGTGTGCGCTATCACATCGTGCGCGGCTCCCTCGACCTGCAGGGCGTCAAGGATCGCAAGCAATCGCGTTCCAAGTACGGCGCGAAGCGTCCGAAGAAGGCCTGAGCCCCGGCTCTCGTCTTGAGGCCGGCGGTCGCCGCCGGCACACAGAAGTGCGAAGAAGCCGGATCGGCTTTCGAGCGAGTTTGCGGTGGAACGATTAGAACGTTCCGCCGAGTAAGTGGATGGCCCCATTCGACACGGTGGCCGTCCGGGCCGTCGGGCAGCACCGCCTGGCGCCAACTGAAGCACTGGAAGGAAATCCCATGCCACGTCGTCGCGAAGTACCCAAGCGCGAGATCCTGCCCGACCCGAAGTTCGGATCGGTCGATCTCTCCAAGTTCATGAATGTCGTGATGGAATCCGGCAAGAAGGCCGTCGCCGAGCGCATCATCTACGGCGCCCTCGACCAGATCGAGAAGAAGGCGAACAAGGATCCGCTCGAGATCTTCATGGTCGCGATCAACAACGTGAAGCCGATGGTCGAAGTCAAGTCCCGCCGCGTCGGCGGTGCGAACTACCAAGTTCCCGTGGAAGTTCGCCCCGTCCGCCGCATGGCACTGGCCATGCGCTGGCTCAAGGACAGCGCCCGCAAGCGTGGCGAGAAGTCGATGTCGGCCCGCCTGGCCAACGAACTGCTCGAGGCCTCCGAAGGCCGTGGCGGCGCCATGAAGAAGCGTGACGAAGTGCACCGCATGGCCGAAGCCAACAAGGCGTTCTCGCACTTCCGCTTCTAAAGTCCCACCCTCAGTCCCCTCCGGCCGCTCTTCGGGTTGATACCAACCCGCGGGCGGCCCACGTATTTGGAGCCCACCATGTCCCGCAAGACCCCCATCGAGCGCTACCGCAACATCGGTATCTCGGCGCACATCGATGCCGGCAAGACCACGACGACCGAACGCATCCTGTACTACACCGGTGTGAACCACAAGATCGGTGAAGTGCACGACGGCGCCGCCACGATGGACTGGATGGAGCAGGAGCAGGAGCGCGGCATCACGATCACGTCGGCCGCCACCACGTGCTTCTGGAAGGGCATGGAGAGCAATTTCCCCGAGCACCGCATCAACATCATCGACACCCCGGGCCACGTCGACTTCACGATCGAAGTCGAGCGCTCGATGCGCGTGCTCGACGGCGCGTGCATGGTGTACTGCGCCGTGGGCGGCGTGCAGCCCCAGTCGGAGACCGTCTGGCGCCAGGCCAACAAGTACCAGGTGCCCCGCCTCGCGTTCGTCAACAAGATGGACCGCACGGGCGCGAACTTCTACAAGGTCTATGACCAGATGAAGGTGCGCCTGAAGGCCAACCCGGTGCCGATCGTCATTCCCATCGGCGCCGAAGAGAACTTCACCGGCGTGATCGACCTCATCAAGATGAAGGCGATCATCTGGGACGAAGCGTCGCAAGGCATGAAGTTCGACTACCGCGAGATCCCGGAAGACCTCAAGGCCGAGGCCGTGAAGTGGCGCGAGAACATGCTCGAAGCCGCCGCCGAGTCGAGCGAAGAGATGATGAACAAGTACCTCGAAGTCGGTGACCTCACCGAAGACGAGATCAAGCTCGCCATCCGCACCCGCACCATCGCCGCCGAGATCCAGCCGATGCTGTGCGGCACCGCGTTCAAGAACAAGGGCGTGCAGCGCATGCTCGACGCCGTGATCGAGTTCATGCCGTCGCCCATCGACGTGCCGCCGGTCCCGGGCCTGGACGAAGACGACAAGGAAGTCGTGCGTCGCGCCGACGACAACGAGAAGTTCGCCGCCCTGGCATTCAAGCTGATGACCGACCCGTACGTCGGCCAGCTGACGTTCGTGCGCGTGTACTCGGGCGTCCTGAAGTCCGGCGACTCGGTGTTCAACCCGATCCGCGGCAAGAAGGAACGCATCGGCCGTATCCTGCAGATGCACGCCAACCAGCGTGAGGAAATCAAGGAAATCCTGGCCGGCGACATCGCCGCCTGCGTGGGCCTGCGCGAAGTCACCACCGGCGAGACGCTGTGCGATCCGGACGCGATCGTCACGCTCGAGCGCATGGTGTTCCCGGAGCCCGTGATCTCGCAGGCCGTCGAGCCCAAGACCAAGGCCGACCAGGAGAAGATGGGCATTGCCCTCGGCCGCCTGGCCGCGGAAGATCCGTCGTTCCGCCTGCGCACCGACGAGGAATCGGGCCAGACCATCATCTCCGGCATGGGCGAGCTCCACCTGGAAATCATCGTCGACCGCATGAAGCGCGAGTTCGGCGTGGAAGCCAACGTCGGCAAGCCGCAGGTCGCGTACCGCGAGACGATCCGCAAGATCGCCAAGGACGTCGAAGGCAAGTTCGTTCGCCAGTCCGGCGGCAAGGGCCAGTACGGCCACGTCGTGCTGACCGTCGAGCCGCAGGAGCCGGGCGTGGGCTTCGAGTTCGTCGACGCCACCAAGGGCGGCGTGGTTCCGAAGGAATTCATCCCCGCGGTCAAGAAGGGCGTCGAGGACACCCTGCCCGCGGGCGTGCTGGCCGGCTACCCGGTCGTCGACGTCAAGGTGACGCTGACCTTCGGTTCGTACCACGAAGTCGACTCGAACGAAAACGCGTTCAAGATGGCCGCCTCGATGGGCTTCAAGGACGCCTGCCGCAAGGCTTCGCCGGTCATCCTCGAGCCGATGATGGCCGTGGAAGTCGAGACGCCGGAAGACTACGCCGGTTCCGTGATGGGCGACCTGTCGTCGCGTCGCGGCATGGTGCAGGGCATGGACGACATGCCTGGCGGCGGCAAGGTCATCAAGGCCGAAGTCCCGCTGTCGGAAATGTTCGGCTACTCGACCACGCTGCGCTCGATGTCGCAGGGTCGTGCCACGTACACGATGGAGTTCAAGCACTATTCGGAAGCCCCGAAGAACGTTGCCGACGCCATCATCACGTCGCGCGGCAAGAACTGACCCCCGAAGCGGCCTCCGGCCGCTTCTCCCGAGGGGCGCCGCCGGCGGCCGCTCGGGAACATTCGCCGGTCTTCATCTCGCCTTTCGAGCGCTGCCAGTGGCGTTCGAGCAAGCTGGCAGGTGGAGACCTTAAACCGACCACTGGCACTGTTCTTTAGATACTCAGGAGTCCTGAAATGGCAAAAGGTAAATTCGAACGCACGAAGCCGCACGTCAACGTCGGCACCATCGGTCACGTCGACCATGGCAAGACCACGCTGACGGCGGCCATCACGACGGTGCTGTCGAGCAAGTTCGGCGGCGAAGCCAAGGCGTACGACCAGATCGACGCGGCGCCCGAAGAAAAGGCGCGCGGCATCACGATCAACACCGCGCACGTCGAGTACGAGACGGCCAACCGCCACTACGCGCACGTCGACTGCCCGGGCCACGCCGACTACGTCAAGAACATGATCACCGGCGCCGCCCAGATGGACGGCGCCATCCTGGTGTGCTCGGCCGCCGACGGCCCGATGCCCCAGACGCGCGAGCACATCCTGCTGTCGCGCCAGGTGGGCGTGCCCTACATCATCGTCTTCCTGAACAAGGCCGACATGGTGGACGACGCCGAACTGCTCGAGCTGGTCGAGATGGAAGTTCGCGAGCTGCTGAGCAAGTACGACTTCCCCGGCGACGACACGCCCATCATCAAGGGCTCGGCCAAGCTGGCGCTCGAAGGCGACAAGGGCGAGCTGGGCGAGCAGGCCATCATGAAGCTGGCCGAAGCGCTCGACACCTACATCCCGACGCCCGAACGCGCCGTGGACGGCGCCTTCCTGATGCCGGTCGAAGACGTGTTCTCGATCTCGGGTCGCGGCACCGTGGTGACGGGCCGCATCGAGCGCGGCATCGTCAAGGTCGGCGAGGAAATCGAGATCGTGGGCATCGCCGCGACGCAGAAGACCACCTGCACGGGCGTGGAGATGTTCCGCAAGCTGCTGGACCAGGGCCAGGCCGGCGACAACGTCGGTATCCTGCTGCGCGGCACCAAGCGTGAAGACGTCCAGCGCGGCCAGGTGCTGTGCAAGCCGGGTTCGGTCAAGCCGCACACCCACTTCACGGGCGAGATCTACGTCCTGTCCAAGGACGAAGGCGGCCGTCACACGCCGTTCTTCAACAACTATCGTCCCCAGTTCTACTTCCGCACGACGGACGTGACCGGCGCGATCGAGCTGCCCAAGGACAAGGAAATGGTCATGCCGGGCGACAACGTGTCGATCACGGTCAAGCTGATCGCCCCGATCGCCATGGAAGAAGGCCTGCGCTTCGCCATCCGTGAAGGCGGCCGCACCGTCGGCGCCGGCGTCGTCGCCAAGATCATCGAGTGATCGGCCTGAACTTTTGAAGAAAGCTGCAGGGGTATAGCTCAATTGGCAGAGCGTCGGTCTCCAAAACCGAAGGTTGGGGGTTCGATTCCCTCTGCCCCTGCCACCGACAAGCGCTGAACCGGACGACCGGACAGTGCGGCAAGAAGGCCAAAAGGACAGGCCCGCGGGTGAGAAATCACCCCGCGGGCTTTTTCGCCAAGTTCGGCGCGAGTCCTGAAGGCCTGCCGGTGGTGCCAGAAGCAGGTTTTATGCAGCGCAAGAATTCCAGCAAGTGAAGGCAATGGCTACCAATTCCCAGATCGAAACCGTCAGCACCGGTGCCGACAAGGCCAAACTGGCCGCCTCGGCGCTGCTGCTGCTGGGCGCCATCGTGGCGTTCTATGCGCTGAGCCGCTCCGACATGTGGTTGCGCGTGCTCGCGCTGATCGCGCTGCTGGCGCTGGCCGTGGTCGTGTTCTTCATGTCCGAGTCGGGCAAGCAGCTCATCGGCTTCGGCAAGGAATCGATCAAGGAAGTCCGCAAGGTCGTCTGGCCCACCCGCAAGGAAGCGCTGCAGAACACCGCCATGGTGTTCGCGTTCGTATTCCTGATGGCCCTGTTCCTGTGGATCACGGACAAGACGCTCGAATGGGTGCTGTACGACCTGATCCTCGGCTGGAAGCGGTAAAAGGATTCCAATGACTGAAGGCACCGCCATCGAAGAAGGCGTGGGCGCCGCGGGCAGCCCGCTGCGCTGGTACGTCGTCCACGCCTACTCGGGCATGGAAAAGGCCGTCGAGCGCAACCTGCGCGAACGCATCGACCGCGCCGGCATGCAGGCCAAGTTCGGCCGCATCCTGGTCCCGACCGAGGAAGTGGTCGAGCTGAAGAACGGCAAGAAGTCGGTCACCGAGCGCCGCTTCTTCCCGGGCTACGTGCTGGTCGAGATGCTGCTGGACGACGAGTCCTGGCACCTGGTCAAGCACACCAGCAAGGTCACCGGCTTCGTCGGCGGCGCGCGCAATCGCCCGGCGCCCATCTCGGAAGCCGAGGTGATGAAGATCGTCAACCAGATGCAGGAAGGCGTCGACAAGCCCCGTCCCAAGGTGGAGTGGGTGGTCGGCGAACTCGTGCGCGTCAAGGAAGGCCCGTTCACGGACTTCAACGGCGCCATCGAGGACGTCAACTACGAGAAGTCCAAGGTCAAGGTCTCCGTCACGATCTTCGGTCGCGCGACCGGTGTCGAACTCGACTTCGGCCAGGTCGAGAAGGTCTAGGAACGGAGCCCCCACGCTCCGGCTGGTCGCTGCCCCCCGGGGGCTCCTGCGGTGGCCCGGCAAAGCCGGATCCGCGCACATGGCCCTTGGCTGGTCCTGCGGCCGGCGGAAGTGCGATAATGCTAAGTTCGCCCGACGGGGGCGGTCGCTCGACGCGAGTCGGGCGTGAACCCCGTCCGTTGCTGCCGGTGACGAGACACCGGTTCGAGGAGCGCAGGTAACCACTCCTGCGCGCTGGAACTCAACGATTCCTCTTTCGAGGATCGATTCGGAGAAACGAAATGGCAAAGAAGATTGTCGGCTTCATCAAGCTGCAAATTCCGGCCGGCAAGGCGAACCCGTCGCCGCCGGTGGGCCCGGCGCTGGGTCAGCGCGGTCTGAACATCATGGAATTCTGCAAGGCGTTCAACGCCCAGACCCAAGGCTACGAGCCGGGCATCAAGCTGCCCGTCGTCATCACGGCGTTCGCGGACAAGTCGTTCACGTTCGTGCTGAAGTCGCCCCCGGCGACCGTGCTGATCAAGAAGGCGATCAAGCTCGACAAGGGCTCGCAGCGTCCGCACGAGCAGAAGGTCGGCAAGATCACCCGCGCCCAGCTGGAAGAGATCGCCAAGATCAAGACCAAGGACCTCACCGGCGCCGATCTCGACGCCCAGGTCCGCACCATCGCCGGCACCGCCCGCACGATGGGCGTCACGGTGGAAGGAGTCTGAATATGGCAACGCTCACCAAGCGCCAGAAGGCCCTGCAGGGCAAGGTCGACACCCAGAAGCTGTACGCGATCCTCGATGCGCTGAGCATCGTCAAGGATTGCGCCACCGCCAAGTTCGATGAATCCATCGACGTGGCCGTGCAGCTGGGCATCGACGCCAAGAAGTCCGACCAGGTCGTCCGCGGCGCCGTCGTGCTGCCGCACGGCACCGGCAAGACCAAGCGCGTCGCCGTGTTCGCCCAAGGCGCCAAGGCTGAAGAAGCCCGCGCCGCCGGCGCCGACATCGTCGGCATGGAAGACCTGGCCGAGAAGGTCAAGGCCGGCCAGATGGACTTCGACGTCGTGATCGCCTCGCCGGACACGATGCGCATCGTCGGTACGCTGGGCCAGATCCTGGGCCCGCGCGGCCTGATGCCGAACCCCAAGGTCGGCACGGTCACGCCGGACGTCGCCACGGCCGTCAGGAACGCCAAGGCCGGCCAGGTGCAGTTCCGCGTCGACAAGGCCGGCATCGTCCACGGCACGATCGGCCGTCGCTCGTTCGACTCCGACAAGCTGAAGGAAAACCTGTCGGCCCTGGTCGATGCGCTGTCCAAGGCCAAGCCGGCCGCGAGCAAGGGCATCTACCTGAAGAAGATCGCCGTCTCGTCGACCATGGGTGTGGGCGTCCGCGTCGACACCCAGTCGCTGAGCGCCTGATGAATTGATCTCTCGCGCGATGCTGGTCTTGGCGCGCGAGGGTTGAAGGAATTGGTGGGCTGTCCGCGAAGCGCGCAAGCGCGACGTGGCCAGGCCATCCAAGACCGCTGGCCGGGCTCCGGCTCCGAGCGGGACGCAAGTCCTGCGACGGGCCCAGTCCTTAAAACGGCGAAGGAACTCCGCACGGAGGACCGGCAGCCGAGCCAGCGCAGATGGCGGTCCCGCCGGAACTGAAGAAGCAGTGGAGTGCGCACCTCACGACGCGAGTCGGGCGGTGCGGGTGAAACCGTAGAGCAGGTTCGGCAAGGTCGCTGAAATCCCGGTGTGCGGGAGGCGGGCTTCGAAGAAGTACGTTGAACGCACGTTTTTGTGAGGAGTAGACCTTGAGTCTCAATCGTAGCGAGAAGGCAGCCGTCATCTCGGACGTGGCAGCGCAAGTTGCCAAGTCCCAGACGCTGGCGCTGGCCGAGTACCGTGGCCTCACCGTCGAGCAACTGAACAAGCTGCGCGTCGACGCGCGGTCCAAGGGTGTCTATCTTCACGTGCTGAAGAACACCCTGGCCCGCCGCGCCGTCGCCGGCACGCCGTTCGAGAGCGCGTCGGAGAGCATGGTCGGTCCGCTGATCTATGGTTTTTCGGAAGACGCGGTCGCCGCGGCAAAGGTCATCGCCGACTTCGCCAAGACGAACGACAAGCTCGTCGTCAAGGGCGGGTCCTACGCCGGCAAGGCGCTGAACGTCGAAGGTGTGAAGGCCCTGGCCGCCATCCCGTCGCGCGAAGTCCTGCTGTCGCAGATCGCGATGCTGCTGCAGTCCCCGATCGCGAGCATCGCTCGTGTCGTGGACGCGGTCGCCAAGAAGAAGGGCGGCGGCGCCGAAGCCGCGCCCGCCGAAGAAGCTGCTGCGGCCTGATCCGGTCCGCACCAACACCACTCATTTCACTGTTTTTGATAGGAATACAAAATGGCATTCGATAAGGACGCTTTCCTGACCTCGCTCGACAGCATGTCGGTGATGGAACTCAACGAGCTGGTCAAGGCCATCGAAGAGAAGTTCGGCGTGTCGGCCGCGGCCGTGGCCGTGTCCGGCGGCGGCGCTGGCGCTGGCCCGGCTGCTGCTGTCGAAGAGAAGACCGAATTCAACGTCGTCCTGACCGGCGCTGGCGCCAACAAGGTCGGCGTCATCAAGGCCGTGCGCGAACTGACGGGCCTCGGCCTGAAGGAAGCCAAGGACCTGGTCGACGGCGCTCCGAAGAACGTCAAGGAAGCCGTGGCCAAGGCCGACGCCGACGCCGCCCTGAAGAAGCTGATCGAAGCGGGCGCCACCGCCGAGATCAAGTAATTTGCAGCAGCGGGGGCGGCTTGCCGCCTCCACTTGCGGGGACGGGCAACCGTCCCCATCTGCAGCGCTCGAATCCCTCAATGGGAGAACAGCGCAAAGCCGGTCAGTCCAAAAGGGCTGCACCGGCTTTGCAGTGTTCTCTGATCCGACTGCAGAGGACAGGTTTGGTCGGACTCCGGTGCAACGCCGGGGTTGTCCGCCAGCGGTTGGTAGTGGCCAGCCACCAAGCAACGAGGCGCAACGCCGGAGTCGACGACGGGCCACCCCGCGTCGACTCGCCCCCTTGGGGGGAGGAAGCCGCGTTCCGCGGATTCCAGGGGGCCTCGTGAATGCCAGTCGCCGACGAGATGCGTGCCCAAGGCCAGGGTGCGTGTCGTCGCTACGGAGTGTGTATGGCGCAAGCAACCCCCTATAGCTTTACCGAACGCAAGCGGATCCGGAAGAATTTCGGAAAGCGCGAGAGCGTCCTGAACGTCCCCTACCTGCTGACGATGCAGCAGGATTCCTACGTCGCCTTCCTGCAAAAGGACGTGGCGCCGCAGAAGCGCAAGCCTGAAGGGCTGCAAGCGGCCTTCCTGTCCGCGTTCCCGATCGTGTCGCACAACAGCATGGTCGAGATGAAGTTCATCGAGTTCAACATCGCGAAGCCGCCGTTCGACGTGCGCGAGTGCCAGCAGCGCGGCCTCACGTTCGCCGCCGCCGTGCGCGCGAAGCTCCAGATGATCATCTACGACCGCGAGTCCGCGCCGGCCAAGGTCGTCAAGGAGATCAAGGAGCAGGAGGTCTACATGGGCGAAGTGCCGCTCATGACCGACTACGGCTCGTTCATCGTCAATGGCACCGAGCGTGTCATCGTCAGCCAGCTGCACCGTTCGCCCGGCGTGTTCTTCGAACACGACAAGGGCAAGACCCACTCGTCCGGCAAGCTGCTGTTCTCCGCCCGCATCATTCCGTACCGCGGCTCGTGGCTCGACTTCGAGTTCGACCCGAAGGACGTGCTGTACTTCCGCGTCGACCGCCGCCGCAAGATGCCGGTCACGATCCTGCTGAAGGCCATCGGCCTGAACCCGGAAGCGATCCTCGCGCACTTCTTCAAGAACGACACCTTCCGCCTGATGGACGCGGGCGCGCAGATGGAGTTCGTCTCCGAGCGCCTGAAGGGCGAGGTCGCGCGCTTCGACATCACCGACAAGGACGGCAACGTCGTCGTCGAGAAGGACAAGCGCATCACCGCGCGCCACGTGCGCCAGCTCGAGCAGACGGGCACCACGCACGTCACCGTGCCGGAAGACTTCCTGGTCGGTCGCGTCGTCGCCCGCAACATGGTCGACGCCGACACCGGCGAGATCATCGCCAAGGCCAATGACGAGCTGACCGAATCGCTGCTGAAGAAGCTGCGCGGCGCCGGCGTGAAGGAACTCGCGGTCCTGTTCACCAACGAACTGGACCAGGGCGCCTACATCAGCCAGACGCTGGCCACCGACGAGACGGCCGACCAGCTGGCCGCCCGTGTCGCCATCTACCGCATGATGCGCCCCGGCGAGCCGCCGACCGAAGACGCCGTCGAGGCGCTCTTCAACCGCCTGTTCTACAGCGAAGACACGTACGACCTGTCGCGCGTGGGCCGCATGAAGTTCAATGCGCGCATCAACCGCGAAGGCTCCGAAGGCGCGATGACGCTGTCCAACGAGGACATCATCGCCGTCGTCAAGATCCTCGTCGAACTGCGCAATGGCCGTGGCGAAGTCGACGACATCGACCACCTGGGCAATCGCCGCGTGCGTTGCGTGGGCGAACTGGCCGAGAACCAGTACCGCTCGGGCCTCGCGCGCATCGAGAAGGCCGTCAAGGAACGTCTCGGCCAGGCCGAGACCGAAGCCCTGATGCCGCACGACCTGATCAACTCCAAGCCGATCTCCGCGGCGCTCAAGGAGTTCTTCGGTGCGTCGCAGCTGTCGCAGTTCATGGACCAGACCAACCCGCTGTCCGAGATCACGCACAAGCGTCGCGTCTCCGCACTGGGCCCGGGCGGCCTGACCCGCGAGCGCGCCGGCTTCGAAGTCCGCGACGTGCACCCGACCCACTACGGCCGCGTGTGCCCGATCGAGACGCCGGAAGGCCCGAACATCGGCCTGATCAACTCGCTGGCCCTGTACGCCCGCCTGAACGACTACGGCTTCCTCGAGACGCCGTATCGCCGCGTGAACGACAGCAAGGTCACCGACCAGATCGACTACCTGTCGGCCATCGAGGAAAGCAAGTATGTCATCGCGCAGGCCAACGCCTCGCTCGACCCGAACGGCAAGCTGACCGACGAGCTGGTCTCCGCCCGCGAGAACGGCGAATCGGTGCTGACCTCGCCGGAACGCATCCAGTACATGGACGTCGCCCCGACGCAGATCGTGTCGGTTGCCGCCTCGCTGGTGCCGTTCCTCGAGCACGACGATGCGAACCGCGCGCTGATGGGCGCGAACATGCAGCGCCAGGCCGTTCCGGTCCTGCGTCCTGAAAAGGCGCTGGTCGGCACGGGCGTGGAGCGCGTGGCCGCGGTCGACTCGGGCACCGTCGTCACCGCCCGCCGCGGCGGCGTGGTCGACTACATCGACACCAACCGCGTCGTCATCCGCGTCAACGACGCGGAAACGGTGGCCGGCGAAGTCGGCGTCGACATCTACAACCTGATCAAGTACCAGCGTTCCAACCAGAACACGAACATCCACCAGCGTCCCATCGTCCAGCGCGGCGACAAGGTCGGCGCCGGTGACGTGATCGCCGACGGCGCGTCGACGGACCTGGGCGAGCTCGCCCTCGGCCAGAACATGCTCGTCGCGTTCATGCCGTGGAACGGCTACAACTTCGAAGACTCGATCCTGCTGTCGGAACGCGTCATCGCCGAAGACCGCTACACCTCGATCCACATCGAGGAACTGGTGGTCATGGCGCGCGACACGAAGCTGGGCTCCGAGGAAATCACGCGCGACATCCCGAACCTGTCCGAGCAGCAACTGGGCCGCCTGGACGAGTCGGGCATCGTCTACATCGGCGCCGAAGTCAACGCCGGCGACGTGCTGGTGGGCAAGGTCACGCCCAAGGGCGAGACCACGCTGACGCCGGAAGAAAAGCTGCTGCGCGCGATCTTCGGCGAGAAGGCGTCCGACGTGAAGGACACCTCGCTGCGCGTCGACCAGGGCACCAACGGCACCGTCATCGACGTCCAGGTCTTCACCCGTGAAGGCATCCAGCGCGACAAGCGCGCCCAGCAGATCATCGACGACGAGCTGAAGCGCTTCC
>JBJMWE010000236.1:0-2308 GCA_045810285.1 Vitreoscilla sp. | reverse complement strand
GGCGCCCGGCCCGGGCGCATGCGGCCGAGGGCCCGCTGGTCGAGGCGGCCCGCGTCGCCGACGAGGCCGCGGTGCAGCCGGCCATCGACGCCTGGAAGAAGGCCCACCCCGCGGCCGCGGCGCGGCTCGCCCCGCGCGACGTGCTGGTCGACCGGCTGCGCGGGCGCTCCTCGCTGTCGTACCGCGTGCGCATCAACCTCGCACGGGTGCCCGAGCGCCTGCGTCCGGCTCCCACGCCGGCGCCAGCGCGTGCGCGCAAGGCGCGGAACCCGTGAATGCATCCGTCGCGGTCGAGCGCGTGGCGAGCGCGCGTGTCCGATTCGTCCAGGTCTCAGGCGCCGAAGACGCGCGCGAGCTCGTAGGGCGTGGTGACTTCCAGCTGGTCGTAGCGGCAGTCGGCGGGCGGCTTGTCGGGGCGCCAGCGCAGGAAGGTCGTCGCGTGGCGGAAGCGCGCGCCCTGCAGATGGTCGTAGCGCACCTCGCAGACGCGCTCGGGACGCAGCGGCACCCAGCCCAGGTCCTTGCCGCGGCTCCAGCGGCTCTGCGCGCCGGGGCCCTGGCCCTCGGCCTCCAGCGCGGCATGCCAGGGATGCGCCGCGGCGGCGCCCGCGCGCAGCGGCGCCAGCTCCCGCAGCAGCTCGTGGCGCCTGGCCATCGTGAAGGACGAGGTGACGCCCACGTGGCGCAGCGTGTCCGTCTCGTCGTACAGGCCCAGCAGCAGCGAGCCGACGGCGTCGGTGCGATCCTTGTACCAGCGCAGGCCGGCGACCACGCAGTCGGCGCTGCGCGCGTGCTTGATCTTGAGCATGGCCCGCTTGCCCGGCTCGTAGGCGGCTGCCTCGAGCTTGGCGACGACGCCATCCAGGCCGGCCCCCTCGAACTGCGCGAGCCAGCGCGCCGCTTCGGCACGATCGTGGGTCACGGGCGTCAGGTGCAGCGGCGGCACCGCATCGGCCAGCAGCGCTTCCAGCAGCACCCGGCGCTCGGCCTGCGACAGCGCCATCGCGGACCGGCTGTCGGCCGCGAGCACGTCGAACGCGACGAAGCTCGCGGGCGTCTGCGTCGACAGCCGCTGCACGCGCGAGGCCGCGGGATGCAGGCGCTGCTGCAGCGCGTCGAAGTCCAGGCCGCGCGGCGTGGCGATGACGATCTCGCCGTCCAGCACGCAGCCCGGCGGCAGCTGGGCGAGCAAGGCCTGCTCGACTTCGGGGAAGTAGCGGTTCAAAGGCTTCAGGTCGCGACTCTGCAGAAGCACCCCTTCGGCGTTGCGGAAGACCAGCGCGCGAAAGCCGTCCCACTTGGGCTCGAACTGGAAGCCCGGTTCGTCGGGCAGCGCGTCGGCGATCTTGGCGAGCATCGGCTCGATCGGCGGGGCAGGCATCGGGAGCGTGGCCATGCCGGCGCAGCGGCAGGAAGCGTGCGCGCGACGGCCGCGGAGGAATCCCGCTTGCCGCTGCGAGCCGCACCCGCAACACGAAGGACAAGCCCATGCCCGACACCGTCCCGACCCGGCCCGTCGTCGTCCTGACCGGCGCCTCCAGCGGCATCGGCCGCGCCACTGCCCACCGGCTGGCCGAGCGCGGCGCCGACATCGTGCTGGCCGCGCGCAACGCGCACACGCTGCGGACCGTGGCCGACGAGTGCCTGGCGCGCGGCGCCCGCGTGCTCGTGGTGACGGTCGATGTGACGGACGCCGATGCCGTGGCCGCGCTGGGGCGCATGGCGATCGAGCGCTTCGGCCACGTCGACGTCTGGATCAACAACGTCGGCATCGGCGCCGTCGGGCTGTTCGACGAGGTGCCGCTGTCGCTGCACCGCCGCGTCATCGAGTCCAACCTGATTGGCCACATGAACGGCTCGCATGCGGCGCTGGCGCACTTTCGCCAACGCCGGCGCGGCACGCTCATCAACATGATCTCGCTGGGCGGCTGGATCCCGTCGCCCTATGCGGCGGCGTACTCGGCCAGCAAGTTCGGCTTGCGCGGCTTCACCGAGACCATCCGCGCGGAAATGTCGGCGCTGCCGGACGTCCATGTCTGCGCGGTCTGCCCGACGTTCGTGGACACACCCGGCGTCGGCCACGGCGCCAACCGCGTCGGCCGGCACCTGAGCCCGCCGTCGCCGATGCTGGATCCGCGGGAGGTCGCGCGCGTGGTGGTGTCGCTGATCGATGCGCCGCGGCCGACGGTGATGGTCGGGGCGGTGGCGGCGCCGGCGCGCATCGCGCACGCGCTCGCGCCCGAGCTCACCGGCCGCGTCGGCCGCTGGGCCATGGAACGGGCGCTCGAGCGCGCCGGGCCGGCCGACG
>JBJMWE010000235.1:0-14857 GCA_045810285.1 Vitreoscilla sp. | reverse complement strand
GTCTGGGTCAGTGCGGCGACGAAGTCGACCTCGCCGTGGCCGCCGTCCTTCAGCGCCTGCACGAGCGGCCGCGAATGGTCGATGACGGCGTGCGCGCCGAGCTCCAGGCACCAGGCCTGCGTCTGCGGCCGCGAGGCGGTGGCGATCACGTTCAGCTGCGTGAGCTGGCGCGCGAGCTGGATCAGGATCGAGCCGACGCCCCCGGCGCCGCCCACCACCAGCAGCGACTGCCCCGCGCCGCCGCCCTGCGGCACGCGCAGGCGGTCGAACAGCAGCTCCCACGCGGTGATCGCGGTCAGCGGCAGCGCGGCGGCCTGGCCGTCCTCCAGCGACGCGGGTGCCTTGGCGGCGATGCGCTCGTCGACGACGTGCAGCTCGCTGTTGGCGCCCGGCCGCGTGATCGAGCCGGCGTAGAACACGCGGTCGCCCGGCTGGAAGCCGCGCACCTGCGCGCCGACGCCCTCGACGACGCCCACCGCGTCCCAGCCCAGCACCTCCGGCTGGCCGGGCCGAGGGGCGCGGTTGCGGCGCACCTTCGTGTCGACCGGGTTGACCGAGACGGCCTTGACGCGCACCAGCAGGTCGCGCGGGCCGGGCTGCGGGGCGGGCAGCTCGAGATCCTCGAGGGCGTGGGGCTGGTCCACGGGCAGGTTCTGGCGGTATCCGATGGCTTTCATGGCGAACTCCGGTTGTCGATGACGGCATCGTAGGAGTCCAACGCGTGATTGATAAGATGTCCTGGAAGCGGATCACTTTCAAATGAAGATTGAAAATATCGCCGACCTCCAGGTGCTGGTGCAGACGGCGCGCGGCGGCACGCTGACGGCGGCCGCACGCGCGCTCGGCATCACGCCGGCGGCGGCCAGCGCGACGCTCAAGCGCCTCGAGTCGCAGCTGGGCACGCGGCTGTTCGAGCGCTCCACGCGCGCCATGCGCCTGACGCCGCAGGGCCAGATCCTGCTGGACTACGCCGCACGCGCCTTCGAGCTGCTGGACGAGGGCCAGTCCCAGGTGCACGCCGACCGCGCCACGCTGGTGGGCACGGTGCGCGTCGCGGCGCCGTCCGATCTCACGCGCAACGTGCTGCTGCCGCTGTTCGACGAGTTCATGCAGGCGCATCCCGGGCTGCAGCTGCAGCTGTCCGTGGCCGACCGCGTGCTCGACGTGATGCGCGACGAGGTCGACGTGGCGATCCGCTACGGCACGCTGGCCGATTCGCGCCTGGTCGCGCGCACGCTGGCGGCGGCCCATCCGGTGTGCAGCGCCTCGCCCGCCTACCTGCGCCGCCACGGCACGCCACGCACGCCGCAGGAGCTCGTGCAGCACAACTGCATCACCTTCGACCGCGGCGGCCGCCGCCACCGCGCGTGGCGCTTCTGCCGCGACGGCCAGTGGACGGAGGTGCGCGTGGACGGCGACCGCAGCGTCGACGACGCCTCGCTGGCGCGCGAGTGGGCGATCGCCGGGCGCGGCATCATCCTCAAGTCCGAGATCGACCAGCGGCGCGACCTCGCCAGCGGCGCGCTGGTGGCGCTGCTGGCGGACTGGCGCACCGAGCCCTATCCGCTGCACGCACTGCTGCCCAGCGGCCGCTTCGTGCCGAACCGGGTGCGCGCGTTGGTGGATTTCCTGGTCGAGCGCTTCAGCGCAGGCCCAGGCGCGTCAGCTTCTTGATCAGGCCCACGCGCGAGACCCCGAGCCGGCGTGCCGCTTCCGACTGGTTGCCGCCTGCAGCCGCCATCGCATCGCGCACGAGGCGCAGCTCCAGCTCGTTGAGCGCGGCCTCCAGCGGGCCGGCGGACGCGTCGCCGGCGACGGGCGGCGCGCCCGCGTCGGCCGTGTCGCCGCTGGCCAGGCGCAGCAGCTCGGCGTCGACCTCGTCCTGTCCGGGCAGCAGCAGGGCGCCGGCGGACTCCACGGCGGCCTTGAGCTCGCGCACGTTGCCGGGCCACTCCCGCGCGGTGAGCCATGCGAGCGCGCCGGCCGTGAAGCCCGCGCGCGGGGCGACGCGATGCAGGAAGCGCGTGGCCAGCTGCGGCACGTCGGCGCGGCGCTCGGCCAGCGCGGGCGTGCGCAGCACCACGCCCTTGAGCCGGTAGAACAGGTCCTCGCGGAAGCTGCCGTCGCGCACCATCGCCTCCAGGTCGCGGTGCGTGGCGGCGACCACGCGTGCGTCGGCGCGCTTCTGCACGCGTCCGCCCACGGGCACGAACGTGCCCTCCTGCAGGAAGCGCAGGAGCTTGACCTGCATCGGCGCGGGCATCTCGCCCACCTCGTCGAGGAACAGCGTGCCCCCGTGCGCGGCCTCCACCAGGCCGGGCTGGTCGCGGTAGGCGCCGGTGAAGCTGCCCTTCATGTGGCCGAACAGCTCGCTCTCGAGCAGTTCCGCGGACAGCGCGCCGCAATGGATCGCGACGAACGGGCCGCTCGCCTGCGTCCCGCACGCATGCAAGGCGCGGGCGACCAGTTCCTTGCCCGTGCCCGTCGGGCCCAGCACCAGCACGCTGACCGAGGTCTGCGCCACGCGCCGCACCATCGCGCGCAGCTGCGCCATCGCCGGCGCCTGGCCGACCAGGCCGAGGTCGTCGGTGGCGGTGGCGGCGCGCAGCGCGGCGAGCTCCGCGTCGAGCCGCGCCTGGCGCAGCGCGCGCGCCACGACGAAGCGCAGCATGTCGGGGTCGATCGGCTTGGTGAGGAAGTCCCACGCGCCGAGCGCCGTCGCCCGCAGCGCGAGCTCGTGCTCGCCGTGGCCGGTCAGCACGACGACGGGCACGCCGGCGAAGCGCGGGATCAGCTCGAGGCCGATCTCGGGATCCATGTGCGGCGGCATGGCGAGATCGAGCAGCACCAGTTCGGGCCGCTGGCGCTCGAAGGACGCCAGGGCCTGCTCGCCGTCGCCGGCCACCGTGACGGCGTGGCCCAGGTCGCGCAGGAACGAGCCGCCGAGGCGCTGGAAGGCGGGTTCGTCGTCGACGAGCAGCACGCGGCCGGATTCGGGGGAGTCGTTCATGGGCTGGTCGGGAACGAGAGGGTGAAGCAGGTGCGCCACGGCGGGCGTTCGCTCAGCGCCACCGAGCCGCCGTGCGCGGCCATGATGCGCGCGACGATCGCCAGGCCCAGCCCGGTGCCGCCCGGGCTGCGCGAGGCGAACGGCTCGAACAGGCGCGCGCGGATCTCGGCCGGCACGCCGGGGCCGTCGTCGCACACGTGCAGCAGCAGGGCGCCGGGCACGGCCTCGGCCTCGACGTGCACGCGGCCGGCGGGGGCGTCGTCCGTGGAGATCGTCGCGACGCGCGCGTTCTCGAACAGGTTCGCCAACGCCTGCTCGACGCGGCGCGGGTCGGCGTCGATCGTCAGCTCGCGGGCCAGGCTCGCGTGCAGGCTCAGCTCCGGCAGGCGCAGTGCCGCGTGCCGCACTTGCGCCGCGAGGTCGATGCGCGCCGGGGCGAGCTTCCACGGCTTGGCGTAGTCCAGCAGGTCATTGGTCAGGTTGGCGATGCGCGCCACCTGGTCGGCGACGTCGCGGCGCGTGTCGGCCGGCGCGCTCGCCACGGCCATCGCGATGATGTTGAGCGGGTTGCGGATGTCGTGCGCCACCGTCGCGGCGAGCGAGCCCAGTTCCGCCAGACGCGCCTGCAGCTGGCGCTCGCGTTCGCGCGCGGCGACCTGCTGCGTCTGTTCGACGCGCGCAGCGGCCTCCGCCACCACCGACCCGAACAGCTCCGCGACGTGGCGCGGCCCGGGCGGTGCCGCGTCCCAGCCGGCGAGCTCGATGGCCCACGCGTCGGGGCCACGCACCGCGACCAGGCGCGGCGCGGCGGCATCGCCCGGCGCGCCGCCGCCGATGCGCACCTCCACGTGGATGCCGATGCGCCGGGTCAGCACGCTGCTGGCGGCGGCGGCGAGCGCCTCGGCCGTCTCGGCGGGCTGCAGCGCCTGCCGCCAGGCGAGCAGGTCCGCCGCGGTGACGCTGCCGCCGGGGTAGACGAGCCGCTCCGCCACCCGCCGGATCGGCCCGTTCAGCGCCAGGCAGCTCGTCGCCACCGCCAGGCCGCCGAGCCAGCGCGACTCGAACGGCAGCAGCGGCGTCAGCGCCACCACCGCCGCACCGAGCGCGAGCAGCAGCGTCCACACCAGCGCGCGGCGCGCCCAGGCGTTGGCCACGAACACGCCGTAGCGCAGGATGCCGTAGACCAGGATCACGGGATACAGCGGCAGGCCCAGCAGCGGGAACGGGTAGACGGGCAGGTCCAGCACGGCCATGCCGTAGCCGGTGAGGCAGGCGAAGCCCCACAGGCACGACGCGGCCACCGCCGCGATCTGGCTGAAGGCCGGCTGGCGCGCGCGCACGAACGAGGCCAGCAGCACGGCGATGCCGCCGGCGCCGAGGACGACCCAGGCCGTGCTCGCGATCCACCCTGCGGCGTGGGGCAGGGCGATCCACCCGATGTAGCGGTTGTGCACGAGGTAGGCCGGCAGCAGGAACTCCGACACGCCGGTCGAGGTCGCGCCCAGCAGGTAGCCTGCGGCGATGAGCGCGCGCGGCACGCGCACGCCGCAGAACACCACGACGAAATGGAAGAAGAACGCGGAGGTGAGCGGCGCGGTCGCCAGCAGCGCCATCGACGCGCGCTCCATGCCGTGCCCCAGCCAATTCGGCAGCTCGTTGCCGACGATCCACACTGCGATGCCCCCCAGGAAGGCCGCCAGCAGCCGGGCGCCCGCCACACGGTCGGCCCAGGCCAGCAGCACGCCCGCCAGCACGAGCGTCTCGAAAAGAGAGAAGGCGAGGGTGAGGTGGATCAGCATGGGCCTGTCAACGCCGTTGACAACGGGTGAGGTGCGCACTGTATACCAGGTATGCAGCGTGCGGAAGATAATTCAATGAAATCAATGACTTGCGCGTGTCGGCCGGGCTGGCCCGGTTTTCGCGAAAGGGGTCTGTCCGCCAACTCCTCCGAGACCCCGAATGACACGCACGATCCCCACGCCTGCCGCCGCCGTTCCCCTGGTGCTAGACGCCCTCGATCTCGCCGCGCTGGTCGGCGCCGCTGGCTGGTCGCGCCTGCCGGCCGCCGTGCGGCGCCGCTTCGGCCGCGGCCACGGCGCCGCGACCTACGTCGGCCGCATGGCCCTGCGCTGCTCGCCGGCGGGCCGCGTCTTCGCCGCGCTGGCCAGGGCCTTCGGCAGCCCGTTGTCGGGGGCGACGAACGACGCGGTGCCGGCATCGGTGCGCGTGTCCGACGATGGCCGCGGCGGCATGGTCTGGGAGCGCAGCATCCACACGTCCGGGCCGGGCCGGCCGCATGTCGTGCGTTCGATCAAGCAGGTGGGCGCCAGCGGCCTCGAGGAGCGCACCGACGGTGGCCTGGGCATGAGCCTGCGTGCGTTCGAGGAGAGCGGCGCCCTGGTCTTCGAGAGCCATGCCTTCTTCTTCGCGGTCGGCCGCCTGCGCCTGCGCGTGCCCGTGCTGCTGACGCCGGGCACCTGCCGGGTGGTGCACACCGACCTGGGCGGCGGCCTGTTCCGCTTCGACCTCGACCTGGTGCACCCGTTGTGGGGCCGCACCTTCCACCAGTCGGGCGTGTTTGCCGACCCCGTGGCCGATGTCGTCGAAGGAGGTGCGCGATGAATGCCGTCTTCGCCATCCTCGCCGCGCAGGCGCTGCTCGGCGGCTTCGACAATCTCTGGCATCACGAGTTGCACGCGAAGCTGCCGCAGCGGCGCTCCGCCCGCCGCGAACTGGCGCTGCACGCCGCGCGCGAGGCGATCTACGGCGTCGTCTTCCTGGCGCTGGCCTGGACGCAGTGGCATGGCGCGTTCGCGCTGCTGCTGGGCGCGTTGCTGCTGGTGGAGGTGGTCATCACGCTGGCCGACTTCCTCGAAGAGGACCGCAGCCGCCGCCTGCCGCCTTTCGAGCGCGTGCTGCACACCGTCCTGGCGTTGACGTACGGCCTGTTCTTGGCCGTGCTGGCGCCGCACCTGGTCGACTGGGCGCGCCAACCGACGGGAGTCGTCTGGACGCCGCATGGCGTCGTGTCGCTGGCCTTCAGCGTGTGCGCCGCAGGCGTGGCCGCGTGGAGCGTGCGCAATGCGATCGCCGTGCGCGCGCTGGGCCGTGTCGTCGTGTCCGCGTCGGAGCTGCCGTCCTGCGCGGACCGCATCCGCCCCGCCGTGCTGGTGACGGGCGCGACGGGGTTCGTCGGTGCCGCGCTGGTGGAGCAGCTGCGGCGTGACGGCCGGCGCGTCATCGTGCTCGCTCGCGACCTGCTGCAGGCACGCGCGCTGTTCGGCGCCGACGCCTGGGTGATCGACCGTCTCGACGACATCCCGTCCGAGACGGCGGTCGACGCGATCGTCAACCTCGCCGGCGCTCGCGTGCTCGGCCACCCGTGGACGCACGCGCGCCGCGCCGTGCTGCAGCGCAGCCGCACCGAGGTGACGGCGGCAGTGGTCGGCCTGATGCGGCGGCTGCAGCAGCCCCCGCGGGTGCTGGTGAGCGCGTCGGCGGTGGGCTTCTACGGCGCGACGCCGGGCGGCGCGTTCGATCCGTGCGATGAGCGGGCACCCGCGCGGCCGGGGCAATTCCAGTCCGACCTGTGCGCCGCGATCGAGCACGAGGCGCGGCGCGCCGAGGCGCTGGGCGTGCGCGTCGTGCGGATGCGTTTCGGCGTCGTGCTGGGACGCGGCGACGGCGCGTGGCCGATGCTGGCGCTGTCGGCACGGCTGGGGTTCGGCGCGGTGCTGGGGTCGGGGCGCCAGCCGGCGCCGTGGATCCACCTGGACGACGCCGTCGGCCTCATCCGTTTCGCGCTGGCGGACGCCGGCCTGGCGGGCGCCGTCAACGCCGTCGCGCCCGGCGCGCCCAGCCAGGAAGCGTTCGCCCGCGCGTTGGCGGCCTCGTTCGGCCGTGGCGTGCACCTGCGCGTGCCGCATGCCGTGCTGCGCCGCGCACTCGGCGAGATGGCCGAGCTGCTGCTGGAGGGCCAGAATGCGGTGCCGGCGGCCGCGCTGGCGGCGGGCTACCGCTATCGTCATCCGGTGCTGGAGGAGGCGCTTTCCGCGCTCGCGCGGCCGCTGCCCGAGGAGGACGGCCGGCCCGATCCGGCGGTGCTTTAGAGCAAATCGCCCAACTTTTGTGCACCGCCGCACAACTCGGCGCGGACCTGTGCACAATGCGCCTCGCGCCGCATCCGCGCCCTCCATCCGAGGCGCACGGAGTCCAGGCAGCTACCCGTCTTCCCACAGGACAACAGCATGAGCGCCCATTCCAGCCCCACCTCGTCGACCGCCCAGGCGGCCCGCGCCGCCGTCACGCTGCCCAAGCTGCGCGAGATGCGCGCCCGCGGCGAGAAGGTGGCCATGCTCACGGCCTACGACGCCACCTTCGCGCAACTGCTCGACGAAGCCGGCGTCGACACGCTGCTCGTGGGCGATTCCCTGGGCAACGTCATCCAGGGCCGCACGACCACGTTGCCCGTGACGCTGGAGCACATGGTCTATCACACCGAGTGCGTCGCCCGCGTGCAGCCCGCGGCCTGGCTGATCGCCGACATGCCCTTCGGCAGCTACGAGAACGGCAAGGGCGCCGCGCTCGATTCGGCCGTGGCGCTGATGCGCGCCGGCGCCCGCATGGTCAAGATCGAGGGCGGCGGCTGGACGACCGAGATCGTGTCGCACCTGGTCGCGCGCGGCATCCCCGTATGCGCCCACCTGGGGCTGACGCCGCAGCGCGTGCACGCGCTCGGCGGCTATCGCGTGCAGGGCCGCGAAGGCGACAGCGCCGCCGCGCTGCACCGCGACACCCGCGAGCTGGCCGAGGCCGGCGCGGCGATGATGGTGTTCGAGATGGTGCCGGCCGCGCTCGCCACCGAGCTCACGAACGAGAACCCCGAGCTCATCACCATCGGCATCGGCGCCGGCGGCGGCACCTCGGGCCAGGTGCTGGTGCTGCACGACATGCTGGGCCTCGGTTCGGGCCGCAAGCCGCGCTTCGTGCGCAACTTCATGGCCGAAGGCGGCTCGATCGGCGCCGCCATCGGGCGCTACGTCGCCGCGGTCAAGGACGGCAGCTTCCCGCAGGCCGACGTCCACACCTACTGAACGCCGACCGGCCAGCGCGACCCACTGGAGCCTCCATGCAAGTCATCCACACCCTCGCCGACCTGCGCGCCGTGCTCGCCGGCTCCAGCAAGACCGCGCTCGTGCCGACCATGGGCAACCTGCACGAGGGCCACCTGGCGCTGGTGCGCGAGGCCGCGCTGCACGGCTTCCCGGTGGTCGCCACGGTCTTCGTCAACCGGCTGCAGTTCCTGCCGCACGAGGACTTCGACCAGTACCCGCGCACGCTGGAGCGCGACTGCCAGCTGCTCGAGGGCGCGGGCTGCGACATCGTGTTCGCGCCCAGCGAGGCCGAGCTCTACCCCGAGCCGCAGACGTTCAAGGTGACGCCGCCGGCGGCTCTCGCCGACCTGCTGGAAGGCGAGTTCCGCCCCGGCTTCTTCACCGGCGTGTGCACCGTCGTGATGAAGCTGTTCCAGTGCGTGCAGCCGGCCGTGGCCGTGTTCGGCCAGAAGGACTACCAGCAGCTGATGGTCATCAAGGCGATGGCGCGCCAGTTCGCGCTGCCTTGCGAGATCGTCGGCGCGCCCACCATCCGTGCCAACGACGGCCTGGCGCTGTCGTCGCGCAATGGCTACCTGAGCCAGGACGAGCGCGCCGAGGCCACGGCGCTCTCGCACGCGCTGCGTGCGATGGCGGCCGCGCTGCGCGAGGGCGCGCGCGACGTCGCGGCCGTCGAGGCCAAGGAAACGGCCGCGCTCGAGGCGCGCGGCTGGAAGACCGACTACCTCACCGTGCGCCGCCGCGTCGACCTGCTGCCGCCCACGGCGGACGACCTCGCCGCGAGGACGCCGCTGGTCGCGCTCGCCGCGTCGCGGCTGGGCAGGACGCGCCTGATCGACAACCTCGAGATCGAGCTCTGAGAGCCCGCGGGCTCGCCGAGGCGTTCAGGCGTCGAACGACTTCTCCAGCTCGTCGATGAGCGAGCCCACGTACGCCACGGCGTCGTGGATCGGCTGCGGCGTCGACATGTCGATGCCCGCCAGCTGCATCAACGCCAGCGGCTTGAGCGTGCCGCCCGCGCGCAGCACCTGCAGCCAGCGCTGCACCGCCGGCGCGCCTTCCCGCGCCACGAGCTGCCCCATCGCGGTGGCCGCGACAAGGCCGACCGAATACGTGTAGGGGTACAGCCCCATGTAGTAATGCGGCTGGCGCATCCAGGTCATGCGCGCGCCGTCGTCGATCTCGACGGCGTCGCCCCAGAACGCCTCGAGCACCTCGCCCTTCGTCCGGTTGAGCAGCGTGGCCGTCACCGCCTGCCCCGCCTCGGCCAGCGCGTACACGCGGTGCTGCAGCCGCGCCTCCAGCAGGTGCGTGACGAAGTTGTGGTGGTACGTGCCCAGCAGCTGCATGATGACGCTGCGGCGGGTACGCGCGTCGTCGCTGCGCGCGAGGATGTGCCGCGCGAGCAGCATCTCGTGCATGATCGACGGCGCCTCGATGAACGGCATCGCCGGGCGCGTGTTCACGTAGCGCTGGTGCTTCATCGCCAGGCCGAAGTGCGCGGCGTGGCCCAGCTCGTGCGCCAGCGTGAAGACGCTGCGCGTCGTGCCGGCCCAGGTGATCAGGATGTACGGATGCACGCCGTACGGCGAGGAGCAGAACGCGCCGGTGGACTTGCCCACGTTGTCGGCGCGGTCCACCCAGCGCTGCGTCAGCGCGCGCCGGACGAAGTCCACGTAGTCGTCGCCCATCGGGGCCATGGCCTCGAGCAGCATCGCGCTGGCCTGCTCGTAGGAGATGGGCGGCTCGAAGCCCGCGTCCAGGGGCGCGCGCAGGTCGCAGTGCAACACCTTGTCCAGGCCCAGCACGCGGCGGCGCAGCCGCTGGTAGCGCTGCATGTGCGGGGCGAGCTCGGTGCCGATGATCTCGAGGATGTTCGTGTACAGCGACTTGGGCACGTGGTGCGGCTGCAGCAGGTAGTCCTCGGTGCCGGCGTGGCCGCGCAGGCGGGCGAGCGCGATGTTCTTCCTGACCTCGGTGGCGATCGTGGCCGAGTACGTGTTGTTGTAGGCCTGGAGGCCGGCGCTGAACGATGCCCATGCGCCGCGGCGCACGCTGGCGTCGGCGTGCGCCTCGTAGCTCGTCTCGTACAGGCTGAAGGAATTCGGATGCGTCGTGCCCTGCGCGTCGACGAAGGGGGCGAACCGGATGTCGCTGGCCTTGGAGCGCTGGTAGATCATGTACGGCGCGCCCAGCACCTCGCCGAGCGCGGCCAGCGCGCCTTCGGTCGGGCCGTCCAGGCGATGCGGCTTGGTCTCCAGCAGGCGCTCGAGCGGCACGCGGTGGCCGGCCAGGCTGGAATCCTCGGCCAGGAAGCGTTCGAGCGTGCCGTCGGGCAGGGCGACTGCCTCGGCGTCGACGAACGCGATGCTGCCGGCCACCCGCGCGGCGAGCGCCACCACGCGCGCGAACGCGGCCTGGTGCTCGGGGTTGGTGCCGTCCTGGGCGTTGCACAGGTAGGCGAAGGTGTCCAGGCGCATGAGCCGCACGCGCAGGCTCTCGACGAGGTCGAGGCAGCGTGCGAGGGTCGTGGCGGATTCGCCGAGCCGGCCGCGGAACGGGTCGAGTTCCGCGAGCGCGGCGTCCAGCGCCTGGAACGCCGCCTCCCACTGCGCCGGCGAGGCGAACAGGTCGGAGAGGTCCCACGTCGATTCGATGGGCACGTCGGCGCGGGCGAGGCGGTCTTGCATGGCGTTCATTCCTGTGGGATCCGGTCGAGGGGGTCACTCTAACGGGCGCGCCCGGGTCGCACGGCAGTTGACGCGACGGAACCCGACCACGCTGGCGGGGCAATCGGGTAAGGCAAAATCCCGGCGATGAACGCACCTGTCCATCCGATCCACATCCAGCGCCGCGACGCGGTGCCTGCCGACGCGTCCTGCGGCCACGCCCACGTCGAGCGCTGGAGCGTGGAGCAAATCGAAGCCCTGTTCGACCTTCCGTTCAACGACCTGATCCTGCGCGCGCAGGCCGTGCACCGCGAGCACTTCGCGCCCAACCAGGTCGAGCTGGCGACGCTGCTGTCGATCAAGACGGGCGGTTGCCCCGAGGACTGCGGCTACTGCCCGCAGTCCGTGCACTACGACACCGGCGTCGACGCCACCAAGCTGATGGACGTCGAGGCCGTGGCGGCCGCGGCGCGCACGGCCAAGGAACACGGCGCCACGCGTTTCTGCATGGGCGCCGCGTGGCGCGCGCCGAAGGATCGCGACATCGAGGCCGTCTCCGCCATCGTGCGTGAAGTGAAGTCACTCGGCCTGGAGGCCTGCTGCACGCTGGGCATGCTCAGCGAATCGCAGGCCGCGTCGTTGAAGGACGCCGGCCTCGACTACTACAACCACAACCTCGACACCGCCCCCGAAGCCTACGGCCGCATCATCTCCACGCGCGACTACCAGGATCGCCTGAACACGCTGGGCCACGTGCGCGGCGCCGGCATCAACGTGTGCAGCGGCGGCATCGTCGGCATGGGCGAGACGCGCAAGGAGCGCGCGGGCCTGGTGGCACAGCTGGCCAACCTCGAGCCGTATCCGGAGTCGGTGCCCATCAACGAGCTGGTGCGCGTCGAAGGCACGCCGCTGGCCGACGAGAAGCCGCTCGACCCGCTGGAATTCGTCCGCACGATCGCGGTGGCGCGCATCACGATGCCGCTGGCTCGCGTCCGTCTTTCCGCCGGGCGCCAGCAGATGAGCGAGGCGGTGCAGGCATTGTGCTTCCTGGCCGGTGCGAATTCGGTGTTCTACGGCGAGAAGCTGCTGACGACCGGGAACCCGGACGTCGAGAAGGACCGTGCGCTGTTCGAGAAGCTGGGCGTGACGACGGCGGCGTCGCAGCACATCGGCTGAATTGCGTTTCGCCCGGTTCGAAGGGGCCGCTCGTACCTCCTGGCGGGCCGGCGGACAACATTCGCTCTTGGGGCCGCTCGGTTTCCCTTGGAGAGGTTCCTGGCATCGACGGGCCATCGAGGCCGCGTCGATGCCCGCGGCCATCGCCTGGGCTGGTCACCTGGCCTGACGCGAACTGCGCATCTTCTCGCCGGCGTTCCTTCTCGTGTTCGACGAGCCTTCGGCGCCGCAGGCCGCGCTGCCCGACTCGTGCAAATCGCGCGGTCGCCGAAGCGGCCTGACCTGGATCAACACGGCGTCGCTGGCCGCGCGGCACGATCCTTCGATGAACCAGATCGAACGGGCAGGCGCGCACGCCGGGGATGTCACGGTCGTCGGCGCGGGGCCGGCGGGACTCGCGCTGGCTTGCGCGCTGGCCGATGCCGGCCTGGACGTGACGCTGCTCGAGCAACAGCCGTCGGCCGACGTCGAGACGCCGGCCGACGACGGGCGGGAGATCGCCATCACGCACCGCGCGCGGGCCATCATGGAACGCCTCGGCCTGTGGCGCGCGCTGCCGGCCGGCGCCGTCGCCCCCTTGCGCGAGGCCTGCGTGCTGGACGGCGACCGCACGCGGGCGCTGCGCTTCGCCGCGACGGGCGCGGCCGTCGAGCCGCTGGGTTGGCTGGTTTCAAACCACGGGATCCGCGCGGCGGCACTGGCCGCGGCGCGCGCGCGGCCCGGCGTTCACCTGCGGTGCGGCGCGCGCGTGGCCGGGCTGGAACTGGGCGCGCAGCGGGCGCGTGTCGTGCTGGACGACGGCGGGCACGTCGATGCCGCGCTCGTCGTGGCGGCCGACAGCCGCTTCTCGCTGACACGCCGCCTCGCCGGCATCGGCGCCTCGATGCGCGATTTCGGTCGCAGCGTCGTCGTCGCCTGCATGGCCCACGACAAGCCGCACGACGCCACCGCATGGGAGTGCTTTCGCTACGGCAACACGCTGGCGCTGCTGCCGATGCACGGCGACCGCTCGTCGGTGGTGATCACGGTGTCCAGCGACGACGCGGCACGCTGGCTGGCGATGGACGAGGACGAGTTCGGCGCCCGCGTCACCGAGCAGGCCGGCGCGCGCCTGGGCCGCATGCGCCTGGCCGGCAGGCGACAGCACTATCCGCTGGTGGGCGCTTATGCGCACCGCTTCGCCGCGCACCGCGTCGCGCTGGTCGGCGACGCCGCGGTCGGCATGCACCCCGTCACGGCGCACGGCTGGAACTTCGGCCTCTACGGCGTCGAGGTGCTGGCGCGCGAGCTCGCGGGCGGGCGCGCGCGCGGGCTCGACGCGGGCGCGCCGGGCCCGCTCGCCGCGTACGAGCGCATGCACCGGCGCGCGACGTGGCCGATCTACATGGGCACCAACGCGCTGGTCGCGCTATTCACCGACGACCGGGCGCCGGCGCGCATCGCGCGCCAGGCCGTGCTCGACGCCGCGACGCGCCTGCCCGGCCTGCACCAGTTCGTGCAGTCGCTGGTGGTGCGCCAGCTGGTGGGAGACGCGGGCCGACGGTCACGACCATTTGCTGCAGGAGCCCCGAGATGAGCAAGCTTCAATGGTCCGACGCGCTCTCGCTGGACCTGCCCCTGATGGATGCGACGCACCGCGAGTTCGTCGATCTCCTCGCGACCGTCGCCGACGCGCCGGACGGCGACCTCGTGGCCGCCTGGGTGCGGCTGATCGACCACACCGACGCGCACTTCGCGCAGGAGGACCGCTGGATGGCGCAGACGCGCTTCGCGTCCGGGAACTGCCATGCCACGCAGCATGATGTCGTTCTCACCGTGCTGCGCGAGGGCCTGTCGGCGGGCGCGGCCGGGCAGCTCGAGGCGATCCGCCAGCTCGCGCGCGAACTGGCGGCCTGGTTTCCGCAGCATGCGCAGACGATGGATGCGGCGCTGGCCTTGCACCTGCGCAACGTCGGCTTCGACCCGGTCACCGGCGCGGTGGCGCACCACGAGCGCCTGCCAGCCCAGGCGATCACCGGCTGCGGCGGCAGCTGTGGCTGAGGCGGCGCGCGCGCCCACGCCGGGCGGGCGCGCGGCGGTTCAACCGTGCACGCGCACCGTGCGCGGTGCCGCGCCCACCCAGCGCGACTTCGCGAACGCGAAGGCGACGGCCGTCACGGCCAGCACCCACACGATCACGGCGCCGGACGGCAGGTCCAGCAGCGCCGACAGCGCGAGACCCAGGGCGTAGCCGATGGCGCCCACGCCCAGGCCGCCGAGGTAGCGTGCGCGTCCTGTCAGGCCCCGCGTGGCCAGCGCCGGAACGATCAGGCTGGTGAACACCAGGTACACGCCCACGAGCTGCACCGACGCCGTCACCGCGATGGCGAAGGTGCCGTAGAAGCCGAAGCGGCCCAGCCGGTCGACGAGGCCCGTGAACATGCCCACGCCCAGCACCGCCGTGACGAGCGCCAGCCAGGCCACCTGCGTCTTGCCGACCCACAGGATCTGGCCGACCAGCAGGTCCTTCAGGTGTTCGCCGCCGTGCGGGTTGTTCGACAGCATCAGGATGCCGGCGCACGAGGCCAGCACGAACATCACGCCGATCAGCGCTTCCTGGATCTCGGGCCACAGCTTCTCGGTCCAGGTCAGCAAGACGGCGCCGGCGAGCGCGGCCGCCACCGCCGCCACCTGCACCGCAAGGCCGCCCTCGGGCAGGCCCAATGCGTCGGCGCCGATCACGCCGAGGCCAGCGATCTGCGCGATGGCCAGGTCGATGAAGACGATGCCCTTGTCGAGCACCTTGGCGCCGAGCGCGACATGCGTCAGCAGCACCAGCAGGCCGGCGACGAGGGCGGGGCCGAGGATGCCCCATTCGAGCGCGTTCCAGTTCATCGCGGCCTCACTTG
>JBJMWE010000234.1:0-14936 GCA_045810285.1 Vitreoscilla sp. | reverse complement strand
TTTCCTGCGCCACGTGCAGGAGTCGCGCAAAGCGTACGAAGCGACCAAGTTGCTGTAAAAGACCCTTTCCATGTAAAGGAGCCTTTACAGCCCCGCGGAACGTCTCCACAATGGAAAGCATCCTTTCCACATGGACGTTCCGCATGAAGAGCAAGCAATACCTGAGGGAGCTGTCGGCGACGCTGGCGGTGTACGGCGCGATGCTGTTCGGGTCGATCGAGCTCCTCACCCACGCCGCTGTCGCGCGTCCGTGGCGCGATGTCATTGCGCTCAGCCCGATGCTGCCGGCCGCGGCGATGGCCTGGGTGATCCTGCGCGAGCTGCGCCGCATGGACGAACTGCAGCGCCGCATCCAGCTGGAGGCGCTCGGCTTCTCGTTCGCAGGCACCGCCGTCCTCACGTTCAGCTACGGCTTCCTCGAGGGCCTGGGCCACCCGCGGCTGTCGATGTTCACCGTGTGGCCGCTGCTGGCCGCGCTGTGGATCGTCGGCCTCGTGCTGGCTCGCAGGCGCTACCAATGAAGAACCGCGTGCGCGAATTGCGCACCGAGCGCGGCTGGTCCCAGACCCAGCTCGGCGAGCGCCTCGGCGTGTCGCGGCAGACCGTCAACGCGATCGAGAACGAGCGCTATGACCCCAGCCTGCCGCTCGCCTTCCAGATCGCACGGGCCTTCGGCCTGGCGATCGAGCAGATCTTCAGCGCGGACCCATGACATGACCTGCGCCATGGCCGACATGCGCGGCGACGACCGGTTCGACATGCGGGACGATCCGGCGTGGTTCGAGGCGACGCCTTGCAACGACGCTCCGGCTCGTTTACAGCCGTATCGCGCGTGCGTATTTCCGCGACAGCACACTAGGTCCCGGCGCGCACGACGCGGCACAGGAAGCAGTTGAACTTCGAGCGGACGTGCAGGTAGGCCACGTCCGCATCGGCCAGCAGCGCGCGGCACGCGGGGTCGAGCTCGGCGCCCGGCAGCACCTGGCCGGTGTCGTAGCGGATCCAGTCGTCGGCGCCGTAGCCGCGCAGCAGGGCCGGCTGCAGGTGCGCGAACCAGGACGGCAGCCGGTCGGACGCGTAGCGCGGGCAGTTGTCCGCGTGCAGGAAGATCGGGCCGGCCTCGGCGTAGGGCTGCAGCTCGTCGAAAGGCCGCCAGCTGAGCACCAGCGTCTCGTCGCCCTCGCGGATCAGCTGCAGGCAGTGGCGGCACGGATTCATCGCGCCTTGCGCGCGCAGGCGCAGCGCGGGTTGGCCGTTGGCATCGGGGCCGCCACGACGCAGCCGGTCGGCGCGCTCGGTCGGGATGCCGCGGATGGCGAGGGGGGTCATCGGTTTCTCCTGGATTTGGTTCGAGGACGCGATTCGACGACACCGCTCGCAATGGGACGTGCCGTATCCGGACCCGTGATTCGCGCCGGCGCGAATGTGCCGCGCGCCCGAAGGCCGGGGCTCGTCTCGTAGACTCCTGCAATGCCCCTGACCCACCTGCTGCTCGCCCTCGCCGTCGTCGCCGTCTGGGGCACGAACTTCGTCGTCATCCGGCTCGGGCTCGACACCTTCGCGCCCTACACCTTCGCGGCGCTGCGCTACACGTTCTCGGTGCTGCCGTTCGTGTTCTTCATCCGCAAGCCGGCGGTGTCCTGGGGCAAGCTCGCGGCGTTCGGCATGCTGATCGGCGTGGGGCAGTTCGGCCTGCTGTTCTGGGCGATGCGCTCGGACATCTCGCCGGGACTCGCGTCGCTGGTGATCCAGTCGCAGGTGTTCTTCACGATCGCGTTCGCCGCGGTGCTGTACCGCGAGCGGCTCAAGCGCCTGCAGTGGCCCGCCTTCGCGCTGGCGATCGCGGGCCTGGCGATCGTCGCGACGCATGTCTCGGCCGGCGCGGGGGTGACGCTGTTCGGCGTCGCGCTGGTGACCGGCGGCGCGGTCAGCTGGGCCGCCGGCAACCTGGTCGCGCGCGCGGCGGGGCGCGTCGACGCCCTCGGTTTCATGGTGTGGTCCAGCCCGTTCGCGGCCGTGCCGCTATGGGCGATCACGCTGGCGGTGGACGGGCCGACGGCGATAGGCACCGCGCTGGGGCACGCGAGCGCGACGGCCTGGGCCGCGGTCGCGTGGCAGTCCATCGGCAACACGCTGTTCGGCTACGGCGCCTGGAACTGGCTGCTGGCGCGCCATCCGGCGTCCACCGTCACGCCCACGGCGCTGCTGGTGCCCGTGTTCGGCATGAGCGCGTCGGCGCTCGCACTGCATGAAGGCCTGCCCGCATGGAAGCTGGGGGCGGCGGCGCTGGTGATGGGCGGGCTCGCGCTGAACGTGCTTGCGACGCGCCGGCGGGCCTGATCGCGCCGGCGCGATGATGCGCCTCGGGCGAGAGTGGATCCTGCGACTGCGCGCAGGATGACGCACTTGGCTGGCATCCTGCGCGCAGTCGCAGGATCCACCCCGCCAGCACGCACGATCGAGCGCAATCAGGCGATGGCGACGCCCAGCTTGCCGGCCCAGTGGCGCGTGAGCGGCGTCACCGGCTTGGCGAGGCAGCGCTCGTTGAGCACGGCGCGCCCGATGTGCGGCACGGCGCTGGCCGCGGCGCAGTGCATCAGCGTCTGCGCGACCAGGTCGCGCCGCACATGGCTGCCGCCCAGGCGCGCCGCCGACTCGTGCACCAGGTACAGGCCGCGCGCGGCGACGTCGTGCTCGCCGCGTTCGGAGGCCAGCAGCGCGCGCATCAGCGGCAGGCCGAGGTCGCGGGCGATTGCGTGGTTGCTGCGCGCGCCTTCCTCGGCGCGCATGACGCGCTCGGCACAGCGCGCGACCCAGCCCTCGGCCTGCGCGCGCTCGCCGGCGCCCAGCAGCGCGAGCACCACGTGCCAGTCGGTGAAGGCATGGGCGCCGGCCTGCCCGGGATCCGGGTTCCAGCGCCGCAGCAGGTCCTTGAACAGCGCGTCGACCTCGACGTCCATCACGCGCAGGCGCCAGTAGAGCGCGGCCGCGTCCAGGCATTGCAGGCCATGCGTGAGCGCGGCGCCGGACAGGTGCGTGTCGACGAGGCGCAGCGCGCCGGTGACGTCCAGCGCCTCGAGCCGGAACAGCGCCAGGTGCCACCACAGGTGGCTCGCGAAGCGCGTGCCGTCCGTCCAGCCGGCCTGCTGCTGGCGCAGCCAGATCGCGCCGTCGTCGAAGCGGCCCTGCATCTCCATCGCGTGCGTGACGGCATGCACCGCCCAGGGCACGCGCGCCGGCGCGCTCGGGTCGGCCGACTGCTCCTGCGCCAGCGCGATCGCGCGACGACCGAGATCCTCGGCCGGGCCGTGCTGGTGGCACTCCGCGAGCCCGAACGCATACAGGCCCAGCACGCAGGGGAACAGCGGGTCGGTGTCGTCCCACTCCGGCAGCGCCCGTGCCGGCCGCAGCCGCATGCCGGCCGAATCGCCGCGCGCGTGATCCCACTGGTGCGCCCAGTGCATGGCCAGGGCGTCGCGCGGCTGTTCCAGCAGCAGGTCGTCCCACAGGCGCAGCGCCGCCGTCACGCGGCCGTCCTGCAGTTGCCGCAGCGCCTCCAGGTGCATCCGCTCGCGCGCGTTCGCGCGGGACGCCAGCGCGCCCGCGGACGCGAGCAGCTCGCGCACGGCGTCGCGGTCGTCGGGCTGGTTCAGGCCGAGCCGGAACCCCGCCTCGAGCAGCAGCGGCAGCACCCAGCCGGCGTCGGCCTCGCGCGCCGCCTGCAGCGCCGGGCCCGGCGTGTCGGCGAAGGTCATGATCTGCCACAGCGCCTCGTCGGCGCGGTCGGCGGCCGTGCGCGAGGTGGTTCCCAGACGCAGTCCGCGCGAGTCCCGCAAGGTCTCGGCAGACGCGTTCGTCATGCGACGAGCGCTCCGCTGTCGAGGCGGCCTGGCTGGCCGCAGGTCCACCCAGGCTCTCGCGAAGCGAGGCTCGCCGCCGAGCCGGACCGAGGCTCGCCTCCGGGAGCAGCGACCAGCGCGAGCGTGGGGATCACAACGACAGGCCCTCGGGCAGGCCCAGGTGCAGGTTCATCGTCTGCACCGCGGCGCCGGACGCGCCCTTGCCGAGGTTGTCGATGCGCGCCATCAGCAGCACCTGGTCGGCGTGGCCGAACACGAACAGGTCGGCGCGCTGGGTGTCGTTGCAGGCCTGGACGTCGAACGAGCCCTCGGCCAGCACCGCCGGGTCGGCCAGCGGCATGACGCGCACGAACTGCTCGTCGGCATAGCGCTGCGCAAGCGCCGCATGGACCTTCGCCGCGTCGGTGCCGGGAGCCAGCTGGTCCACGTGGAACGGAATGCTCACCGTCAGGCCCTTGTAGAAGTTGCCGACGATGGGCATGAACACCGGCGCCCGCGTGAGCTTCGAGCAGGTCTTCATCTCGGGGATGTGCTTGTGCGCGAGGCCCAGCGCATACGGGCGCGGCGCGCTGAGCGCGGCGTCGATCTGGCGCTCGCCGTCCATCTGGCGCGCGTGCCAGCCCTGGTACTGCTCGATCATCTTCTTGCCGCCGCCGGAATAGCCGGTGATGGATGTCGCGGTGACGCCGGCGTCGGGCGCGACGAGGCCCGCGTCGACCAGCGGGCGCATCAGCAGGATGAACGCGGTGGCGTGGCAGCCCGGGTTGGCGATGCGCTTGGCCGTGCGCAGCGCCTCGCGCTGGCCGGGTGCGAGCTCGGGCAGGCCGTAGACCCACGTCGGGTCGGTGCGGTGCGCGGTGCTCGCGTCGATCAGGCAGGTGTGCGGGTTCGTCACCATCTTCGCGGCGGCGCGCGACGCGTCGTCGGGCAGGCACAGGAAGGCGACGTCGGCGGCATTGAGCAGGCGCGCGCGCTCGGCATCGTCCTTGCGCAGCTCGGCGGAGATGCGCAGCAGCTCCAGGTCGGCGCGGGCGGCCAGCATCTCGTGGATGCGCAGGCCGGTGGTGCCTTCCTGGCCGTCGACGTAGACGCGGAACTTCCGGGGGGCGGTGCTCATTTTCTGGATCTCCGGGGCCGGCCGGCTTTCAGGCGCGGCAGAATCGTTGCATGGCGGGCGGACACGGACGTCCGCGCCAGGATCAAGGCGAAGCATAAGGCAATGGCATTACAGGATCCCTGTCGCGCTGAAGTCCCGGGGTTGCACCTCCTGGTGCTGCCCGGATGGCAGAACTCCGGGCCGCTGCACTGGCAGAGCCGCTGGGAGGCGCTGCATGGCGACACGCGCGTCGAACAGTCCGACTGGATGCACCCGCTGCGCGGCGACTGGATGATGCGGCTGGAGGAGACGATCTCCGCGCTCGAGGACCGCGAGCCCGCGCCGCAGGTGGCGCTCGTGGCGCACAGCCTGGGCTGCCAGCTGGTGGCCGCATGGGCCGCGCATTCGCGCCGCACGGCGCGCGTGCGCGCCGCCCTGCTGGTGGCGCCGCCCGACATCGAGCGCGACGAGTTCCGCGCGCCGCTGCACTCGTTCACGCCCATCGTGCGCCAGGCGCTGCCGTTCCCGGCCCTGGCCGTGATCAGTTCCGACGACCCGTACTGCGAACCCGCCCGCGCCCAGGGCATGGCCGCCGACTGGGGCGCGCACGCGCTGGACGCCGGCCCGCGCGGCCATCTCAACAGCGAATCGGGCCTGGGCGACTGGCCTGCGGGCAGGCAATTGCTGGCCGATCTGCTCGGCGATCGGCTCGGCGGGCGCTAGCCACGGGTTTTTCTCGGGGACAATCGGCCCATGGTGACGAAAAAACCCAAGGGGCTCGGGATGGGCCTCGAAGCCCTGCTCGGCCCGAAGATCGACGAGACGCCCGCGCCCGCGGGCGGCCCGACGCAGCCGTCCGCGCTGAAGGTCACGCAGATGCAGGCCGGCAAGTACCAGCCGCGCACCCGCATGGACGAAGGCTCGCTGTACGAACTGGCCGAGAGCATCCGCAGCCAGGGCATCATGCAGCCGATCCTCGTGCGCCCGCTCGAGGGCGCGGGCGCGAAGACGCAGCGCTACGAGATCATCGCCGGCGAACGCCGCTTCCGCGCTGCCAAGCTCGCCGGCCTGGACGAGGTGCCGGTGCTGGTGCGCGAGGTGCCCGACGAATCGGCGGCCGTGATGGCGCTGATCGAGAACATCCAGCGCGAGGACCTCAATCCGCTGGAGGAGGCGCAGGGCCTGAAGCGCCTGGTCGACGAGTTCGGCATGACGCACGAACAGGCCGCGCAGTCGGTCGGCCGCTCGCGCAGCGCGGCCAGCAACCTGCTGCGCCTGCTGCAACTGGCGGCGCCGGTGCAGCAGATGCTGATGGCGGGCGACCTCGACATGGGCCACGCCCGCGCGCTGCTGCCGCTCGAGGCCGCGCAGCAGATCCTGAACGCCACCGAGATCGCCGCCAAGAAGATGTCGGTGCGCGACGCCGAGAAGCTCGTCGCGCGCAACCAGCAGGCCAATGGCCGCCAGGCGCCGCTGCTGCGCGTGAAGAAGGAAAAGCGCGGCGACCTCGCGCGTCTCGAGGAGCAGCTGGCCGACAGGCTGGCCGCGGTCGTCGAGATCCGCATGCTCAAGAAGACGCGCCACGGCGAGTCGGGCGAGATCGCGATCTCGTTCGGCTCGAACGACGAGCTGGGCGGACTGCTCGAGCGCCTGGGGCTGCGCGAGGAAGACTGACGGCGCTGCGACCTCGCCGCGGCCGTCACGGCAAGGCGGTGGTGACGCGCGCCAGCGACGACGCGCTGCCCGGCGTGAACTGCCAGGCGTCGCGCGTGTCGGTCTCGCCGTCACCGAAGCCGGCCGGCGACGTCAGCGTGTCCTGGCCGGACAGCGCCGACAGCAGGCCCGCGACGGCATCGCCGCGCAGCATGGCCGATGCCGCGGCGCTCGATCCCAGCGTCGTCCCGGCGCCCGCCAGCGTGAATTGCGTCAGCGCACCGGGCGCGCAGAAGCCCGGCGTCGCGCCGGCGACGCAGGACAGCAGGCCCACCGGCGCAGCGGGCTGGTCGGCGCGGGCACCGGCCGCCCGCACGATGCCCACGAACTGCGAACCGATGGTCGTGCGCGCCTGGCCGTCGCCGCTCGCGAGCACGAACGCGCCATGCTGGTCGGGCGTGTTGGACAGCAGCACGCCCTGGTCGCTGCCCGCCAGCAGTTGCAGATCGGGCGACGCGGCCTGCAGCAGGACGCGTGCGCCGCTCGCCTTGTCCAGCGTCTCCGCCTGCACCTGCGGGATGATGCCCACGACCCGCACGACCTCGGCGGCGGCGACGTGGCCGCCCGCGTCCACCAGCGTGGCCGGCACCGCGGAGAACGTGCCGACCGTGCGCACGCTGCCGTTGCCGAGCGCGAGCAGCGTGCTGCCGTCGCCGACGTAGACCGATTGCGCGTCGGCCACTGCCGGCGTCAGGTTCACGCCGCTGAGCGCGTGCAGGTTCGCGGCATCGACGCTGACGCCGCCCGCGCTCCAGTGCAGCGCGCGCACCTGGTTGGCGATGCCGACGTAGGCCAGGCCCGGCAGGGCGGGGTCGGCGCCGATCCAGTCGTCGGCCGCGACCATGGCCGCGACGGCCGGCACGGCCACCGGCGCGAACGTGGCCGCGTCGGCGATCTCGTAGGTGGCGGCCACCGGGTGGATGCCGTCGTCGCCGAGCGACGCGAAGAAGTACTGCGGCAGCCCGGTGGCGCCGTCGCGCAGCGGCGCGATGACGTGGCGCACGTCGACCGGCGCGGCGGTGGCGGCCATCGACGTGCGGATGGCCCAGTCATGGCTGCCGCCCTGCGCGTCGACCCAGGCATCGTCGCCGGCCGCGTTCATCGGCCAGGCCCGCACGGGCATGAAGACGTCGACCGCGCTCGACAACTGGACGGGCGCATGCGGCCGGCCGCCGCGCAGGTCGATGGAATACAGCTTGCCGTCGTTGTCGAAGAACACCTTCGCGTGGCCCAGCGTAGTGACCGTGCGCGACGCGGCATCCCACGCGGTGGCATCGGAGAAGACGAGATGGGAGGCCTGCCAGACGATGCCGTTGCCCTGCACCAGACGAACGTTCTGCACCGCGACCGCCGGGTTCGCGGGATCCCAGACGCGCACGAACTGGTTGTTGGAATCCGTCGCGACGAACTCGGCCAGCAGGAAGGCCGACTCGGTCGCGGGCGGCGGCGGCGGGGGCGCGGAACCGCCGCCGCCTCCGCCGCAGCCGGCGAGGCCGTTCGCAAAGGTCGCGCAGGCAAGCGCCAGCCACAGGAGGCGCAGGCGCGTCTCGATCTGGTTCATCGGTTGTCTCCGAAAGCCGGGGGGCGCCGCGAAGGCCCGGTGAGCTCCGGACGGGCGGTGGTGCGCGACCAGACGAAGGCCTCGCCGCGCGCGGTGCGCGGGCACCGGGGCGGCGGGCGGGTCATTCCGCACACTCGTGGAAAGAATCCTACAGGGCGAGTTGAAATGTAGGTCGATAAAGGACAAGATGAAACCGGAAGATCACCCTATTCGATGCATCGCCGCACACGGAATCGTCGCACGCTGTACCCTACGGACCCAGAGAACAGCCCACTGTCCCTCGCCCGCTGAACGGACTGCTCTGATGGCGCCTTGACTGGCCGATACGTACTTCCCGCAAGAACGTTTCGGACAGGCCCGGACTCCATCAAAACATTCCAGACGCAAGCGCCTGGCCCGACCCGATCCACATCGTGTCCGGACGCTTGCAACATCACATCAGCCCGGAGGTTAGTCATGGACGTGATCAGCCAGTTCGCAGCCCGCTACGAACGTACTCGCGAGGAGGAGCTCACCCTCGAGGAGTACCTGGCGGAATGCAAGCGCAACCCCCTGGCCTATGCCACGGCGGCCGAGCGCATGCTCAAGGCCATCGGCGAACCGCAGTCCATCGATACGCGCAACGACCCGCGCCTGTCGCGCCTGTTCGCCAACAAGGTCATCAAGATCTATCCGGCGTTCGCCGAGTTCTACGGCATGGAAGACGCGATCGAGCAGGTCGTGTCGTACTTCCGCCATGCCGCGCAGGGCCTGGAGGAGAAGAAGCAGATCCTCTACCTGCTGGGCCCGGTGGGCGGCGGCAAGAGCTCCATCGCCGAGCGGCTGAAGGCGCTGATGGAGCAGGTGCCGTTCTACGCGATCAAGGATTCCCCGGTCAACGAATCGCCGCTCGGGCTGTTCAACGCGATCGAGGACGGCCCCATCCTGGAGAACGAATACGGGATTCCGCGGCGCTACCTCAACCGCATCATGTCGCCGTGGGCCGTCAAGCGGCTCGAGGAATACGGCGGCGACATCCGCAAGTTCAAGGTCGTCAAGCGCCGTCCGTCCATCCTGCGCCAGATCGGCATCAGCAAGACGGAGCCGGGCGACGAGAACAACCAGGACATCTCGTCGCTGGTGGGCAAGGTCGACATCCGCAAGCTCGAGGCGTTCGCGCAGGACGACCCGGACGCGTACAGCTACTCCGGCGGCCTGTGCCTGGCCAACCAGGGCCTGCTCGAGTTCGTGGAAATGTTCAAGGCGCCGATCAAGGTGCTGCACCCGCTGCTGACCGCCACCCAGGAAGGCAACTTCAAGGGCACGGAGGGCTTCGGCGCGATCCCGTTCGACGGCATCGTGCTGGCGCACTCCAACGAGAGCGAGTGGAAGACCTTCCGCAACAACAAGAACAACGAGGCCTTCCTCGACCGCATCTACATCGTGAAGGTGCCGTACTGCCTGCGCGTCAGCGAGGAGGTGAAGATCTACGAGAAGCTCATCCGCGGCTCGTCGCTCGCCGAAGCCACCTGCGCGCCGGGCACGCTCAAGATGATGGCGCAGTTCGCGATGCTCACGCGCCTGAAGGAGCCCGAGAACTCGTCGCTGTATTCGAAGATGCAGATCTACGACGGCGAGAACCTGAAGGACACCGACCCGCGCGCGAAGAGCTACCAGGAGTACCGCGACTACGCCGGCGTCGACGAAGGCATGAGCGGCATCTCCACGCGCTTCGCGTACAAGATCCTGTCCAAGGTCTTCAACTTCGACTCGGCCGAGGTCGCCGCCAATCCGGTGCACCTCATGTATGTGCTCGAACAGCAGATCGAGCGCGAGCAGTTCCCGCAGGAGACCGAGCAGAAGTACGTCTCGTTCATCAAGGAGAACCTGGCGCCGCGCTACGCCGAGTTCATCGGCAAGGAGATCCAGACCGCCTACCTCGAGAGCTACTCGGAGTACGGCCAGAACATCTTCGACCGCTACGTCACGTACGCCGACTACTGGATCCAGGACCAGGAATACCGCGACACCGACACCGGCGAGGTGTTCGACCGCAGCGCGCTCAACGGCGAGCTCGAGAAGATCGAGAAGCCCGCCGGCATCTCCAACCCGAAGGACTTCCGCAACGAGATCGTCAACTTCGTGCTTCGCGCCCGCGCCCAGAACGCCGGCAAGAACCCGCTGTGGACGAGCTACGAGAAGCTGCGCGTGGTGATCGAGAAGAAGATGTTCTCCAACACCGAGGAGCTGCTGCCGGTCATCAGCTTCAACGCGAAGGCGAGCGCCGACGAGGCCCGCAAGCACGAGGACTTCGTCAACCGCATGGTGCAGAAGGGCTACACCCCCAAGCAGGTCCGCCTGCTGTGCGAGTGGTACTTGCGCGTCAGAAAGAGTTCCTGAGTTGGCCCGGTGAAACATCCAACGAAGCAGATCGGTCGATCATGAGCCATACATTGCCGGCGCTGCCGCTCGATCGCCTCGCTGGAAGTTCAAGGGAGCGCTGGAACCGGCTCTGCCGGTCCAGCCGCGGCCGGCCCCCTCGGGGGGCAGCGAGCGCGAGCGAGCGTGGGGGCTAACAAATTGCTTCAGCAGATCATTGATCGACGGCTGTCCGGCAAGAACAAGTCGGTCGGCAACCGCGAGCGCTTCCTGCGTCGCCACAAGGAGCAGATCCGCGAGGCGGTGCGGCGCGCGGTCGACGGGCGCGGCATCCGCGACCTCGAGAAGGGCGAGGACGTCCACATCCCCAAGCGCGACCTGAGCCAGCCCGTCTTCGGCCACGGCCAGGGCGGCAAGCGCGAGGCGGTGCACCCGGGCAACAGCGAATACGTCACCGGCGACCGCATCAAGCGCCCCGACGGCGGGGCCGGCGGGGGCGGGGGCGGCAGCCAGGCGAGCGATTCCGGCGAGGGTGACGACGATTTCGTCTTCCACCTCTCCAAGGAAGAGTTCATGCAGGCGTTCTTCGACGACCTCGCGTTGCCGAACCTCACGCGCACGCAGCTCGCCGAGATCCCCGAATACAAGTCCCACCGCGCCGGCTTCGTCAACGACGGCACGCCCAGCAACCTGAGCATCGTGCGCTCGATGCGCGGCGCGCTCGGCCGGCGCATCGCGCTGAGCGCCGACAGCCGGCGCGAGCTGCACGAGGCCGAGGAGGCGCTGGCGCTGCTGGAGCAGCAGGGCGCCAAGGACGATGTCACGCTCAAGCACAAGGCCGAGCTGCAGGAGACCATCAAGCGCCTGCGCTCCTACATCGACCGCGTGCCCTTCCTCGACCCGCTGGACCTGAAGTTCCGCAACCGCGTCAAGGTGCCGGTACCGTCCACCCGCGCCGTGATGTTCTGCGTGATGGACGTCTCGGGGTCGATGGACGAATCGCGCAAGGATCTCGCCAAGCGCTTCTTCATCCTGCTGTACCTGTTCCTGACGCGCCACTACGAGAAGATCGAGGTCGTCTTCATCCGCCACCACACCCAGGCGGCCGAGGTCGACGAGCAGAACTTCTTCCACGCCACCGAGACCGGCGGCACCGTCGTGTCCAGCGCCCTGGTGCTGATGGACGAGATCATCCGCGCGCGCTACCCCAGCGACCAGTGGAACATCTACGGCGCCCAGGCCAGCGACGGCGACAACTGGCACCACGACAGCGGCCGCTGCCGCGAGCTGCTGATGGACAAGATCCTGCCCAAGTGCCGCTATTTCGCCTACGTGCAGGTCGCCGAGCCCGAGCAGAACCTGTGGGAGGAATACCAGCGCATCATCGGCGAGGTGCCGCAGTTCGCGATGCGCAAGGCGATCGAGGCCTCGCAGATCTACCCGGTGTTCCGCGAACTGTTCCGCAAGGAAGGAGCGCCGGCAGCATGAGCCCGCACGGCCGCCCGAAGGGCGATAGCCCCCGCCTGGCGGGGAGGCGCGCAGCGCCAGGGGTGCCCGTGGTGCACCCGCACGGCCGCCCGAAGGGCGATAGCCCCCGCCTGGCGGGGAGGCGCGCAGCGCCAGGGGTGCCCCTGATGCACCCGCACGGCCGCCCGAAGGGCGATAACCCCCGCCTGGCGGGGAGGCGCGCAGCGCCAGGGGTGCCCACATGACATTCCTCGAGAACAGACGTGCCGTCGGCCGCAACGCGTGCGCCGACGAATACGGCGGCCGCCGCCGCGCCGGTCCGCCGCAGGACCTCGCGCCCCTCAAGGAGCGCCCCGCGCAGCCGCTGCCGTCGCCCAGCGACTGGACGTTCGACATGATCGAGCGCTACCACGAGGTGATCCGCGAGACCGCGCAGCGCTTCGGCCTCGACACCTACCCGAACCAGCTCGAGATCATCACCTCCGAGCAGATGATGGACGCCTACGCCAGCGTGGGCATGCCGGTGAACTACCGCCACTGGAGCTACGGCAAGGAGTTCATCGCCACCGAGAAGAACTACAAGCGCGGCCAGATGGGCCTGGCCTACGAGATCGTCATCAACTCCGACCCGTGCATCTCCTACCTGATGGAGGAGAACACCATGGCCATGCAGGCGCTGGTGATCGCGCACGCAGCCTATGGCCACAACAGCTTCTTCAAGGGCAACTACCTGTTCCGCATGTGGACGGATGCGTCGTCGATCATCGACTACCTCGTCTACTCCAAAGACTACGTCGCGCGCTGCGAGGAGCGCCATGGCATCGAGGCCGTCGAGGAGCTGCTCGATTCGTGCCACGCGCTGATGAACCACGGCGTCGACCGCTATCGCCGGCCGAGCAAGCTGTCCCTTGCGCAGGAGCAGGCGCGGCGCGAGGACCGCGAGGCCTACGCGCAGCTGCAGGTCAACGATCTCTGGCGCACGCTGCCGCGTCGCGCGGCCAGCGAGGACGAGGCCGCCACCGAACGCCGCTTCCCGGCCGAGCCGCAGGAGAACCTGCTGTACTTCATCGAGAAGAACGCGCCGCTGCTGGAGCCGTGGCAGCGCGAGATCGTGCGCATCGTGCGCAAGATCGCGCAGTACTTCTATCCGCAGCGCCAGACGCAGGTCATGAACGAGGGCTGGGCCACCTTCTGGCACCACCGCCTGCTCAACCAGATGTACGACGACGGCTACCTGTCGGACGGCATGATGATCGAGTGGCTGAAGTCGCACACGAACGTCGTCGCGCAGCCCCCCATCGCCTCGCGCCATTACTCGGGCATCAATCCGTACGCCCTCGGCTTCGCGATGTACACGGACATCAAGCGCATCTGCGAGTGCCCCACCGACGAGGACCGGCAGTGGTTCCCGGACATCGCCGGCACGCCCTGGCTGCCCACGCTCGACCATGCGATGCGCAACTTCAAGGACGAGAGCTTCATCGGCCAGTACCTCTCGCCCAAGCTGATGCGCGACTTCCGCTTCTTTGCGATCGTCGACGACGAGAAGGACAGCGAGCTCGAGATCTCCGCCATCCATGACGAGAACGGCTACCGGGCGCTGCGCGAGTCGCTGTCGCGCCAGTACGACCTGGGCTCGCGCGAACCCAATATCCAGGTGTGGAACGTGAACCTGCGCGGCGACCGCTCGCTGACGCTGCGCCACAGCCAGCACAACGACCGCCCGCTGCACGACAGCTCGCAGGAGGTGCTCAAGCATGTCGCGCGGCTGTGGGGCTTCGACGTGCACCTGGAGAGCGTCAACGGCAAGGGCGAGACGACGCGCCGCTGGTCCGTGACACCGCCGCAAGGCTGAAGCACCCCCTGGGCCTCGCGCCTCATCGTTTTCCAGCATTCGCCCGCCGTTCGTCCATCGAATGGATGACTCGGCGCGCCGGTGGCGGTATGGTTTTTGCTGCCCAGGAGACAAGGGAGACAAGGACTCGGGATGCTGAAAGCCGCACTGCTTGCGGCGGTCGTGGCGCTGTCCACGACCGCGGCCACCGCCACGAACACCGCCGTCGACGCCGCCACCACGCCCACCGCGCCGGTCGATCCGCCGTGCCGCCCCGCCCCCACGCTGGAGCTCGCCTGCGGCCTGCGCGCGGCCGAGGCCGACACCGCGCCGCCGGCCGACCTGGCCAGCGTCGCCGCGCCCCCCGCCGCCGTCGACTGGGCTCCGCAACGGTCCGGCGAGGACCTCGCCTTCAAGGACGTCGTCGCGGACACCGGCTCGCTGCTGCTCGCGGGCGTCGACCACGACCGGTCGCAACGGCTGGCGCCGGCCCTGCTCGCGATCGCGGCCCTGGTCGTCCTGCTCCGCCGCCGGCCGACCTGAAACTGCGCGGTGGCACGCCGCCGCGCATGAAGACCACCGCCCCCACGCGCGCCCGGTCCGGCGGCAGCGAGCTGCTCGGCTGCACGCGCCGCGAGGTGCCGCCGCGGCAGCCGTCGACGCTCGCGTTCAGTCCAGGCTGAAGATCTTGCCGGGGTTCATGATGTCGTGCGGATCGAGCGCCCGCTTGATCGCGCGCATCATCGCCACCGCCCCGGCCCCCGTCTCGTCGAGCAGGAAGCCCTGCTTGTGCAGGCCGATGCCATGCTCGCCGGTGCAGGTGCCGCCCGCGGCGATCGCGCGCTGCACCAGTTGACGGTTCAGGCGCTCCGCCGTGTCGAAGTCGTCCCGGCTCGCGGGGTCGATCAGGTAGGCCACGTGGAAATTGCCGTCGCCCACGTGGCCGACGACGAAGTGGGGGATGCCCGCGGCCTCGGCCTCGGCGAGCGCCTGCGTGACCGCGTCGGCCAGGCCCGAGATGGGCACGCAGCAGTCGGTGGTGATCGC
>JBJMWE010000233.1:0-14843 GCA_045810285.1 Vitreoscilla sp. | reverse complement strand
CCGGCGCGCCCTTGGCGACCGGTGCGGGCGCGGCGAACGACGTCGGCGCCACGCGGACATCCTCGCCCGGCCTGGCTTCGAGCTTGAACACCGACACCGTGCCCACGAGCTGGTGCGCCTGCTCCTTCAGGCTCTCGGCAGCGGCGGCGCTTTCTTCCACGAGCGCGGCGTTCTGCTGCGTGGCCTGGTCCATCTGCGCGATCGCGTCGCCGATCTGGCCGACGCCCGAGCTCTGTTCCGTGCTCGCGGCACTGATCTCGCCCATGATGTCCGTCACGCGGGCGATGGAGGTCACGATCTCCGTCATCGTCTCGCCGGCGCGGTCCACCAGGTGGGTGCCGTGCTCGACGCGTTCCACGCTGGCCGCGATGAGCGTCTTGATCTCCCTGGCGGCGTCCGACGAGCGCTGCGCCAGCAAGCGCACCTCGCCCGCGACGACGGCGAAGCCGCGGCCCTGTTCGCCGGCACGCGCCGCCTCGACGGCGGCGTTGAGCGCGAGGATGTTGGTCTGGAACGCGATGCCGTCGATCACGGCGATGATGTCGACGATGCGCCTGGAGCTGTCGTTGATGCCCTTCATCGTCTCGACGACCTCGCCCACCACGTCGCCGCCCTTGCGCGCGACGGTGCTGGCGCCCAGCGCGAGCTGGTTGGCCGATTGCGCGTTCTCGGCGTTCTGGCGCACGGTCGAGCCGAGCTGCTCCATCGAGGCCGCGGCCTGCTGCAGCGCCGAGGCCTGTTCCTCGGTGCGCACGCTGAGGTCGTTGGCGCCCTGCGAGATCTGCGACGACGCGGTGGCCACGCTCTGGGAATTGCTGCGCACGTCGCTCACGAGGCCGGCGAGGCTGCCCTGCATCCGCCCGAGCGCCTTGAGCAGCTGCGCGATCTCGTCGCGGCCGACCAAGGGCACGTGGCGGGTCAGGTCACCGCCGGCGATCGCCTCGGCCACGCTCACGGCGTCGTCGACGGGTCGCGTGATCCTGCGGCTGAACAGCACGCCAACGCCGATCCCCGCGGCCCCGGCCACCAGCATCAGCACGATGCTGACCAGCGAGGCGCGGTGCGCCTGCGCGGCGGCGTCGGCCGACGCGGCCGCGCTGTCGGCGGCGATCTTCTTGCCGGCCTCGGCCAGCAGGCGCGCGGGTTCGCGGTCCATGCCGGCCACGGCGGCGTCGCCGGCCGCCGGCTCGAAGCCGGCGTCCTTGAACGCGGCGAAGCCCTTGCGATAGTCCACCCCCATCTTCACGTGCGCAGCGCTGAACTGCTCCACCAGCGTGCGGCTCTCGCCCGCCGGCAATGTCGCCAGCAGCGCCTTGGCCTTGTCGTCGACCGCTTCCTCGCGCTTGGCGAACGCACCCCAGTGCTTGTCCAGCTTGGCCGGATCCTTGCCGCGCAGCAGCGTGTCCTTCCACTCCTGCACCTGGGTCTTGAAATTGACCAGCAGCTCGGCGACGTCGCGCTCGTGGGCGTGCTGGCCGGCGACGTCCACTTCGTAGACGGTGACGGATTGATTCAGGCCATGGATGCCGATGAGGGCGGCGCCCATGAGCGCGGCGAGGACGCCGGTGAAGGTCAACGGGAGTTTCAGCTTGAGGTTCATGGTTCGACGCGGGCTCGGAAGGAGGGCTCACCGAGCGGCCACGCGGGATGCCGTGGTGGTGGTGGCTTCGGGGACATCGGCCGTGCCGGGAACGGGACGCACCTTCGTGTCCTGTTTTCGGCCGTCCCACCGCCGACTTGAGTCAGGACATGGCCTCAGTTGCCTGAAATCGCTTTCGGTGGCAGCCACCGCATCAGGATGGCGTACAGCGCCCCGGGATTGACCGGCTTGGCGATGTGGTCGTTCATGCCGGCGGCCAGGCAGGCGTCGCGATCCTCGACGAACGCGTTGGCCGTCATCGCGACGATGGGCACGCGCGTGTCGCCGCGCGCCCGCAGCATGCGCGCCGCCTCCAGGCCGTCCATGACGGGCATCTGCATGTCCATCAGGATCAGGTCCCAGGGCTGCTGCGACGCCAGCTCGAGCGCGATGGCGCCGTTCTCCGCCTGCTCCACCACCAGGCCGGCGTTGGTGAGCAGCTCGCGCGCGATGAGCCGGTTGATGATGTTGTCCTCGGCCAGGAGCACGGTCTGGCCGGCGTGGCGCTCGCGCACCAGCTCCTCGCTGGCATCGCGCACGATGGCGGCGCCGCTGCCGTTGCCGCCGAGGCGATACAGGACTCGCGCGACGACGTCGTGCAGCGAGGAGGCCGTCACGGGCTTGTCCAGCACCGCGTCCACCCGGACGCCCGCCGTGCGCTCGCCGGCCAGGTCCTCCGGCGTCGAGCACAGCAGCACGCAGGGCGGCATGCCGTCGCCCATCAGGGCCTGCAGGCGCACCAGCGTGGGCGTGTCGTCGGCGCAGCGGGTGCTCGAGTCCACCAGCATCAGGTCGTAGGGGCGGCCCTGCGCCATCTCCTGCTCGACGCGCTGCAGGGCCGCGTCGCCGCTGGACTGCTCGTCGACCTGCATGCCCATCGCCTCGAGGTAGTGCGCGATGACCGCGGAGGCCTCGGGCAGGTCGTCCACCAGGAGGATGCGCATCGCCTTCATAGGCGCCAGCGTGGCGGCGTCGTCCGGGCGCGTCGCGTGCGACAGCCACGCGGTGAACCAGAAGGTGCTCCCCACGCCCGGCGTGCTCTCCAGGCCGACCTTGCCCCCCATGGCGGCGGCGAGGTTGCGCGTCAGCGACAGCCCCAGCCCGGTGCCGCCGAAGCGCCGCGTCGTCGTGTTGTCGCCCTGCTCGAAGGCGTTGAACAGCTCGGCCTGGCGTGCGGGCGCGATGCCGGGGCCCGTGTCCTGCACGTCGAAGCGCACCAGCACGCGGCCGTCGCGGTCGTCGAGCAGGTCGCCCTTGAGCTTGACCCAGCCGCGCTCGGTGAACTTGACCGCGTTGGACAGCAGGTTGATGACCATCTGCGACAGGCGCGTGGGATCGCCGCGCAGGCGCTGCGGCAGGTGATCGGTGTCGACGACCAGCTCCAGCCCCTTGGCCTGCGCGCGCTCGCCCACCATGTCGCAAGCGGTGGACAGCAGCGGGTCCAGGGAGAAGTCCGTCTCCTCCAGCGTGAGCTTGCCGGCCTCGATCTTGGACAGGTCCAGCACGTCGTTGATGATCTGCAGCAGGTGCTGGCCCGCATCGCCGATCTTGGCCAGGCGATCGCGCTGCTGGTCGTCGCGCGGGTCGCGTGCGAGCAGGTACGCGAGGCCCAGGATGCCGTTCAGCGGCGTGCGGATCTCGTGGCTCATGTTCGCCACGAACGCGCTCTTGGCGCGGTTGGCCGACTCGGCCTCGTCGCGCGAGCGCGCCAGCGCCTCGTTCGTTCGTGTCAGCGCGGCCTCGGCGTGCTTGAGGGGGCTGATGTCGAACGCCATCATGTAGGCGCCCTGCACGCGGCCGTCCGCCGCGAACGCGGGCTTGATGTGCACCAGGAACCACCGCGCCGGCTCGCGCGCGTCCTGGTATTCGAACAGCTGCGACGCGCCCTCCACCGCCTGGCGCAGGCGCGACGTCATGCCGTCGGGCTCGCTGCCGGAGCGGAACTCGGACTTGGTGCGGCCGATCACCTGTTCCTCGGGCCGTCCGACGCGCTCGAGATAGGTGCGGTTGGCGAACTGGCAGCGCATGTCGCGATCCCAGTAGGTGACGAGACCCGGGATGGCGTCGGCGATCTCGCGCGTGAAGCGCAGCGTGTCGGCCAGCGTGCCGTTGGCGCCCAGCAGCTCGCGCGTGCGCTGCGCCACCTGGGTCTCGAGCTCGTCGCGATGGCGCCGCAGGGCGTCTTCCATGCGGTGCTGCGCCGTCATGTCGACGAGCGTGGCCACCACGCCGGTCATCTCGCCGGTGTCCGGGTTGGTCAGCGGCACCGCGCTGACGCGGAACACCAGGTGCTCGCCGTCGCGGTCGCGCGCATGCACCGGCACGTCCACCTGCGGACCCTGGCCGGCCATCACGCGCTGCGTCGGCTGCTCGTGCTGCGGCATCGGCGTGCCGTCGGGGCGCAGCGACGTCCAGGTGCCCATCATCTGCGTGCGTTTCTGGCCGGCGACCAGGGTCGTGCCCATCAGGCGCGCCGCGGCCGGGTTGCTGCTGACGATGCGGTCGTCGAGGTCGAACACGATGATGCCCTCGCTCAACCCGGAGACGACCGCGCGGAAGTGCGCCTCGCTCTCGCGCAGCGCGCGCTGGGCGAAGCGTTCGCGCGCCGCCTCGCGCTCGGCCCCGCGCACGCGCCGCCGCTGCGCCCGCATGCGGAGCGCGAGCGTGGCGCCCACGAGGGCCAGCAGCGCCGCGAGGATCGTCTCGCCGGCGCGCTCGCGGGCCGGCGCATCGACCTCGTCCATGTCCATCTTGGCCGCCAGCCACCAGTTCGTGCCGGGCACCGGCCGGCCGACCCACAGCACGTCGACCCCGCGGTAGTCGATCACGCGGGCGGCCACGCCGGGGCTCAGCTCGCCGCGCATGGCCCGCGCGATCGCCAGCCCCGAGCTGGCCACCGGCTGGCTGACGAGGCCCAGGCTGTCGTCCTGGTAGCGCAGGTCGCTGATGTTGGCGACGTGGTCGCCCACATGGCTCCAGAGCACCGCCTCGGACGTGCTGCTGGGCACGGGCCAGCTGGCAAGCATCGGGAACAGCGAGCGCCGCGGGTCGATGCGCAGCACGATGGCGCCGCGCGCCGGCGGCCCGGTGCGCAGCATCGGGACGACGATGTCGAGCCGCTGCGCGATCTCCGTGCCGCTGCGCCCGTAGACGTCGGAGCTGGTGGACGTGCCGGCGCGCAGCGCCTGGTCCACGGTGCGCTTCAGCTCGGGGCTGATCTCGCGTTCGGACAGGTGCTCGCGCCCCAGCGCATGCCCCGCGGCATCGACCACCAGCGCGCTGTCGGCACCCACCGCGTGCCGCGAGTCGATCGCGCGCGTCATCAGCTGCCTGCCGGCGTCCGCATCGCCCTGGTCCTGCCAGCGCACGAACAGCTGCGCCATCGCGGTGCCGTCCTGGAGGAACAGCGCGAAGCTCATGTGGCGGTCGAGCCAGGCCTGCACCTGCAGCGCCCGCAGTTCGGCCACGGCCTCGAGGCGTGCCGCCGCCTGCGCGCGCTCCTGGCGGACGTCGCGCACGATGACGGCGGCGGCGACCGCGGCCACGACCACGCCCACCGCGAGCGCGGGCAGCCATCGCGCCAGGCGCCTCCCGCCCCGCCCCGGTTCCTTCCCTGACACGGATCCCATGTGCTCTTTCCCCGGCACGTTCGGACGGGTCGAGTGTATGCCGAGCGCCGCGGCCTGCGCGACGGCATCGCGGGCTGCGCCTATGGGAACAGCAGGCGCAAGGCGTGCAGGACCAGCCCCGCGATGCCCCCCACGATCGTTCCGTTGATGCGGATGAACTGCAGGTCGCGGCCGACGCCCAGCTCCAGCTGTTCGACCAGCTGGCGGTCGTCCCAGTCCTTGATCGTCTGCGCGATGTGCGTCGTGACGCCGGCGCGCAGGTTGGCCGCGATGGTGCCGGCGGCCGACAGCAGGTGCTCGTTGAGCGAGGCGCGCAGGCTGGCGTCCTCGCGCAGGCGGTCGCCGATGTCGCGCATCGCCTGCGCCACGTGCGCGGCCAGCGCGGAGCCTTCGTCGGCGAGGTCGGCCTGCAGCATGCGCTTGATGTCGTTCCAGACGCTGCCGGCGTACTCCAGCACCGCCGGATCGGTGAGGGCGCGCTCCTTGACGCGGTCGAACGCGGCGACCAGCGACTCGTCGCCGCGCAGGCGCTCGATGAAGCCGGCCAGCCACTGGTCGTAGCGCTGGCGCACCGGGTGGTCGGGCTGCGACAGCACGTCGCGCAGCTCGCCCAGCACCGACGCGCTCAACTTGGACGCCAGGCCGTCGGCCACGCGCGCCACCGGCGTCACGAGCTCCACCATCCCGATCACCTTGGGCCACTCCTTGCGGGCATGCCGCACCATCAGCTCGGACACCCGTGCCTTGACCTCGTCCTCGGCCAGGAAGCCGCCGATCTTCTCGAGGCCGGCGTCCAGCAGCTCGTGGTGGCGGCCGCCGTGCGTCAGCAGCGTGAGCAGCTCCGCCACCGTCGTGGCGCTGTTCCAGCGACGCGCCTGCGCGACCACCAGCTCCAGCGTCGCCCTCCGCATGCGCTCGTCGTCGAACAGGCCGACCGCCTTGAGCGCCCAGCGCCGGCCCTCGGCGACCCAGTCGTGCACGCGCGCCGGGTCGGCCAGCCAGTCGCCCAGCCGGCGCGCCGGGTCGAGCTCGGCCAGGCGCAGCACGAGCGACGTCGGCTCGAGGAAATGGTCGCGCACGAAGTGGGCCAGGCCGTCGGCCACGCGTTCCTTGCTGCGCGGCAGGATGGCCGTGTGCGGCAGCGGCAGGCCCAGCGGCCTGCGGAACAGCGCGACCACGGCGAACCAGTCGGCGACCGCGCCCACCGCCGAGGCCTCGCAGAAGGCCTCCAGCCAGCCCCACCCGCCCTCGCCGCCCTGCCACTGCGCCAGGGCGAGCCCGGCCAGTGCGGCGGCCAGCAGGCCCGCGGCCAGCCATTTCATGCGCCGCAGCGCGCCCACGCGGGCGTCCTCGACCTCGCGAATCGGCAATTCCAGACGATCCATCGTCGGCAGTGTGCCCTGCTCCAGCGGCGTAGCGGTCATACTCCTGGTTTTCTTGACGAACGACGCACCTCGCGCGTGACGCGCGCGTGCACCCGAATGAGCTCCGACCCCGCGATCCAACCCCCCTCCACGCCCACGCCCGCGCCGCGCGCGTCCAAGCTGCCCAACGCACGCCACGCGAGCCGCGTGCCCGAGGATGTCACCCCGGCAGACATCGCCCGCATCCAGCAGGCGGCGTACCAGCTACCCCAGGTCGTCAGGCCGGCCGACTACATCGACGAGCACGCGCCGCACTTCGAGCAGCACCTGGACGGCCTCGGCCTGATCCTGCTGCAGAAGGCCGTCGCCGGCGGGCGCCCCAGCCGCTGGATCGCGCCCGGGCACGTCGCCGCCGCGCTGCGCCATCTGGACACCGTCGGCAACGGCCCGCAGGTGCGCGCGCAGATGCTCGCGCGCACGGCGGAACTCGAGGCGCTGGGCGTCACGCGCGAAGCCGGCCGCTTCGACCGCTTCCTGCAGCACGCGCTGCACCTGCCCGCGGCGGGCGTGCAGCTGACCGTCGCCTGGCGCCAGCCGATCGCCGACGCGCCGGTGTGGGAGTTCCATCGCACCGGCGACCTGGCCGCGTTCCAGGCCGCCATCGGCGTGCCGCCGCCCTACCCGGAGGCCGACGAGCTCATGGAGCATGTCGAGCGCCTGCTGGCGCGCGCCGAGTCCGGCCACCCGGAGCAGGTGGGCTCGCTGGTGCAGCGCCTGCAGGCCGAGATGGCACGCCCGCAGGCCTTCGCCGACCTGAAGGCCTCGCTGGTGCGGGCGCAGGATCGCTGGGAACGCCATGTCGCCGAGCTCAACGCGCTGGCCGGCCTGAACGACGAACTCGCGTTCCAGGGCTATCCCGACAGCTTCGAGCTGGCGCGCCGGCTGCAGCGCACGGTCACGCTGTACGTCGGCCCGCCCAACAGCGGCAAGACCTACGCCGCCTTCGAGCAGCTGGCCGGGGCGCACGACGGCTGCTATCTGGCGCCGCTGCGCCTGCTCGCGCTCGAAGGCCGCGACCGGCTGGTCGCGCGCGGCGTGCCCACGTCGCTGCTGACCGGCGAGGAGAACGACCCGGCGGCCCACGCGCGCGTCGTCTCCAGCACCATCGAGATGGTCAACACGTCGCGCCCGATCGACGTGGCCGTCATCGACGAGGCGCAGATGCTGTTCGACAGCTCGCGCGGCTGGGCCTGGACGCAGGCCATCGTGGGCGTGCCGGCCAACGAGGTCATCATCATCTGCTCGGCCTATGCCGCGCCGGCCATCGAGAACCTGCTCAAGCTGTGCGGCGAGAACTGCAAGGTGCGCAGCTTCGAGCGCAAGCAGCACGTCGAGCTGCTGCCCGGCCCGGTGCCGATCTCCACGCTGAAGATGGGCGACGCGGTCGTGGCGTTCAGCCGCCGCGAGGTGCTGATGCTGCGCGACCAGGTCGCCGCCAACGGCCATCCGGTCTCCGTGATCTACGGTGCGCTGCCGCCCGAGGTGCGCCGCCGCGAGGCCGAGCGCTTCGCCCACGGCCACGCGCACATCCTCGTGGCCACCGACGCGATCGGCATGGGGCTGAACCTGCCGATCCGCCGCGTGCTGTTCTCGACGCTGAAGAAGTTCGACGGCGTCGGCGACCGCCTGCTCGACGAATCCGAAGTGCACCAGATCGCGGGTCGCGCCGGCCGCTACGGCCTGCACGAGGAAGGCTTCGCGGGCGTGCTGCGCGAGGCCGAGCCGACCGCGCTGCGCACGCTGAAGGACCTGCTGCCGCGCCAGCCGCGCGCCCCGCGCGACTTCAAGGCCTTCGTCGCGCCCAACTGGTGGCACGTCGACACCATCGCCACGCGCCTGGGCCTCGTGAAGCTGCGCGCCGTCCTCGACGTGTTCGTCGACCAGCTGAAGCTCGACGACGCCCACTTCGCCGTCGCGGAACTCGACCAGATGCTGGAGCTCGCCGAGCAGCTCGATCACAACGCCGGCAAGCTGTCGCTCAAGCAGCGCTTCATCTACGCCCAGGCGCCGGTGGACACGCGCACCGAGACCCAGGTGCAGGCCTACCTCGAATGGGCCTGGAACCACGCCAACGCCGGCCAGGCCGGCACGCCGTGGTTCCTGTCCGAGGTCGACGAGCACAGCCGCCTCGACAACATGGAGAAGGCCTTGCGCTCCTGCACGCTGTGGCTGTGGCTGGACCTGCGCTTCCCTGGCACCTACGGCCACCTGGAGGAGGTGATCGACCTGCGCTCGCGCCTGAACGAGGGCATCGAACGTCACCTGAAGGGCAAGAAGCCGCTGTGGCAGCAGCGCGGAGGCAAGCGCTAGCGGTCGACGCGCCCCGGCCGCCGCCGCCTTGCCCCGGCGAGCCGCCGGCCAAGGGGTCCGGCTCCGCCGCGCCCCGGACGGCCAAGGACTCTCCGGGCGGTGTCTGACCCCGCGTTCGACGGAGGCATTCCACGAGCCGGCGAATCGATTCGGGGTCAGGCACAGCCCGGAAGCGTCGTCGGCGTTCCGGTGACCCTGTCCGGGCGGAGCCAGACCCCTCCGGCGCCGCGGCCGCCGCCGGCTTGCTCCCGGCGAGCCGCTGGGCAAGGGGGGGCCGGCTCCGGCGCCCCTCAGAGCGCCGGCGCGCCCAGCTGCCGTGCCGGCGCGGCGGCCGCGAACGCCGGCAGGCGCTCGCACTCGGCCACGACGCGCGTGGAGACCGGGATGTCGTCGATGTCGATCTTGAGCACGCGCGTGACCATGAACAGGCTGGCCAGGCAGATGTCGGCGATGGTGGGCTGGTCGCCGTGGCAGAAGCGGCCGGTGCCGGGCTCGGTGGCCAGGCGCTGTTCGACGGCGCGCAAGCCGGTGCCCAGCCAGTGGACGAGCCAGGCGCGCGAGGCGTCGGCGTCGAAGCCGCCCACGGTCGACAGGTACTTGCGCACGCGCGGCGTGATCAGCGGGTGGGTGTCGGCCGCGAGCATCTGCGCCAGCGAGCGCACGCGGGCCCGGCCGTGCGCATCGCTGGGCAGCAGCGGCGGCTGCGGGTAGAGCTCGTCGAGGAATTCGAGGATGGCCAGCGACTGCGTGAGCGGCACCGGCGGCTGGCCGGGGCCGTGGTCGACCACCGCCGGCAGGCCGCCCAGCGGGTTGAGGCGGCGGTAGGCCTCGCCGTCCTGTTCGCCGCCATCCATGTCGACGACCGTCTCGCGCGGCTTGACGCCCTTGAGGTGGAACGCGACGCGCACCCGGTAGGTGGCGGACGTGCGCCAGAAGCCATGGATCTCGAAGCGATCGTCGTCGGCGGGTCGGGTCATGCGGGGCTTCTCCTTCGTGGCCAGCCGGCGACGATACCGCAGCGCGTTCAACCCTGTTCGCAGAAATCGACGAACGCCGCGAGGCCCCGCGAGAACTGCTTGCGCCGGTGATGCACCAGCCAGAAGCGCCGCACGAGGCGCGGCAGCGTCGTGCGCACGCGCACGAGCCGTCCCAGCGCGACGAGATCGCGCACCGCGAACAGCGACAGGCACGTGAGCCCCAGGCCCTCGACCGCCGCCTGCTTGATGGCCTCGGTGCCGCCGAAGCGCAGGCCCTCGCGCAGCTGGTGCAGGTGCGGCTGCAGCGCCTGCTCCACGGCCTCGCGCGTGCCCGAACCGGGCTCGCGCAGCAGCCAGGCGGCCCGGCGCAGCGCCATGACGTCGAGCTTGCGCGCGGGGTCGCCGCCCAGCAGCGGGTGCGAGGGCGCGCAGCAGATGACCAGTTCCTCCTCGCGCCACGGCCGCGCCACCACGTCGGGCTCGTGGCACGGCCCTTCGATCAGGCCGATGTCGACCTCCATGCGCGCCACCGCCGCGGCCACGGCCGCCGTGTTGGCGATCATCACGTCGACCTGCGCGTCGGGGCGCGTCCGCTGCCAGTCGGCCACCAGCGTGGGCAGCAGGTAGTTGCCGATGGTGGTGCTCGCGCCCACGCGCAGGCGCGCGGGCGCCGCCGCGTCGCGTGCGCCCGCGATGCCGAAGTCGCGCTCGATGCCCGCCGCGCCGTCCAGCACTGCGCGCGCCTGCGGCAGCAGGCCGCGGCCGGTGTCGTTGAGCACCAGCCGGGTGCCGACGCGGTCGAACAGGCGCGCCTCGAGCACGGCCTCCAGCTCGTTGAGCGCCGCGCTGGTGGCGGACTGCGACAGCGCGATGCGGCCGGCGGCCGCCGTCGTGCTTCCGGCGTCGGCGACGGCGGTGAAGACGGCGAGCTGGCGCAGGGTGATCCGCATGGCTGGCAGTCTACCTGCCAATCAGGTAGATACGAGGAAATCAATTCGTTTTACGGATAGATCGCGAACGCGCACAGTGCGGCCATCGCTTCCAGATCCGAGTCGCCGTCATGACCGCCAGCCGTTCCCTTCCCGCGCCGTCCGCGCCCATCGCGCCCTGGCGCCCGCGGCCCGGCCTGCTGCTGGCCGGCGCGGTGGCGGCTGCGGCCACGGCGTTCGGGTCGCTGGGCTGGCCGCAGGCGCACGGGCTGTCCGCGCTCACGCTGGCCATCGCCATCGGCCTGGTCGCGGGCAACCTGCTGCCGGCGTCCGCCATCGCCGCGTCGGCCGACGGCCTGGACCTGGCCAGGCAGCGCCTGCTGCGCGCCGGCATCGTGCTGTACGGCCTGCGACTGACCTTCCAGGACATCGGCCACGTCGGTCTCGCCGGCGTCGCGATCGACGCCGCCGTGCTGTGCAGCACCTTCGCGCTCGCGTGCACGCTGGGCCCGCGCGTGTTCGGGCTCGATCGCACCACGTCGCTGCTGATCGGCGCCGGCAGCTCGATCTGCGGCGCGGCCGCCGTGCTGGCCACCGCGCCCGTCGTGCGCGGCCGGCCCGAGCAGGTGGCCGTCGCCGTGGCCACCGTCGTGGGCTTCGGCAGCGTCGCGATGTTCCTGTATCCGGCGCTGTACCACGCCGTGGCGGCCGTGCACCCGGTGTCGGCGACGTCGTACGGCCTGTGGGCCGGCTCGACGATCCACGAGGTCGCCCAGGTGGTGGCCGCGGGCCACGCGGTGGGCGAGACCGCGGCCGACACCGCCGTCATCGCGAAGATGGTGCGCGTGATGATGCTGGCGCCCTTCCTCGTGGCGCTGTCGGCCTGGGCCGCCCGCTCGCGTCCGGCGGCGAGCGGCCAGCCGCGCCCTCCCATCGCGATCCCCTGGTTCGCCTTGGGCTTCGTCGCGCTGTCCGGCCTGCGTTCGCTGGACGTGCTGCCCTCCGCGGCACTCGCCATCGCCGGCAACGTCGACCTCGCCCTGCTGGCGCTGGCGATGGCGGCGCTCGGCCTGACGACGCGGCTGTCCGCGATGAAGGCGGCCGGGCTCGCCCCGCTCGGCCTGGGCGCGGCGCTGGCCGCCTGGCTGGTGGCAGGCGGCGCGGCCATCAACGCCGGGGTGGCCGCGCTCGCCGGCTGACGCCGGCTACGCCCGCGAGCCGTTGCGCCGGCGCCCGCGCCAGGCCAGCATCGCCAGGCCGGCCAGCAGCATGGCCACCGGATTGGTCTCGGGCACGACCTGCAGCACGCCGAACACGCCGTGCGACTCGTCGCCCGGCCCGGCCGTGAAGTACAGCGACTGGCTGCTGCCGGCGCCGCCGTCGTTGCCCACGCTGAGCGCCCACAGGCCGTCGATGGCCAGCGCCTGGCCGTCGCCGGTGGTCAGCTGGCCCAGGAACGAATCGGTGGCCAGGTCGAAGGCGCTGATGCGGCCGTCGCCGAAATTACCCACCAGCAGCGACCCGGCCAGCGCGCCGAACGACGCCGGCGCGATGGCCAGGCCCCAGGGCGCGTCCAGCACGCCGCCGCTGGCCACGCGGCCCAGCAGGTTGCCCTGCAGGTCGTAGCGGTCGACGAAGCCGAAGCCGGCGCCGGCGGTCTCGTCGGTGCTGCTGCCCTCGCGTCGCGCGTACGTGACGAACAGCGAGCCGGCCAGGTTCTGGACGTTGAACGGCACGTAGCCCGAGGGCAGGTTCGGGTCGGTGAACGTGCCCGCCAGGTTGGCCGCGCCCGCGTTGCCCTTGAACACGTCGATCGAGCCGCGGCCGAAGTCGGCGCCGTACAGGTAGCTGTTGCCGCCGATGCTGGCCAGCGCGGCGCCCTTGTAGATGCCGCCGACGGAGACCAGCGCCTCGGCGTTGGTGCCGAGCGCGCCGCGCCAGCCCGACACCGTGCCGTCCTCGCTCACGAACAGGAACGCGTCGCCATTGAACTGCCCCGCGCCGCCGGCGTTGAACACCTGGCCCGTGACGTTGCCGGCGCCCGGGATGGTCACCACCAGCGGCACCTTGCTGGTGGCCTGCGTGGCTGGATTGACGCGGTACAGCGTGGACGTGCCCGCACCATTGGACGACACCCAGAACGGGCTGGTGGGCGAGTACGACAGCCCCCAGGCATTGACGAGGCCGGCGTCGGTAGTGCGCGCGGGATTGGCGGCCTGGTCGTCGGTCACCAGGTTCGTGACGGACACCGGAACGGCCTGGCTTGCCGGCGCGGCCGCGCACAGCAGGGCCGCGACGGCGAGCGCCGGCACGGAAAGCGGATGGTTTCTCATCGGGATCTCCTCGGTTTTGGCGAAAGCGCATGCGCCGCGCCCGGCAGGACGCGGCGGGCCGGACGGGTACCGGCACGGTTCCCGTCCACGCGTGGATGGCGCCGCCGCGGCGAACCGTTCACTCGACCGCGCGTAACAGTCGCGGACGACGTCGCCCCTGGTGCTCTGCATACCTAGCACCGTATCCAAGCGCGGCCAATTGGTCGCGATTTGCAAGTCGGCTGGCTCCGCGAGCCAAGTGCTTGTCCGCGCGTTCCTGCCCTGCCGTGCGGACCGGGTTCCCCCGGGTCTCGCGCCGGAGTCGCGTGCCCAGACTCGCGTCACGCCGGATCCGGGCCCACGAGGTTCGCCGGACTCGAGCGTTCTGGTCCCCAGCCCAAGCACAAATCCAGGAGATGCAGATGAGCACTCGAGTTCCCGCCCTCCCCGCACGCCTCGCGCGCGTCCTCGCCCGGCTCGCGCCGGCGCTGGTCCTGACCGGCCTGGCCGCGCAGGCCGGCGCCAACACGCTGACGCAGAACGTGTCGTGGACGATCGACCGCGCCGGCACGTCCACCAAGTACCGGCTCGTGGCCTACGGCGATTCGATCTACGCCGGCTACAACACCTCCATCACCAGCGCCGCCAAGTACTCGGCGCCGACGGTGGACGCGGAGTACCTGTCCGCGCTGTGGAACGCCGACATCGAGAGCGTGCGCCGCGCCAAGTCCGGCGCCGTCGCCTCCGACGTCTACAACAACAAGATCGTGGCCGAGAAGTCCTACATGCAGGCCAGCTCGACGCGCGTCGTCACCTTCGAGATGTGCGGCAACGACGGCCTGCAGGCCCGCGCGTCGTTCAAGAGCCAGACCGGCACCTGCGACTACTCGGGCATGGACACCGCGGTCAACACCTGCAAGCAGTACGTGGCGGCGGCCATGGACTACATCAACGCCAACGCGTACGCCGGCGTCAAGGTCAAGTCGATCTCCAACCTGCACTACCCGGGCTACGCGGCGGACAACACGTCCAGCTCGTGCAGGGACGCGGGCACGGGCGCGAGCGTCAACCTGCAGCAGGTCTTCCTGCCGCGGCTGGCCAGGATGAACTACTGGATGTGCGAGTACGCGCGCCAGAAGGGCTTCGCCTGCGCGGACAACTTCGCGCAGTTCATGGGGGCCGACTACGACAGCAACGCCGACGGCCTCGTCGACTCCGACGGCCTGCGCTACCAGGCCGGCGAAAGCGAGGCCGACTACGTGGCGCGCATCTCGACGACGCGGCGCTCGACGATCCGCGACGCCAACACGCACTTCGTGTCCTCGGGCACCAGCTACGACTACATCCAGTCCGACGATACCCACCCCACGTACACGGGCGGCACCGTCACGGCCGGGCTGTTCGGCGGCACCACGGGTTCGGGCGCACCACGCTACACCGCGTTCACGAACGGCAAGAGCCCGATCTGGAACCAGTACGGCCACGAGCGCATGGGCTGGACGGTATCGACGTCCAACGCCGCCGCGCCCTGACGCCGGCAGGCGGGCCGCGTGGCCGAGCCTTCAACGAGCGATCGCTGGAGCCCGTCGATCGGGTTCCTGGTGATCGCGCTCGGCCTGGTGG
>JBJMWE010000232.1:0-4276 GCA_045810285.1 Vitreoscilla sp. | reverse complement strand
GCGTCCCACAACCGGTCTGGCCGGACGCCGTCCCTGCACTTCGGCGATGAACCTTTTCCTTGCCCAGTCGCCGCGAAGCGCCGCACCGCCTCACCGGTCATCCTGCGCGTAGTCGCAGGATGACAGGCAGAGACATGCGGCCTCCGGTGCTCCACGACAGGGGCGCACCCTTTCTTTCAGGATCCTGACAGCGCCCATCGCCTGAACGCGTGATTTCGTCCGGACTAACCCGAACGTATTTCTGCGAACTGTTACCGGTAGGGAGCAGCCCCTACACTCAGTTGGATGAGCAGCAGCTACATCCTCGAGACGAGCGATCTGACCAAGGAATTCAAGGGCTTCGTGGCCGTCAACAAGGTGAACCTGCGCGTGCAGCGCGGCCACATCCACGCCTTGATCGGCCCCAATGGCGCGGGCAAGACGACCTGCTTCAACCTGCTCACGAAGTTCCTGCAGCCCACCTCGGGCTCGATCGTGTTCGACGGCGCCGACATCACCCGCGAGCCGCCCGCGGCCATCGCCCGGCGGGGTGTCATCCGTTCGTTCCAGATCTCGGCCGTGTTCCAGCACCTGAGCGTGCTCGAGAACGTGCGCGTCGCGCTGCAGCGCACGCTCGACACCTCGTTCCACTTCTGGAAGTCCGAACGCACGCTCCGCTCGCTCGACGCCCGCGCGATGGAACTGCTGGCCGAGGTCGACCTCGCCGCGTTCGCGCACCTGACCGCCGTCGAGCTCAGCTACGGCCGCAAGCGCGCGCTGGAGATCGCCACCACGCTCGCGATGTCACCCAAGCTGATGCTGCTGGACGAGCCCACGCAAGGCATGGGCACCGAGGACGTCGACCGCATCCGCCAGCTGATCAAGAAGGTCTCCGTCGACCGCACGATCCTGATGGTGGAGCACAACATGAGCGTCGTCTCGTCGATCGCCGACACCATCACCGTGCTGCAGCGCGGCGCGCTGCTGGCCGAGGGGCCGTACGCCGAGGTGTCGAAGAACCCGCAGGTCATCGAGGCCTACATGGGCACGACGCAGGCCGAACTCGTCGGAGCACATTGAATGACTATCCCCACGTTCATTTCATTCACGGCCCCCCGAGCGGGGCGCTGAGACATGACCACGCCGTTTCTCGAGATCAAGGGCCTGAACGCCTGGTACGGCGAGTCGCACGTGCTGCACGGCGTCGACTTCCACGTCAACGAAGGCGAGGTCGTCACGCTGCTGGGCCGCAACGGCGCCGGGCGTACCACCACGATGCGCGCCATCATGGGCCTCACGGGCGCGCGCAGGGGCTCCATCAAGGTCAAGGGCCAGGAGACCATCGGCATGTCCACGCACCGGGTGGCGCGCCTGGGCCTTGGCTATTGCCCCGAGGAACGCGGCATCTTCTCCAGCCTGAGCTGCGAGGAGAACCTGATGCTGCCGCCGGTGCTCACGCAGGGCGGCATGCCCATCGAGCAGATCTACGCGATGTTCCCCAACCTGGTCGAGCGCAAGGGCAGCCAGGGCACGCGGCTGTCGGGCGGCGAGCAGCAGATGCTGGCCGTCGCGCGCATCCTGCGCACGGGCGCGAAGCTGCTGCTGCTCGACGAGATCTCCGAAGGGCTCGCGCCGGTCATCGTGCAGAAGCTCGCCGAGATGGTGATCGCGCTGCGCAAGCAGGGCTACACCATCGTGATGGTGGAGCAGAACTTCCGCTTCGCCGCGCCGCTGGCCGACCGCTTCATGGTGATGGAGCATGGCCAGGTGATCCAGCAGTTCACGCAGGCCGAGTTGCCGGGCCGCATCGACAAGTTGCACGAGTACCTCGGCGTATGAGCCGGCTCGGCAGTTGACCCTTGCGTCCCTTCGATCAGCTCGTACGCAAGATTTTCCCCACGTCCACAAGACCCACGACCAAGCAAGGAGACCGATCCATGTCCAAGCCCTTCTCCGCCACCCTCAAGACCCTGGCCCTCGCCTGCCTGGGCGCCCTCGGCTTCGCCGGTACTGCGCAGGCCCAGATCTCGGGTGACGTCGTCCGCATCGGCTTCATCACCGACATGTCGGGCGTGTACGCCGACATCGACGGCCAGGGCGGCGCCGAAGCGATCAAGATGGCCATCGCCGACATGGGCGGCGCCATCAACGGCAAGAAGATCGAGCTGGTGGTCGCCGACCACCAGAACAAGCCGGACGTCGCCGCCGCCAAGGCGCGCGAGTGGTTCGACACCAACGGCGTCGACCTGCTGATCGCCGGCACCAACTCGGGCACCAACCTGGCCATGGCCAAGGTGGCGGCCGAGAAGCACAAGATCCTCATCTCGGTGGGCGGCGGCACCTCGGCGCTGACCAACGAGCAGTGCGCGCCCACCACCATCCACTGGGCCTACGACACCACCGCGCTGGCCAAGGGCACCGGCGGCGCCGTGACCAAGTCGGGCGGCAAGACCTGGTACTTCCTGCAGGCCGACTACGCGTTCGGCGCGGCGCTGGAAGGCGACACCGCCCGCGTGGTCGAGGCCAACGGCGGCAAGGTGCTGGGCGTGGTCAAGCACCCGCTGTCGGCGAGCGACTTCTCGTCGTTCCTGCTGCAGGCGCAGGCCAGCAAGGCGCAGATCCTGGGCCTGGCCAATGCCGGCGGCGACACGATCAACGCGATCAAGGCCGCCAACGAGTTCGGCATCACCAAGTCGATGAAGCTGGCCGGCCTGCTGATGTTCATCCAGGACGTGCACTCGCTGGGACTGAAGACCACCCAGGGCATGTACCTGACCGACAGCTGGTACTGGAACAAGACGCCCGAGACGCGCGCCTGGGGCCGCAAGTTCTTCGACGTCATGAAGAAGATGCCCGGCTCGCTGCACGCCGGCGACTACTCGGCCGCGCTGAACTGGCTGCAGGCCGTCAAGGCCACCGGCACGGACGACACCGACAAGGTGCTGGCCAGGCTGAAGTCCGCCAAGGTCAACGACATCTTCGCCAAGGACGGCTACGTCCGCGCCGACGGCTCGATGATCCACGACATGTACCTGATGCAGGTCAAGACGCCGGCCGAATCCAAGGAGCCGTGGGACTACTACAACGTCGTCGAGACGATCAAGGGCGACCAGGCGTTCACGACCAAGGCCGAGACCAAGTGCGCTGCATGGAAAGGATAGTTGGCCCCCACGCTCGCTAGCGCTCGCTGCCCCCCGAGGGGGCCGGCCGCGGCCGGACCGGCGGAGCCGGTTCCGGCGCTCCCTTGGAATCCCTGTTGGGGTGGGTGGGCGGCAGCGCCGGGGACGGTTGGGCTCCGGCGCGTGAGCGGCAGCGCCCGGAGACGGCCGGGAAGCTGATCCGGTTGTTCGCACAGGCGGGTGGCAGCGCCGGAGCTGATCCGCTTCGGCGTCTTGTTTCTGAAAGGTGAGTCCTGATGACCGAAGTCTTCGGCGTCCCCATACAGGCCCTGTTCGGGCAATTGATGCTCGGCCTGGTCAACGGGTCGTTCTACGCCATGCTGAGCCTGGGCCTGGCCGTCATCTTCGGTCTGCTGGGCGTGGTGAACTTCGCGCACGGCGCGATGTACATGCTGGGCGCCTACGTCGCCTGGCTGGGTTACGACGGCATCGACCTCACGCACGTGCAGGTCGGCTCGTCGGTGCTGAACCTCGGCCTCAAGTTCCAGTTCAACTTCTGGGTGGCCCTGGTGGTGGGACCGCTGGTCGTGGGCCTGGTGGGCGTGGTCGTCGAGAAGTTGCTGCTCAAGCGCCTGTACAAGCTCGACCCGCTGTACGGCCTTTTGCTGACCTTCGGCCTGGCGCTGATCGTGCAGGGGGTGTTCCTGCAGTACTACGGCTCGTCCGGCCAGTCCTACGACACGCCCGAGGCGCTGGCGGGGGCCACCAACCTGGGCTTCATGATCCTGCCGAACTACCGCGGCTTCGTGGTGGCGGCCTCGCTCGTCGTCTGCTTCGGCACCTGGTTCCTGATCGAGCGCACGCGGCTGGGCTCGATGCTGCGCGCCGGCACCGAGAACCCGGCGCTGGTGCAGGCCTTCGGGGTCAACGTGCCGTTGATGGTGACGCTCACCTACGCCGGCGGCGCCGCGCTGGCCGGGCTGGCCGGCGTGCTGGCCGCGCCGGTCATCCAGGTGACCCCGCTGATGGGCAGCAACCTGATCATCGTCGTGTTCGCCGTGGTGGTGATCGGCGGCATGGGCTCGATCATCGGCTCCATCGTCACCGGCCTCGTGCTGGGGCTGGTGGAAGGCCTCACGCGCGTCTTCTATCCCGAGGCGTCCAACGTCGTCGTGTTC
>JBJMWE010000231.1:0-7068 GCA_045810285.1 Vitreoscilla sp. | reverse complement strand
TTCACGTCCTTGCGCGGTTCCTTGCCGAAGAACTCCTTGACCTTGTCCTGCACCTTGGGCATGCGGGTCATGCCGCCGACCAGGATGACGTCGTTGATGTCGCCCGTCTTCACGCCCGCGTCGTTGATGGCGGTGCGGCAGGGCGCGATCGTGCGCTCGATCAGTTCTTCCACCAGCGACTCGAGCTTGGCGCGCGTCAGCTTGATGTTCAGGTGCTTCGGGCCCGAGGCGTCCGCCGTGATGTAGGGCAGGTTGACGTCGGTCTGCGTCTGGCTGGACAACTCGATCTTGGCCTTTTCCGCGGCTTCCTTCAGGCGCTGCAGGGCCAGGACGTCCTTGGTCAGGTCGACGCCCTGTTCCTTCTTGAACTCGGAGACGATGAAGTCGATGATGCGCTGGTCGAAGTCCTCGCCGCCGAGGAAGGTATCGCCATTGGTGGACAGCACCTCGAACTGCATCTCGCCATCGACGTCGGCGATCTCGATGATGGAGATGTCGAACGTGCCGCCGCCCAGGTCGTACACCGCGATCTTGCGGTCGCCCTTGCCGTGCTTGTCGAGGCCGAACGCGAGCGCCGCGGCGGTCGGTTCGTTGATGATGCGCTTGACGTCCAGGCCCGCGATGCGGCCGGCGTCCTTGGTGGCCTGGCGCTGGCTGTCGTTGAAGTAGGCGGGCACCGTGATGACGGCTTCCGTCACTTCCTCGCCGAGGTAGTCCTCGGCCGTCTTCTTCATCTTGCGCAGCACTTCGGCGCTGACCTGCTGCGGCGCGAGCTTCTTGCCGCGCACCTCGACCCACGCGTCGCCGTTGTCGGCCGCGGAGATCTTGTAGGGCATCAGGTCGATGTCCTTCTGGACTTCCTTCTCGGTGAACTTGCGACCGATCAGGCGCTTGACCGCGTACAGGGTGTTCTTCGGGTTGGTGACGGCCTGGCGCTTGGCGGACGCGCCGACCAGCACCTCGCCGTCCTCCTGGTAGGCGATGATCGACGGCGTCGTGCGGGCGCCTTCCGAGTTCTCGATTACCTTGGTCGAGTTGCCTTCCATGACGGACACGCACGAGTTCGTGGTGCCCAGGTCAATGCCGATGATTCGTCCCATGTCGGTTTCTCCTGCGAAGCGGTTGAAGCTGAAATTCGTGTTGTTTTCGAGATGCGGCTGAGGCGGGCTTATTCAAGGGCGAAATGCGCGATCCGCGGCGTTTCGAGCTCGAAAAGGGCAGGCCTTGCCGCGCGGGCCGTCACTTCGGCGCCGAGACGGTGACCAGCGCCGGCCGCAGCACGCGATCGGTGATCAGGTAGCCCTTCTGCAGCACGGTCACGATGGTGTTGGCCTCCTGCTCGGCCGGCACCATCGAGATGGCCTGGTGCTGGTGCGGATCGAACCGGGTGCCCGCGGGCGGGTTGATCTGGGCGACCTTGTTGCGCTCGAGCGCGGCGGACAGCTGGCGCAGCGTGGCGTGCACGCCTTCGAGCACCTGCTCCACGGCGGCGCCCGGGGTGGCGATGGCCGCCTCCAGGCTGTCCTTGACCGGCAGCAGGCTGTCGGCGAAGCCCTCGACGGCGTACTTGCGCGCCTTGGCCACTTCCTCGTCGGCGCGGCGGCGGGCGTTCTGGGCCTCGGCCTGCGCGCGCAGGCTGGCGTCGGTCAGCTCGGCCACCTTGGCCTCCAGTTCGGCGATGCGCGCGGCGTCGCCGCCCAGGCCGATGTCGAGGTTGGCGGCGCCGTCGTCGACCGGCGGTTGCGGCGGGGTTTGGGGGGTCTGGTCTTCCGTATTCATGTTGTCGTCAGGGTTTTACGGTCGCGTTGCGCGGTGACGTGGAGGCGGCTTCCGGGGTTTCAAGAGGCCGTCCGAACTTTTTTTTGACCGGAGGGATCCGGCGGGGCGGGCCCTACTGGTCGTCGTCGACCGAGGCGCTCCAGCGCTGCCAGTCCACGAGGTCGCGGCGATCACGCTTGGTGGGGCGTCCGGTTTCCTGCGCTTGCGCTGGTTCGACGCCGAACTTGCGCGCCTCCGCAGCCTGCCGGGCGGCCTGGATGCTGGCTTCGGTCTCCTGGTACAGCGTGCGGGCCACCGTCGCCGGTCCCCGCATCGCGCCCAGGCCCAGGACCAGCAATTCACGGACCGTGCCGGTCTGGCGGATCTCGATGCGGTCGTTGACCCGCACCGAGCGCGCCGGCTTGGCGGCCTGGCCGTTGACCTGCACGCGGCCCTTCTCGATCTCCTCGGCGGCCAGGCCGCGCGTCTTGTAGAAGCGCGCGACCCACAGCCACTTGTCGAGCCGCATGTCGGCGGCGGCAGCGGGGGCGACGGAAGGGGCGGGGTGACGAGACATCGGCGTCGGGGTCGAGATGGTCGTTGAACAGGTCGCGCGCGAAGGCTGGCGCGACACTCATTCGGTGGCGCCGTGCGCGATCGCGCGGGCGCGGCGTTGCTGCAGGGCTTCCCCGGACATGGGGGTGGTGTCCCATCCCTGCAAGTGCCGCAGCGCCACGCCGGCCAGCGCCTTCATGCCTTCCGGGCTGTTGTTGAGGCAGGGGATGTAGTGGAAGGTCTTGCCGCCGGCCGCGAGGAACGCGGCCTTGGCCTCGATCGCGATCTCCTCGAGCGTCTCGAGGCAATCGGCGGCGAAGCCGGGGCAGATGACGTCCACGCCCTCGGCACCGGCGTTGGCGAGCGCGCGCAGCGTCGGCTCGGTGTAGGGCTGCAGCCATTCGGCGCGCCCGAATCGGCTCTGGAAGGTGACCCGCCAGGCGTCGTCGTCCAGCTTGAGCTTCGCGGCCAGCAGCCGCGCCGTCTTCAGGCATTCGCAGTGGTACGGGTCGCCCAGCTTGAGCGTGCGCGCGGGCATGCCGTGGAAGCTCATCACCAGCTTGCGGCCGGGGCCTTCGCGCTGCCAGTGCTTGCGCACCTGGGCGGCCAGGGCCTCGATGTAGCCGGGGTCGTCGTGGTAGTGGTTCACGAAGCGCAGCTCGGGCAGCCGGCGGGTGAGCCGCATCCACGCGCCGACGTCGTCGAGCACGCTGGCCGTGGTCGCCGCCGAGTACTGCGGGTAGGCGGGCAGCACCAGGATGCGGGTGCAGCCCGCGGCGCACAGCGCGTCGAGCTCGGTGGCGATGGCCGGCTGGCCGTAGCGCATCGCCCAGCGCACCTCGACGAGCGCACCGCGCTCGCCGACGTAGCTGCGCAGCATGTTGGCCTGGCGCGCCGTCCACACGGCCAGCGGCGAACCTTCGCGCAGCCAGATCTTCTTGTACTTGCGCGCCGAGGCGGCCGGCCGCACGCGCAGGATCACCCCGTGCAGGATCAGCCACCACAGGGCGCGCGGGATCTCCACCACGCGCGGGTCGGACAGGAACTGCGCGAGGTAGCGCCGCAGCGCCGGGGTGGTCGGCGCGTCGGGCGTGCCGAGGTTGACGAGCAGGACGCCGACCTTGTCGCCGACGTCGTGCGCATGCGCGCGGGGTGCAGCACTCATCGGCGCGAGTGCGGCGCGATGATGGGCGACAGGAGGTCGTACTCGTCGTCGCGCCGCAGCGGCGCATGCAGCACCTCGAACTGCATGGCGGCGACGCCGGGATCCTCCGGCGAGCCGCTCAGGCCCACCTCGCCGCTGCCGTGCAGCGTGCAGCTGCCGCGGCGCAGGCTCAGCACCTCGTCCTCGCTGGTGAAGCGCACGAAGGTGCCGTTGATGCTGAGATCGGACAGCTGCAAGGTGGCGCCGATCAGGTCGATGCGGCAGTGCGAGCGCGATACCCGCGCGTCGTCGACCTGCATGTCGGACGCCGCCGCGCGGCCGATCACCACGGGCATGTCGGTGGCCGTGAAGCGGCGCACCTTGTTGCCCCAGGTGAGGACGACGGCGTCGGGGCCGGCCATGCCCATCAGCGGGCCGCCGCCCACCAGCGTGGGGGCCGTGTCCATGCCGCGGCGCGACAGCAGGTGCACCTCGACGGGCTCGACGCGCCCGCGCAGGCGCACGAGGTCGAGGCTGCGGAACATGTCGCGCGAGTCGAGCGGCAGGGCGCGCAGCACCTCGACCGTGACCAGGGTCTCGTTGTCGCCGGCGTGGTCGAGCAGTCGCGCGGCGACGTTGACGGCATCGCCGAAGTAGTCGCCGCTGACCTCCACCGTCTCGCCGAGCGCGATGCACACCTGCAGCTGCAGGCGCGCCTCCGTGAAGCCGGTCAGCGCGTCGCGCCGCCGCATCACGATGTCGATCTCCTCGTGCATCTGGTCGGCCGCCTCGACCGCCTGGGCGGCCGTGGGGAACACGGCCATCAGGCCGTCGCCCAGCGTCTTGACGACGACGCCGCCGGTGGCGGGCACGCGCCGCGAGATCGCGTCCACCGTCTCGGTGACGATCTGCGACGCGTCCGTGTTGCCGAGCAACTCGTACAGCGCGGTGCTGCCGCGAAGATCGGCAAAGACGACGGCACGACGCTGGATGGCGGACATGCGCGCGGGTCCTCAGGCTTGCGCTCGGCCGCCCGGAGCGGCCTGAGCGCCCCTCGGGGGCTGGGAGCGAAGCGACCTGGGGGCTGTCATGTCTGCTTAGAGGTTGTCCAGGTAGGTGCGCAGCTTGTCCGAGCGGCTCGGGTGCTTGAGCTTGCGGATGGCCTTGGCCTCGATCTGGCGGATGCGCTCGCGCGTGACGTCGAACTGCTTGCCCACTTCCTCCAGCGTGTGGTCGGTGGACATCTCGATGCCGAAGCGCATGCGCAGCACCTTGGCCTCGCGCGGGGTCAGGCTGTCGAGGATGTCCTTGACCACGTCGCGCAGGCCGGCGTGCATCGCGGCTTCCACCGGCGCGAGGTTGTTGGTGTCCTCGATGAAGTCGCCCAGGTGGGAGTCGTCGTCGTCCCCGATCGGCGTTTCCATGGAGATCGGCTCCTTGGCGATCTTCATGATCTTGCGGATCTTGTCCTCGGGCATCTCCATCTTCTCGGCCAGCGTCGGCGCGTCCGGCTCGAAGCCGAACTCCTGCAGGTGCTGGCGCGAGATGCGGTTCAGCTTGTTGATCGTCTCGATCATGTGCACCGGGATGCGGATCGTGCGGGCCTGGTCGGCGATGGAGCGCGTGATGGCCTGGCGGATCCACCACGTGGCGTACGTGGAGAACTTGTAGCCGCGGCGGTATTCGAACTTGTCCACCGCCTTCATCAGGCCGATGTTGCCTTCCTGGATCAGGTCGAGGAACTGCAGGCCGCGGTTGGTGTACTTCTTCGCGATGGAGATCACCAGGCGCAGGTTGGCCTCGATCATCTCCTTCTTCGCGTCGCGCGAGGCCTTCTCGCCCTCGTTCATCTTGCGGTTGATCTCCTTGAGGTGCTCGATGGGCACCACCGCGCGCGCCTGCAGGTCGATCAGCTTCTGCTGGAGTTCCTGGATGGCCGGCAGGTTGCGGTTCATCACCACGCTGTACGAGCGGTTGCCGGCGATCTCCTTCTCGGCCCAGTGCAGGTTGAGCGAGTTCGTCGGGAACGTCTTGATGAAGTGGTCCTGCGGCATGCCGCACTTGTCGACGACGATCTTGCGGATCTCGCGCTCGTAGCGGCGCACGTCATCGACCTGGCCGCGCAGGATCGAGCACAGGCGTTCGATGGTCTTGACCGTGAAGCGGATCTTCATCAGGTCGCCGGTCAGGGCTTCCTGCGCCTTGTCGTAGGCCGGCGAACGATAGCCGTCCTTCTCGAAGGCCTTGCGCATCTTGTCGAAGTGCGTGCTGAGCTCGCTGAACTTGTTCAGGGCCTGGGCCTTGAGCTCTTCCAGCTTCTTCGTGAGGGCCTTGGAGCCGCCCGCGCCGTCGTCGTCCTCTTCCTCGTCGAACTCGTCGAAGTCTTCTTCGGCGACGTAGTCGTCCGCCTCGTCGTCGGACACGAAGCCGTCCACGGCCTCGGAGATCTGCATCTCGCCCTTGGAGATGCGGTCGGCCACGGCCAGGATCTCGGCGATGGTGGTGGGCGAGGCCGAGATGGCCTGCATCATCGACTGCAGGCCGCCTTCGATGCGCTTGGCGATCTCGATCTCGCCTTCGCGCGTGAGCAGCTCCACCGAGCCCATCTCGCGCATGTACATGCGCACCGGGTCGGTGGTGCGGCCGAACTCGGAGTCGACGGTGGACAGCGCGGCCTCGGCCGCTTCCTCGGCTTCCTCTTCCGTCGCGCCGGACTGGGTCTGGCCCGAGATCAGCAGCGTGGCGGCGTCGGGCGCCTGCTCGTAGACGGCGATGCCCATGTCGTTGAGCATCGAGACGATGGCCTCGAGGATCTCGTTGTCGACGAGCTTCTCGGGCAGGTGGTCGTTGATCTCCTGGTGCGTCAGGTAGCCGCGCGTCTTGCCCATCTTGATGAGCGTCTTCAGCTCCTGGCGGCGCTTGGCGACCTCTTCCTCGGTGAGCTGGGTCTCGTCGAGGCCGAACTCGCGCATCAGCGCGCGCTCCTTGGCGCGGCTGACCTTCATGCGCAGCGGCTTGGCCTTGGCGGCGACGTCGGCCTCGGCGACGACGGGCTCGCCTTCGAGCTCCGACTCGACGTCCGAGAGGTCGACGTCGGAGGCTTCGGGCTTGGCGGCCTTGTCGTCGGCCTTGCCCTTCTTAGCCGCAGGACCCTTGCCCTTCGCGACGGGCTCGCTCGCCTTGCCGGCCGGCGCCGCTGCCTTCTTCTTCGGCTCGAGCACGGCAACGGGCGTGGCTTTGCCGGCCGGGCTGGCGGCTTTCGACGGGGTGGGCTTCTTGGCGGTCATGCGATTCCTCGAAGGGTCATGGGCTCCACGGCGGCGAGCCCAGCTATCGAACTGCGCACTTTCGTGCGAAATTCAAGGTCGTGTCGGTGGGCGCGAAGCGTCTCGCGCGGCGCGACCTCAAGGTCAAACGCCGGTCGAGCCGGTGCGGGGTGACTGACGACGCAACCGCGAGGGGTTCGACCGTCCGATGCTGCAGCCCTTGCGGGGAAAGGTGGCCGCGAAGCGGTCTGATAGGGGGTGTCGGCGCAGGCGTCAGACGCCGAGCCGACACCCCCGCCCAACCCCTCCCCGAAAGGGGGAGGGGCTGCGGAGTGAGCTTGAGAT
>JBJMWE010000230.1:0-17421 GCA_045810285.1 Vitreoscilla sp. | reverse complement strand
TTGGCGCGCGGCGAGTTGCACGCGATCGGCGCAACCACGCTCGACGAGTATCAGAAGTACATCGAGAAAGACGCCGCGCTCGAGCGACGCTTCCAGCCGGTGCTGGTGAGCGAGCCGACGGTGGAGCAGACCATCAACATCCTCCGCGGGCTTCGCGATCGCCTGGAGGCGCACCACAAGGTGACCATCACCGACGAAGCGATCGTCGCGGCTGCCGAGCTGTCGGACCGCTACGTGCGCGGCCGGTACCTGCCCGACAAGGCGATCGACGTCATCGACGAGGCCGGCGCGGCGCAACGCATCCTGCCCAAGAGCAAGCAGAAGAAGACGATCACCCGCAACGAGGTCGAAGAGATCGTGGCCAAGATCGCGCGCATCCCGCCCGCGAGCGTCACGACCGACGACCGCGACAAGCTGCGCACGATCGACCGCGACCTCAAGAGCGTGGTGTTCGGCCAGGATCCGGCCATCGACGCGCTGGCGGCGGCCATCAAGATGGCGCGCTCCGGCCTGGGCAAGCCCGACAAGCCGATCGGATCGTTCCTGTTCTCGGGGCCCACCGGCGTCGGCAAGACCGAGGTCGCCAAGCAGCTCGCGTTCATCCTGGGCATCGACCTGATCCGCTTCGACATGTCGGAGTACATGGAGCGCCACGCCGTCAGCCGCCTCATCGGCGCGCCGCCGGGCTACGTCGGCTTCGACCAAGGCGGGCTGCTCACCGAGCAGATCACCAAGAAGCCGCACTGCGTGCTGCTGCTCGACGAGATCGAGAAGGCGCATCCGGACGTCTTCAACGTGCTGCTGCAGGTGATGGACCACGGCACGCTGACCGACAACAACGGCCGCAAGTCCGACTTCCGCAACGTGATCATCATCATGACCACGAACGCGGGCGCCGAGACGATGAGCAAGGCGACGATCGGTTTCACCAACTCGCGCCAGCAGGGCGACGAGATGGGCGACATCAAGCGCATGTTCACGCCGGAGTTCCGCAACCGCCTCGACGCGATCGTCAACTTCAAGGCCATCGACGAGGAGATCATCCTGCGCGTGGTCGACAAGTTCCTGCTGCAGCTCGAGGCGCAGCTGGCCGAGAAGAAGGTCGAGGTCACCTTCTCCGACGCCCTGCGCAAGCACCTGGGCAAGAAGGGCTTCGATCCGCTGATGGGCGCGCGCCCGATGCAGCGCCTGATCCAGGACACGATCCGTCGTGCGCTGGCCGACGAGCTGCTGTTCGGCCGCCTGGTCGACGGCGGTCGCCTGGGCGTGGACGTCGACGACAAGGGCGAGACGGTGCTCGACATCCAGCCCTCGGGCAAGAGCGGCGACAAGCCCAAGGCGGAAGCCGCGGCGCTCTGACCGAGCCGCCTCCCGCGAAACCCGGCGCGACGCGAGTCCCGCCGGGTTTTTTCATGTCGATGCACGCCGTGGGGCATCCGCCGCGGCGCATGGGCACGTCGTGCGGGGCGGCTGAGCGGTGCGGTATTCAATGATCACGAACGTTCAGGGCTTGAGATGCGGGCCGGGATGCCGACAACGGGGGGCGGCCTGTGCCGCGTCCCGGCGGCGTCGAGAACGTCCGAGAAGATCATGAAATCCCTGCGCAGCCTGCTCCTGATGTTGATCTGCTCCGGGCTGCTCGCTTCGGCCGTGCTGACGGGGGCTTCCCTGTGGGGCGGTGCCACCACGGCGGCCGCCACCCAGCGGGCTCTCGTGGCCAAGGACGTGACGGCCGACATCCTGCCGCCGCCGCTGTACCTGATCGAGCTGCGGCTGGTGCTGTCGGAGGCTGTCGAAGGCACGATGGCCGCTGGCGACCGCGCAAGGGGAGGCCGCCCGGCTCGAGAAGGAATTCGGCGAGCGGGTCGAGTACTGGACGGCGAATCCGCCCTACGGCCTGCAGGCCCAGCTGCTGGGCCGCCAACTGCAGGCCGGCAAGCGCTTCATGGCCGCGGCGCGCACGGTGCTCGCCGCCCTGGCCGGAGGCGACGCCGCGGGCGCGCAGGCAGCGCTGCGCACGGCCAACGAGGCGTACCTGGATCACCGGGCGGGCGTCGACGAGACGGTCAAGGTGTCGACCACGTTCGCGGACGCGACGACGGAGTCGCTCGCCCGCATGCAACGGCAGTTGCGCCTGGCGCAGCTGGGCGTGCTGGGACTGGCCACCGTCGTGCTGCTCGGGCTGGGACGCTGGGCACACCGCACGGTGTGGTCGGCCGCCGGCGGCGAGCCGGCGCACGCCGCCGAGATCGCGCGCGCGGTGGCCGAAGGCAACCTGGCCGTGGACGTCCCGGTGGCGGGCGGCGACCAGGCGAGCGTGATGGCCGCGATGCAGCGCATGTGCGTCAGCCTGTCGCAACTGGTGGCGCAGGTCCGGCGCAGCAGCGACAGCATGGCCACGGCCTCCGCCCGCATCGCGCAAGGCAACGGTGACCTGTCCGTCCGCACCGAAGCGCAGGCATCGGCGCTGCAGCAGACCGCCGCATCGATGGAGCAGCTCAGCGCGACGGTCAGGGACAACGCCGAGCGCGCCGTCCAGGCGAGCCGCCTGGCCGAACTCGCCAATGACGCGGCGCGCCAGGGCGGGCAGGCGGTGGGCGGCATGGTGGAGACGATGAAGGCCATCAACGACAGCTCGCGCGAGATCGGCGACATCGTCGGCGTCATCGACGGGATCGCCTTTCAAACGAACATCCTGGCCCTCAACGCGGCCGTCGAGGCAGCGCGGGCCGGCGAGCAGGGTCGCGGATTCGCCGTGGTGGCGGCCGAGGTGCGGGCGCTCGCGGGTCGTTCCGCGCAAGCGGCGCGCGAGATCAAGACGCTGATCGGCACGAGCGTGGAGCGCGTCGAGCACGGCGCGGGAATCGCCGAAGCCGCCGGTGCCACGATGAACGAGGTGATGGCGAGCATCCATCGGGTCACGGAGGTCGTGGCCGACATCAGCGCCGCCAGCGTGCGGCAAAGCGCCGGTGTCACGCAGGTCGGGCGGGCCGTCGCCCAGATGGACCAGGCCACGCATTCCAACGCCGCGCTGGTACAGGAAAGCGCGGCTGCCGCGGAGAGCCTGCGCGCCCAGGCGCAGCAACTGCTCCAGGCCGTGACCGTGTTCAGGCTGCGCGACGCTGCCTGAGGCGATTCAGAGGCGTTTCAGCGTGTCCACGGCGGCGTGAATGGCGGCTGTCCGCTGACGCAGGCCTGTGCGCCGACGGGCAGGATCGCGACGCCCCGGAACGGCGTGGCGTGCGGGTTGCGCAGCGAGAACGGCACGTCCGGCGGGATCACGATGGCGCTGCCCGGGGTCAGTTCGTGCTGGCCGTCGCCCAGGATCGCGAGCGCGCGGCCCTCGATGCAGACGATGGTCTCCTCGGCGCTGAGCGTGTGCGTGACGGCTTGCGCGGTGTCGCTCAACGTCACGATCCAGACGCTGTTGGCGGCGGCGCCGCGGCTGGGCGAGGCGAGGCCGGTGAAGGTCGCGCCGTGGAGGTCGAATCGAGGCGCATCGGCGGCGGCGATGAAGGGCATGGCTGGCTCCGGTTATGATGATTTACCAAAGTAATATACCAAGGTTAATCAAATGGCGCAGGGTAGATCCGGTGCAGGGGAGTCGCCGATCGATTTCGGCGTCCTGCTGAACCTGGCTTTCGGCAGCTTCAAGGCCGGGCTGCACGCCGAGCTGGCGCGCGCCGGTTTCGACGATGTCGGGCCGTCGTTCGGCTACGTGTTCCGGCTGCTCGCGTCCCGGCCGCACAACCTGAGCGAGGTGGCGGGCGCGCTCGCGATCACGGCGCCCGGCGCGCTGAAGATCGTCAACGACATGGTGGACAAGGGCTATGTCGAGCGCCAGGCGCACGCCGTCGATGCGCGCCAGAAGCTGCTAGCGCTGACGCCGCGCGCGCGCCGGGCGATGAAGGCGGCGCACCAGTTCCATGCGCAGTTCGAGGCCGCGCTGGCGCGCCGGCTGGGCGCCGACGACGCCCGGGCCGCGCGGCGCGCGCTGGAGGCCATCGTGGCGGCCGCGCCGGCCGGCCAGGTGCAGCTGCGCGCCGTTTGAGGCGCCGCAGCCCGCGTTTCGGGGACGGGGCGACGGGGCGCCCGGGCAGCCGGCCGGCTACCGTGCGTGCGAGATCACGAGGTTGTCGGCCGGCCCCGTCGCGTCGGCCGCGGCGGTGACGACCGCGCCGACCGAGACGTCGATCGTGTGGGCGTGGCCCGTGATCGTGACGCGGCCGCTGCTCGAATCGACGACCGTGTTCGACGGCACGTAGAACGTCTGGTTGGGGCCGATGGTGTACGACTGGCCGGCGGCGAGCGTGCGTGTCTGGGGAACGGTGTCGTCCCCGCCGCAGGCAGCCAGGCCCATGCACAGAGCGCCCAGCAGGGCGGCCAGGATCGGGGTTCGCATGTCTTCCTCCCGGATGTGATCGTCTCGGCGGCCTCGCGCCGCGATGGAGGCGCACGGCGTGCGCGCGGCGCATTGTCGCTTTAGTGCGGTCGATGCGCAGGAGCAGCCGGGGCCGCGGGCTCAGGCGGCTGCGGGATCCTGCTGGAAGTAGCCGGCCAGCAGCTCGTAGAGCGCCGGGGACTCGCGCTTGAACGGCCCCGCGGCCACGAAGAAGGCCTCCACCGCGACGGCGAAGAACTCCTCGACGGCCTCGGCGCCGTACGGGTCGACGACCGTGTCGGCGCCGCTGTCGACGCGGTCGCAGAAGGCCTCGTAGGCGCCGTCGATCACCTCGATCCAGTGCGCGCGCGCCGCCGCGTCGGGCAGCGGCGGCACGCCGTCGGTGGGGCCGGCGGCCATGTCGATGACGTGCGCGAATTCGTGGATGACGACGTTGTAGGCCCAGTCGGCGGCTTCGGCCGCGTCCTGCACGTCGGCCCAGGCGAGCATGAGCGGGCCGCCGCTCATCGCCTCGCCCGTGAGGTTCTCCTCGTATTCGTGCACCACGCCGTCGTCGTCCATCACGCTGCGCTGCGCCACGACCTCGTCGGGGTGCACGACGATGCCGACGAAGGCGTCGTAGAAGGACAGGCCCAGCTTGAGCACCGGCAGGCAGGCCTGGGCGGCGATCAGCAGCGCCATGTCGTCGGTGACCTGCAGGCCGCCTGCGCCGTGGAACTGCTTGCGATCGAGGAACAGGCTGCACAGGCGGCGCAACTCGGCGCGCTCGGCCTCGTCCAGGCGGGCGAGGAAGGGCAGGCGCTGAAGCGTCAGCGTCCAGAGGTCGTCGGGGATCGCACGCCGCGCGAGCGCGCGCTGCTCGCGCCACGCGCCCAGGCGCGCGAGGGGCGCGCGCCACCACGCGGACGGGGCACCGTGCGTCACGCCTGCTCGGGCGAGATGCGCTCGAAGCCCGCGGCCGTCCAGCGCAGCACCTGCGCGCGTCTAGCCTCGGGCAGCGGCTTGTCGAGATCCCAGTCGGTGAGGACGTGGCGCGTCCAGCCGTCGCGCACCTGCGTGCCGGGGCGGTGGGTGTGGCCGTGGATCAGCGTGTCGGTGCCCACGCGCGCGAGCCAGGCCTTGGCCATCGTCTCGTCGACGTCGGCGTAGGTGACGGGCTCGTCGTGGCGCGCCATGCTGGCCGCGCGCATCTTCGCCGCCAGCGCCAGCCGGGCTTCCAGCGGCTGCGACAGCAACTGCTGCTGGTACGCGGGGTTGCGCACCTGCTGGCGGAACACCTGGTAGGGCACGTCGTCGACGCACAGCTCGTCGCCGTGCGTCAGCAGCACGGTGCGGCCGAACGCTCTGACGGAGGCCGGGTCGGCCAGCAGGCGGATGCCCGTGGCCTGCGCGAACTCGGGCCCGATCAGGAAGTCGCGGTTGCCGTGCTGCAGCCACACCGGCACGCGCGCGGCGGTGGCGGCGATGACCGCCGTGCAACGCGCCTCGAACGGGCGCGTGCGCGCATCGTCGCCGACCCACACCTCGAAGATGTCGCCCAGCAGGAAGACCGCGTCGGCCCGCGTGCGGGTCATGTAGGCCGCCCAGGCGTCGGCGGTGGCCGGCATCGTCTCGCTGAGGTGGATGTCGGAGATGAAGTCGACGACGCGGATGTCGTCGCCGAACTTCAGCTCGTCGTCGAAGACGGGCACCAAGCTCAAGCCTGGACTTCCTCGGCCTTGACGATCTTGACGTCGTCCAGCGGCACGTCGTCGTGGAAACCCTTGCGGCCGGTCTTCACGCCGCCGATGGCGTCCACCACCTCCAGGCCGTCGACGACCTTGCCGAACACGGCATAGCCCCAGCCGTCCTGGGCCTGCTCGTTGTTCAGGAAGCCGTTGTTGGTGGTGTTGATGAAGAACTGCGCGGTGGCGGAGTGGGGCGCCGAGGTGCGCGCCATCGCCAGCGTGTACTTGTCGTTCTTCAGGCCGTTCTTGGCCTCGTTCTGGATCTGCGCATCGGTGTCCTTCTGCTTCATGCCGGCTTCGAAACCGCCGCCCTGGATCATGAAGTTGCGGATCACGCGGTGGAAGATCGTGCCGTCGTAGAAGCCCTTGTTCACGTAGGACAGGAAGTTCGCGACGGAGATGGGCGCCTTGGCGTCGTCGAGCTCGATGCGCAGGTCGCCCTGGGTGGTGGTCATCTTCACGTACTTGGTCATGCTTATTTCTCCAGGGTGGCTTTCTTGATGATGACGGGGTTGACGGGCACGTTCTCGAACGGGCCCTTGGTGGTGGTCTCCACCATCTTGATCTTCTCGACGACGTCCATGCCGGACACGACGTGGCCGAACACCGCGTAGCCGTCGCCCTGGTCCAGGAACGGGTTGTCCTTGACGTTGATGAAGAACTGCGCCGTGGCGGAGTTCGGGTCGCCGGTGCGCGCCATCGCGACGGTGCCCACGGTGTTGGTCAGGCCGTTGTGCGACTCGTTGACGATGGGCTTGTGCGTGGGCTTCTCCTTCAGGCCGGCGAAGGTGGAGACCATGCCGCCGCCCTGGATCATGAAGTTCGGGATCACGCGATGGAACACGGTGCCGTTGTAGTGGCCTTCCTTGACGTACTGCTCGAAGTTCGCCACCGACCTGGGCGCCTTGCCGGCGTCCAGCTCGATCACGATCTCGCCCAGGGTGGTGTCCAGGTGCACCTTGTCGCCGGCGAAGGCGGGCGCGGAAAGGACGGTCAGGCTGGCGACGGCCAGCGCGGCCCACCGGGTTTGTTGGGGGATGCTCATCCAAAGGTCTCCTTGGCTATACTTCCCCGATTCTACCGAGGGCAGCCGAGCCCGCTTCCTGCCAGACTCCGCGTACTCTTCCGTTCCAGCACCCGCGGCGTCGCGCCGCGGCGAAAGACCCGGTCTCCTCCCCATTTTCCGCGTCCGGCTGGCTGTCGCTTCCACGAGAAGTCTTTGCCGCCCGGCTCCTGTTCCTGATGACGCTGCGTCTCTTCAACACCCTCACCGGCCAAGCCGAAGAATTCGTCCCGATCGTTCCCGGCCACGTGCGCATGTACGTGTGCGGCATGACGATCTACGACCTGTGCCACATGGGCCACGCCCGCATGATGATGGCGTTCGACGTCGTCTATCGCTGGCTGCAGGTGCTGGGCTACGAGGTCACGTACGTGCGCAACATCACGGACATCGAGGACAAGATCATCAAGCGCGCGGTGGAGCGCGGCATCACCATCCGCCAGCTCACCGACGAGATGATCGCCGCGATGCGCCAGGACATCGGCGCCATCGGCATCGAGCCGCCCACGCACGAGCCGCGCGCCACCGAGTACGTGCCGCAGATGCTCGCGATGATCGCCACCCTGCAGGACAAGGGCCTGGCCTACCAGGGCGACAACGGCGACGTGAACTACGCCGTGCGCAAGTTCCCCGGCTACGGCAAGCTCTCGGGCAAGTCGCTCGACGACCTGCGCGCCGGCGAGCGCGTCGCCGTGGCCGACGGCAAGACCGACCCGCTCGACTTCGTCCTGTGGAAGTCCGCCAAGCCCTCCGAGCCCGACGACGCCAAGTGGGACAGCGCGTACGGCCCCGGCCGTCCGGGCTGGCACATCGAGTGCTCCGCGATGTCGTGCGCCGTCCTCGGCGAACGCTTCGACATCCACGGCGGCGGCATGGACCTGCAGTTCCCGCACCACGAGAACGAGATCGCGCAGAGCGAGGGGGCCCTCGGGCATCCGTTCGTCAACTACTGGCTGCACAACGGCTTCCTGAACGTCGACAACGAGAAGATGTCGAAGTCGCTCGGCAACTTCTTCACCATCCGCGACGTCCTGCAGAAGTTCGACGGCGAGACGCTGCGCTTCTTCATGCTGCGCACGCATTACCGCAGCCCGTTCAACTTCAGCGACGCCCACCTCGAGGACGCGCGCTCCGCGCTGCGCCGCCTCTATACCGCGCTGGGATCCGTCGGCCTGCGCGCTGACAGCGCTGCCGGCGCCGCGGAGCAGCCGGTCGACGCGCGCGCCATCGACTGGAACGACCCGCGCGCGGCCGCCTTCCGGGACGCGATGAACGACGACTTCAACACGCCGGGCGCGCTGGCGGTGCTGTTCGAGATGGCCACCGACCTGAACCGCACCAAGTCGGCCGATACCGCGAACCTGCTGCGCGCGCTCGGCGCCACGCTGGGCGTGCTGCAGCAGGCGCCCCAGGCCTTCCTGCAGGCCGGCGCCGCGCTGACCGACGCCGAGATCCAGGCCCGCATCGAGGCCCGCGCGCAGGCCAAGAAGGACAAGGATTTCGCGGCCTCCGACCGCATCCGCAAGGAGCTGGCCGACCTCGGCATCACGCTGAAGGACGGCCCCGAAGGCACCACCTGGGTGAAGGCCTGACATGGTGAGCGCCGCGGCCGCTGCCGCCGTGTCCGAATCCGTCCGCGACGTGCCCGCGTACTGGGATGACGCCTGCCGCCACCTCGTCAAGCGCGACCGGGTGATGAAGAAGTTGATCCCGCAGTTCGGCGACGCCCGCCTGCAGAGCAACGGCGACGCCTTCACCACGCTCGCGCGCTCCATCGTCGGCCAGCAGGTGTCGACCAAGTCCGCGCAGGGCGTCTGGCGCAAGCTCGTGGCGGCGGTCGACGGCCCCGACGTCGAGCTGCTGCAGCCTGCCGCGGTGCTGGAGCTGGCGCCCGAGGCGCTGCGCGGCGCCGGGCTGTCGGCGCGCAAGGTCGAGTACCTGAGCGACCTGGCCCACAACTTCAGCAGCGGCGCCGTGCACGTGGGCCAGTGGCACGGCATGGACGACGAGGCCATCATCGAGGAACTAGTGGCCATCCGCGGCATCGGCCGCTGGACCGCCGAGATGTTCCTGATCTTCCATCTCCTGCGTCCGAACGTGCTTCCGTTGGACGATCCGAACCTGATCCGCGGAATCAGCGAAAATTACTTCAGCGGCGAGCCGGTCTCGCGCGCCGAGGCCCGCGAACTGGGCGAAGGGTGGGCTCCGTACCGCTCCGTCGCCACGTGGTACCTCTGGCGCAGCCTCGATCCCGTCAAGGGCTGACCGCCGCGCAATAGGACTAGAAACGATGACCAAACGCCACTTCCTGGAATTCGAGCAACCGATCGCCGAGCTGGAGTCGAAGATCGAGGAGCTGCGCTACGTGCAGAACGAGTCGGCCGTCGACATCTCGGAAGAGATCGACCGCCTCGACAAGAAGAGCCTGCAGCTCACCAAGGACATCTATTCCAGCCTCGAGCCCTGGCAGGTCTACCAGATCGCGCGCCACCCGCAGCGCCCGCAGACGCTGGACTACACGGCCGAGGTCTTCACCGAATTCGAGGAACTTCACGGCGACCGCTCGTTCGCGGACGACGCCGCCATCGTCGGCGGCCTCGCGCGCTTCAACGGCCAGGCCTGCATGATCGTGGGCCACCAGCGCGGCTACGACACCAAGGATCGCCAGCTGCGCAACTTCGGCATGCCGCGCCCCGAGGGCTACCGCAAGGCCATCCGCCTGATGAAGACGGCCGAGAAGTTCGGGCTGCCGGTCTTCACGTTCATCGACACGATGGGCGCCTACCCCGGCATCGGCGCCGAGGAGCGTGGCCAGTCCGAAGCCATCGGCGCCAGCATCTTCGAGATGGCGCAGCTGGAAGTTCCCATCATCTCCACCATCATCGGCGAGGGCGGCTCCGGCGGCGCGCTGGCCATCGGCGTCTGCGACCAGATGCTGATGCTGCAGTTCTCGGCCTACTCGGTGATCTCGCCGGAAGGCTGCGCGTCCATCCTGTGGAAGACCTCCGAGCGCGCGGCCGAGGCCGCCGAGGCGCTGGGCATCACGGCACACCGCCTGAAGGCCCTGGGCCTGATCGACAAGATCGTCAGCGAGCCCGTGGGCGGCGCCCATCGCGACCCGAAGGCGATGGCCTCGAGCCTGAAGCGCGCGCTGGCCGACGGCCTGCGCCAGGTGGCCGACCTCAAGCCCAAGGAACTGCTGGCCCGGCGCCAGGAGCGCCTGATGGCCTACGGCCGTTTCTCCGACACCACCGACCGGTGAGTCCCCGATGAATCGCCCCGTCGTTGCGGTTGCCTGCAGCGGCGGACGCGATTCGGTCGCGTTGCTGCACGCCACGGCGCGTGCCTGCGAGTCGCTCGGGACGAGCGTCGTCGCCCTGCATGTCCACCACGGCCTGATGGCGCAGGCCGACCGCTGGGCCGCCGAGCTCCAGGCGCTGTGCGAGCGCTGGAACGTCGGCTTCGCGTGCGCGCGCCTCGCGGGCGCGCCGGCGCGCGGCGAGAGCGTCGAGGCGTGGGCACGACGGGAACGCTACGCCGCGCTGGGACGGATGGCGCGCGCCGCCGGCGCCGGCATCGTGCTGCTGGGCCATCACGCGCACGACCAGTCCGAGACGGTGCTGCTGCAAGCCCTGCGCGGCGCGGGGCCCGCGGGGCTGGCCGCGATGCCGCGCATCGTCGAACGTGACGGCCTGGCCTGGGCCCGGCCGTGGCTGGCCCGCACGGGCGCCGAGATCGACGCCTACCTGGCGCCGCTGGGCGTCGCGCTCGCACGCGATCCGAGCAACGCGGATCCGCGCTTCGCGCGCAGCCGCCTGCGCGAGGCGGTGCTGCCGGCGTTCCGGCAGGCCTTTCCGCAGCTCGATGCCGCCCTGGCCGCGGTCGGGCGTCGTGCGGGCGAGGCGAGGGCGGTGCTGGACGAGGTCGCCGGCGAGGACCTGCTGCGCATTGGCGCCGGCGACACGCTGCCGCTGGCCGCCTGGCGCGCCCTGTCGGCGGCGCGGCGCGCGAACGCGCTGCGCGCCTGGCTCGCGCGCCTGCTGCCCGGCCCGGCGCCGCAAACGCTCGTCGAGCGCCTGCTGGCCGAGACCGTCGACGACGCGACGCGTCGCTGGCCGGTGGGCGACAGGATGTTGCGGTCATGGCGTGGCGAACTCACGGTGATCGCCGGGCCGCGCCCGAGCGACAACCCCGACGACCTGGCCGCGCGCGCCGTCATGCGCGACATCGGCAGGCAGTCGCTGCCGTGCTGCGACCGATACGACTTTCCGGGCTGGAACGGAACGATGGAGGTGTTCGCCACCACCGAACGCGGCATCGCGCCGCACCGGCTGGCGCAGGTCGAGGTCCGCGCTCGCGCAGGCGGGGAGCGCTTCCTGCTCGAGCCGGCCGGCGTGGCGCGCAGCCTGAAGAAGCAGTGGCAGTCGATGGGCGTGCCTGCGGAGGGGCGCGACGGTCCGCTCCTGTTCGATGGTGCCGGGGCACTGCTGTTCGTGCCCGGGCTGGGCATCGATGCCCGCGCCTGGGCACCGCCGGGCGCGGCGCAATGGGGCCTGCGTTGGCTGGCGCCTGCGTAGCCGGCGAAGGCTGCCGCCCGGTGGACCGCGGTCGACGCGAAGGCTGGGCCTGTCTAGGCAAGTTGTGTTCGCGCCGAAAGAAGCGCCGCTCCACCAGCCGCGAATCGGGCCCGCCCGGGAAAACCCCTGATCGCGCGATAAACTTGGAGGTTTGGGCGGCAGGCCGCACGAGCCTGTCTCGGCTTCAACCGGGCGTTTCAGACCATGGCATTGATAGTTCACAAGTACGGTGGCACCTCGATGGGTTCGACGGAGCGGATTCGCAACGTCGCCAAACGCGTCGCCAAATGGGCGCGTGCCGGCCACCAGATGGTCGTCGTGCCGTCGGCCATGAGCGGCGAGACCAATCGCCTGCTGGGCCTGGCCAAGGAACTGTTCCCGGGCGTCAACACGGCCGCGTCCGACCGCGAGCTCGACATGATCGCCTCCACCGGCGAGCAGGTGTCGGTGGGCCTTTTGTCGCTGGCGCTGCAGGCCGAAGGCCTGGAGGCCGTCAGCTACACGGGCTGGCAGGTCGCGGTGAAGACGGACTCGTCGTACACCAAGGCGCGCATCGAGAGCATCGACGACGTGCGCGTGCGTGCCGACCTGGCGGCCGGCAAGGTCGTCGTCATCACCGGCTTCCAGGGCATCGACGAGGCCGGCCACATCACGACGCTGGGCCGGGGCGGCTCCGACACGTCGGCCGTGGCGATCGCCGCCGCGATGCAGGCAGCCGAATGCCTGATCTATACCGATGTCGATGGCGTCTACACCACCGACCCGCGTGTCGTGCCGGAAGCGCGCCGCCTGCAGACCATCTCGTTCGAGGAGATGCTCGAGATGGCCAGCCTCGGCTCCAAGGTGCTGCAGATCCGCTCGGTGGAGTTCGCCGGCAAGTACCGGGTGCCGCTGCGCGTGCTGTCCAGCTTCACCGACTGGAACATCGACATCAATGAAGAAGCCCGCTCGGGCACGCTGATCACCTTCGAGGAAGACGTCAACATGGAACAAGCAGTCGTTTCGGGCATCGCGTTCAACCGCGACGAGGCCAAGGTCACCGTGATGGGCGTCCCCGACAAGCCGGGCATCGCCTACCAGATCCTCGGCGACGTGGCCGAGGCCAACATCGACGTGGACGTCATCATCCAGAACGTCTCGCACGACGGCAAGACCGACTTCTCGTTCACCGTGCACCGCAACGACTACGCGCGCACGATGGACCTGCTCAAGAACAAGGTGGCCCCGGCCACCGGCGCGGCCAGCGTCGTGGGCGACCCGAAGATCTGCAAGGTCTCGATCGTGGGCATCGGCATGCGCAGCCACGTCGGCGTGGCCTCCAAGATGTTCCGCACGCTCAGCGAGGAGGGCATCAACATCATGATGATCACCACCAGCGAGATCAAGACGTCCGTGGTCATCGACGAGAAGTACATGGAGCTCGCGGTGCGCGCGCTGCACAAGGCCTTCGACCTGGAAGAACCGGCCTCCGCTGCTTGATCGGCCCGCGAAATCCAGGCTAGAATGCCAGCTTAGGTTGGAGTTGTGGCCGAGTGGTCGAAGGTACTCCCCTGCTAAGGGAGCATGCGGTGATGAGCTGCATCGAGGGTTCGAATCCCTCCAACTCCGCCAGGACAATGGCCCCAGACAGTCCACCATAGTGGTGAAACAGTCTGGGGCCTTTCTCCTTAAGTCGTTGATTTGACGACGTTTTTCCCTCTCCCACACTGTTCTCAATCCGCCGAGGTGGATTCACAGTTCATCAAGCACTCGCCAACAACTGGCGGACAAGACGGTGGAACAAGGGGCTTGGGAATGGCACGCAAACGCACCTCGACGAACCTTCACCAGCTGACGGTGAAGGCAGGTTCAAAACGCCTGTGAAGGCGACCTCTCAGACGGTGGCGGACTCCTGTTGCGAGTCCGCGGCGAATCCTCCAGCTGGGTCTTCCGCTACACGGCCGCATCCGGCAAGCGCCGCGAGATGGGGCTCGGCGTGGCGCGCCGCGGCAGCGCTGCGCAGGCCGGCGATGGCCTCACGTTGGCGCGCAGCCTGGCGCACAACGCGCGTGAGCAGCTGGCCCTCGACGTTGACCCGATCGATGCTCGCGAGACGAAGCGTGTCGTGGCCCAGGCCAAGGAGCAAGCGCAGAAGGCCGCCGCGAAGCGTGACCGCCTGACGCTGGCGCGCGTGGCCCGCGACTATCACGAGCGCGTGATCGAGCCGTCGCGCACCGACAAGCACGCCGCGCAGTGGATCGCCTCGCTTGAGCACCACGTGCCCGAGAGCCTGTGGCACGACGCGCCGATCGACTCCATCACGCCGCCGGCCTGCTTGAGGCCCTGTCGGCGTGCGATCCCTGGCCGATGCCGAGGTCAAGGTGCCGGAGACGCTGCAGCGCGTGCGCCAGCGCCTGGATGCCGTGTTCGAAGACGCGATGTTCCTCGGCCACTGCACCAGCAACCCTGCGGCGGCGATCAAGCGCAAGATGGCCGAGGGCCAGGACAAGCGCAAGCGCGGCGCGTTCGCGGCCTTGCCGTACCGCGAGGCGCCCGCGTTCATGGCGCAACTGCGAGACCAGCAGGGCATCGCCGCACGCTGCCTCGAGCTGGCGATGCTGACGACGGCGCGCACGGGCGAGGTCATCGGCGCGACGTGGCCCGAATTCGACCTCGAGGCCGGCGTCTGGCTTGTGCCGGGCGAGCGGATGAAGGGTGGCGAGCTGCACACCGTCCACCTGGTGCCGCGCGCGGTCGCGATCCTGCGCGAGCAGCAGAAGCTCGACTCCCGCTTCGTCTTCCCGTCGCCCGTGCTCGAGGACTCGCCGCTGTCGAACATGGGCATGCTCACGGTGCTCAAGCGCATGAAGGTGCAGAACGAGACGACCGTGCACGGCCTGTGTCGCTCGACGTTCTCCACCTGGGCCAACGAGACGGCGGCCGCGCGCCCCGACGTCATCGAAGCCTGCCTCGCGCACAAGGAAGAGGACAAGATCCGGGCGGCCTACAACCGCGCGCAGTTCACGCAGGAGCGCCGCGCGTTGCTCGAGGCGTGGGCCGAGTACCTGTCCAAGCCAGTCGCCTCGAACGTCGTGCCATTCGAACGCGCGGCCTGATGCCCTGCTCAGACCAATGCATGATTGGCAAGTTGCATAGAAAGGCACACCCAATGAGACGTCACTGGTCGTTTGTAGTTTGCGATGCGAGGTACCTCTATCCACTCGCCACATTGATCCTCGCGGGAGGCGTCGCGGCCTCCTACTTTCTCAAGGACGCATCACAGGTCGCTCGCGCCGGCAACTTCGTCATCGGCACTGGCGTTTGGATGACGATGCGGTACACCCTGCGTGAAGGCATCAAGCGGACGAAAAACGCGCTCGATGAATCGCCGATGCTGCCCGGACCCGGCCCGCTCCATGCAATCAATCCGGCGTATTTCAACCGCATCACTTTCTCCATTGGCGACGCGCTGCTGCAGTTGCATGGGTTCGCTCTCGTCATTGCCGGGTCACTGGTCAGCTCGTACGGCGACCTCCTGATACGGGCATTGCTGCCGCGCTGGTTCCCGACGAGCAACTAGCCGTGTTGGCGGAGATCGCTTCCGCCGACTGGGGCATGAATGCTTGGTCCTGCGTGTCGAGCGCGTACTCGTTCGTGCGGAGAACCCCCACGCAATCACCTTCGCCGGCGTCTTCAATGCGCGGGTTCGCGAGCTACTGAGCCGCTGTGTCAGCGAACTGCGCTCTCGAGCGACTGATGCGGCGGCGTTCCGCCTGGGCTGGGGCGGCCAATGACCCGCGGCAGTCAGACGGCTCGTGTCGACTGGCCCAAGCTGCTCGACGACCTCGTCTACCTGGGCATGACCGGCACGCCGCTGGCTGCGCGTCTGGACATGAGGATTTCGCTCCTGCTGCGGATTGAGAGGGGCGAGCGGCCAAAGGGCGCGCATGCGGATCGGCTCGTGGCTCTGTGGTGTGAACTCACCGGCAAGCCGCTTCAGTTCGTTCCGATGACGTCGGCGCTGACTGGCGCACGCGTGACCGTCACGGGACTGTCCAGCGACGAGGAGCGCGAGCCGTCGTTCCTAGCGCTGCAGGCGGCGTTCATGGTCTGGGGTCACCAACCGCGGTGATTCAACAGCCACCACCCATCAAGGGGCGGAGGACGCCCCAGTAGATTGGCCAGATCGCACCCTGGAACACGTCGACGGGAATCGCGATGACCCAGTTCCACCACGTGTAGCTGTAGCAGTCGAAAAAGATCAACTTCGCCATCGTGGCAAGGTCGCCGACCAGGTACGCCGCCAGAAGAATCTTCCGCATCTCGGCCTCTATCCTTGTTGGGAAGGGAGCGAGTCTGACCTCTGAATGCGGTACTGAGAAGTGCGACAGAGGGCGCTTCTGCCGGCGTACCAGCCTTCATGCGGATCGCGCGCGCTGCCGGCATCGTGTCCGCCGCAGCTTCCGCCACAATCCTCCGCAGAGGAGGCTGTGCCAAATGTGCTCAAACGAGATCTATGGGTGGTGCGCCACGTGGCAGTGCTTTGCAGCTTGGTGGGGAACACCGTTCGCAAACAACCTGTTCACGTTGTTAGGTGCGATCGCAACTTTTGTAGCCGCATTGTTTGCGCTGCGGTTTAGTCAGAGCGAGGCCCATCGTCGCGCGGCAGACGAAGACGCGCGTGCCAAGGTCACCGCTGCCGCCAACCTCGCGAAGATGCGCGACGCTCGGGACTCGCTGGCGGAGATTGCACGACTGTGCGGCGAGGCACACGCAACTGACGGCGCCCCCGGTGTAGTGAAAGTGTTGTTCAACGTGACTGGCCGCTGGGAGGTGATCCCGCGGCTGGATCCGGGAACGCTGCTTCTACTCGTCCCTCTGCCGAACCAGGTAGCGATCCGCCTCTCGCGCGCGTTTGGCGTAATCGATCTGCTCGAGCGGCAGAGGCCGATCATGCAAGCCTTTAATGGCAGACCGGCGGGTGACGACGTTTCTAAGTTCGCCGATCGCCTGGGGTCACAGCTGCGATCGGCAGTTGAAGATCTAAGCATCGCGACCGGGACGCTCGAGCGCTCTGCGTCGTAAAGCAACCGCAACGGACGGTGCTGCCTGCCTTATGGCAGCGCGCGCTCGGTTTAGCAGTTCCCCGGTGAGGCGCCAGGCCGCAGCGTCGGCCTTCTGGTCGAACTCGAACTGGTCGAAGGGAAGGTATGGCCGCTCGTCGCACGGCGCGGGCGGCCGCGCGTCCTGTGCCGGCTTACCGTAGATCCGCGGCGCGTCCTAAGGCTTGAAGCCGACTGGCATCCAACCGGCCGGCAGACTGTCACCGGCACCAGGCGTCCAGTACGCGCAGCCATTGGCCGGCGATGCCTGCACGGGACTGGCGTTCAGGCGGGAACAGCTTGAGTACGCCAGCCGGTTAAGGAAGGCGCGTGTACTGGATTCGGGTGATGTACATCTGGATGTAGCGGGCGATCTCGTGCGCTTGGTCGACCGTCGTGCCTTCTGGCAACCGGAGACTCAAGAAGCCCTTGTCCCCCACGATGCTCAGTTCGCTGGTCATCGGTTCGCACATGAGCCACGTTGGGGCCTCGGCGCCTGCTCGGCTGGGCTGGCCTTCCTTGACGGTGAACTTGTAGTCAGCGAAATCGACATTGGACATGCGTCAGGCTC
>JBJMWE010000229.1:0-4522 GCA_045810285.1 Vitreoscilla sp. | reverse complement strand
CGTGACCGTGCGCATGGCCATGGTCGCCGTGCGCGTCGTCTTCCTCCAGCGCCGCGACCGGTTCCTCGTCGGCGGCCGGGAACGGCTTGTCGTGGAAGCGTTCCTTGCCGTGGAAGACCAGGAAGAACATGCGGAACGAGTAGAACGCCGTGACGAACACGCCGGCGGTCACGGAGAAGATCGCGAAGCCGGCACCTGGCAGGTGGCTGGCGTGCGCGGCCTCGATGATCGAGTCCTTCGAGTAGAAGCCGGCGAAGAACGGCGTGCCGATCAGCGCGAGCGAGCCCACCAGCGACGTCCAGTACGTGATCTTCATGTACTTGCGCAGGCCGCCCATGTTGCGGATGTCCTGGTCGTGGTGCATGCCGATGATCACGGAGCCCGCGGCGAGGAACAGCAAGGCCTTGAAGAAGGCGTGCGTCATCAGGTGGAACACGGCCACCGGGTAGGCCGACAGGCCCAGCGCCACCGTCATGTAGCCCAGCTGCGACAGCGTGGAGTACGCGACGACGCGCTTGATGTCGTTCTGGATGATGCCCAGGAAGCCCATGAACAGCGCCGTGATCGAGCCGATCACCAGCACGAAGTTCAGTGCGGTGTCCGACAGCTCGAACAGCGGCGACATGCGGGTCACCATGAAGATACCGGCGGTCACCATGGTTGCCGCGTGGATCAGCGCCGAGATCGGGGTCGGGCCTTCCATCGAGTCCGGCAGCCACACATGCAGCGGGAACTGCGCCGACTTGCCCATGGCGCCGATGAACAGGCAGATGCACACGACGGAGACCAGCATCCAGTCGGTGCCCAGGCCGAAGGCCACGTTGGCCAGGCCGCCGGCCTTCGTGAAGGCGTCGAACGCCTCCGCGTAGTTCAGCGTGTGCGCATGGCTGGAGATCAGGCCGATGCCCAGGATGAAGCCGAAGTCGCCGACGCGGTTGACCAGGAAGGCCTTCAGGTTGGCGAAGATGGCCGTCTTCTTCTTGAACCAGAAGCCGATCAGCAGGTACGAGACGAGGCCCACCGCTTCCCAGCCGAAGAACAGCTGCAGGAAGTTGTTGCTCATCACGAGCATCAGCATCGAGAACGTGAACAGCGAGATGTACGAGAAGAAGCGCTGGTAGCCCGGATCCTCTTCCATGTAGCCGATGGTGTAGATGTGCACCATCAGCGACACGAAGGTCACGACGCACATCATCATCGCGGTCAGGCCGTCGATGAGGAAGCCGACTTCCATCTTCAGGCCGCCGGCGTTCATCCATTCGTAGACGGTGCCGGAGAAGTGCGCGCCGTCGTTGACGACCGACAGCAGCGTCATGAACGACAGCACGAACGCGATGCCGACGCCCAGGATGGTGATGCGGTGCGCGTTCGCGCGTCCGATCTGCTTGCCGAACAGGCCCGCGACGATCGCGCCGACCAGCGGCGCCACCGGCACCGCGACCAGCTGGGTGAGGGAGAGATTGGCAGACATGTCTTGGATCAGCCCTTCAGCGCGTCGAGTTCGTCGGCGGCGATGGTGGCGCGGTTGCGGAACAGCACGACCAGGATGGCCAGGCCGATCGCGGATTCCGCCGCGGCCACCGTCAGGATGAAGAACACGAACACCTGGCCGCCCATGTCGCCCAGGTAGTGCGAGAAGGCGATGAAGTTCATGTTGACGGCCAGGAGCATCAGCTCGATGGCCATCAGCAGCGCGATCAGGTTGCGGCGGTTCAGGAAGATGCCGATGACCGACAGGGCGAACAGGATGCCGCCGAGTGTCAGGTAGTGCGGCAGCGAGATCTCGGTGAAGTTCATGCCTTGCCTCCCTCTTTGCCGGGCTCCGCCGCGGGGGCGGCCGGCATGGATGCGACCTCGATCGTCGGCGCCATCTTGACGATGCGCAGGCGCTCGGCCTTGCGCGCGCGCAGCGCGAGGGCCGGATCGATCGCCTTGGTGTCCTTGCGTTCGCGCAGCGTCAGCGCGATGGCCGAGATGATGGCCACCAGCAGCAGCACGGCGGCGATCTGCAGCGGGTACAGGTAGTTCGTGTAGACCTCGATGCCCAGCAGGCGCGTGTTGCCCATCTTCTGGGCCACGGCGTCGGCCACCGGCGCGGCGGCGCGGCTGAAGCCGCCCAGCAGCACCAGCGCCATCTCGAGCGCGATCAGCACGCCCACCAGGGCGGCCAGCGGGAACGCCTTCCAGAAGCCGGCGCGCAGTTCCTCGGTGTTGATGTCCAGCATCATCACCACGAACAGGAACAGCACCATGACGGCGCCGACGTACACCAGCACGAGCGTGATGGCGAGGAATTCGGCCTTGAGCATCATCCACAGGCACGAGGCGTTGAAGAACGCCAGCACCAGGAACAACGCGGCGTGCACGGTCGAACGCGCGGTGATCACACCGAACGACGAGGCCAGCAGCACGGCCGAGAAGATGTAGAACAGGACGGAGATGGTTGTCATGGCAATGCTTGGCCAGTGACGCCGGCAGCCCGGAGGCTTTCAGCGGTACTTGGCGTCGGCCTCCTTGGCGGCGGCGATTTCGCGTTCGTAGCGGTCGCCGACGGCGAGCAGCATGTCCTTGGTGAAGTACAGGTCGCCCCGCTTCTCACCGTGGTATTCGAAGATGTGCGTCTCGACGATCGAGTCCACCGGGCAGCTCTCCTCGCAGAAGCCGCAGAAGATGCACTTGGTCAGGTCGATGTCGTAGCGCGTCGTGCGGCGCGTGCCGTCGTTGCGCACGTCCGATTCGATCGTGATGGCCATCGCGGGGCACACGGCCTCGCACAGCTTGCAGGCGATGCAGCGTTCCTCGCCGTTGTCGTAGCGGCGCAGCGCGTGCAGGCCGCGGAAGCGCGGCGACATCGGCGTCTTCTCCTCCGGGAACTGCACGGTGATCGTCGGGGAGAAGAAGTACTTGCCCGTCAGCTTCATGCCGCGGAACAGCTCCACGAGCAGGAAGCTCGAGAAGAAGTCCTTGAACGAGAAGCCCGGCTTGGCAACAGTGGTAGCAGACATGGTTTTCTAGCCTCGCCTCATTTCCAGATCGACAGCGGGGACTGCATCCACAGCCCGATGACGACCAGCCAGACCAGCGTCACGGGGATGAAGATCTTCCAGCCCAGGCGCATGATCTGGTCGTAGCGATACCGCGGGAACGTCGAGCGCACCCACAGGAACATGGACACCACGCAGAACACCTTGGCGAACAGCCAGATGAAATTCGGGATGAACGACAGGAAGCCGAACGGCGGGAGCCAGCCGCCCAGGAACATGATCACGCACAGCGTCGAGACCAGGATCATGTTGGCGTACTCGGCCAGGAAGAACATCGCGAACGCCATGCCCGAGTACTCGACCATGTGGCCGGCGACGATCTCCGACTCGCCCTCGACGACGTCGAACGGCGCCCGGTTGGTCTCGGCGATTCCCGAGATCACGTAGACGCCGAAGATCGGCAGCAGCGGCAGCCAGTTCCAGCTCAGGAAGGTGAGGCCGTGCTCGGCGAAGAAGCCGCGGCCCTGGCCTTGAACGATCTCGGTCATGTTCAGGCTGCCGGAGACCATGAGCACCACCACGAGGGCGAAGCCCATCGCGATCTCGTAGCTCACCATCTGCGCCGAGGCGCGCAGCGCGCCGAGGAAGGCGTACTTCGAGTTCGACGCCCAGCCGGCGATGATGACGCCGTAGACCTCCATCGACGTGATCGCCATGACGAACAGCAGGCCGGCGTTGATGTTCGACACCGCGGCGTTGGGACCGAACGGCACCACTGCCCAGGCGGCGAGCGCCGGCATGATCGTCATGATCGGGCCGAGGAAGAAGAGGCCCCGGTTGGCCGCCGTCGGCACGATGATCTCCTTGAAGATCAGCTTGACGGCGTCGGCGATGGGCTGCAGCAGTCCCAGCGGGCCGACGCGGTTGGGGCCGGGGCGGATCTGGCTCCAGCCGATCGCCTTTCTCTCCCACAGCGTCAGGTAGGCGACGCACAGCAGAAGCGGAACGACGACCGCGACGATCTTCGCCACCGTCCAGAGGACCGGCCAGTAGCCGCCGAGCAGGCCGCTGCCGTAGCTGGTGACGGCGTCGAAGTTCACGACGGTGCCGCCTCGCGCGACGACGCAGTCGCCGCGGCGGCGTCGCCAGCAGCAAGCGCTTCGATGGTCAGCGTGCCGAACATCGGTCCGAGCGGGGCCGTCAGCGGATGCGCCGCGGCGATGCGGATGACGTTGGCGGCGAGCGACGGATCGACGCGGGCCGGAAGGACGACGCGCGCCCCGCCCTGGCTGACGCGGACCGGCGTCCCGTCGACGATGCCGCGCTCCGCCGCGAGCTCGCTCGGGATGCCGACGGACGGCGGCCGCGCGTCAGCCGTGCGCTGCAGCGCCGGCGCGCGGCGAACGATCGGGTCGACGGCATAGATCGGCACGTCGGCGATGCGCTCGAGCGCTCCCGGTCGCAGTGAGGGCCTCGCAGGCGCATCGCTCGCCGCTTCGGCGCGAGGCGCGGCGAGCCGCGCCGGGATCGTCGCGACG
>JBJMWE010000228.1:0-8322 GCA_045810285.1 Vitreoscilla sp. | reverse complement strand
TGACACTGCTGGTGCTGCCCGTTCTGTACCGCCTGTTCCATCGACGCGATGAGGAGGAAGGCACCGAGCAGGCGCCGTCCCATCTGCTCCCCAGGGAAGCGACATGACCGAAGAACACGCCCACCGACACGGGCACGGGGAGCACGCCCGCGCTCATGGCCACGCGCACGGACGGCCCGCCGGGCATGACCATGCCGCCGGAGCCAGCGAGAAGTCGCTCAAGATCGCGCTCGCACTGACCGGCGCTTTCCTCGTCGTCGAGCTCGCTGGCGGCCTGATTGCCCGCAGCCTCGCCCTTCTGTCGGATGCGGCGCACATGTTCACGGACACCGCCGCCCTGGGCATCGCGCTGATGGCCATCCATATCGCGAAACGCCCTGCCGACTCGAAACGCACGTTCGGCTATCACCGGTTCGAAATCCTGGCTGCGGCCTTCAACGCCATGCTTCTCCTGGTGGTGGCGGCCTACATCCTGTGGGAAGCCTATCTTCGCCTGAAGGCGCCGCCGGAAATCCAATCGAACCTGATGCTGGGCATCGCCGTCGTGGGCCTGGTGGTCAACCTCCTGAGCATGAAGGTCCTGCGCAGCGGACAAGAGGAGAGCCTCAACGTCAAGGGAGCCTACCTGGAGGTCTGGGCCGACATGATCGGCTCCATCGGCGTCATCCTCGGCGCGGCCGTCATCCGGTTCACGGGCTGGGCCTGGGTGGACTCCGCGGTCGCCATCCTCATCGGGCTCTGGGTCGTCCCTCGCACGATGACCTTGTTGACGTCAAGCATCAACATATTGCTCGAAGGCGTGCCGGAGGACGTCGACCTGGAGAAGGTCAGGGAAGCGCTGCTCGGCGTGCCGGGCGTCAGGAGCCTGCACGACCTTCACGTCTGGTCGGTCTCCAGTGACAAGACGACTCTCACGGTTCACCTGGTGACGGAGCCAGCGACGCATGGCGAGACGCAGGTGTTGCCTGCGGTCCGGGCGCGCATGGACAAGGACTTCGGCATCCGTCACATCACCGTGCAATGCGAGGTGACGCCGTGCGACCAGACAGACGAGGCTGACCACTTCAGCTTGGCGGCACGACGCTGAAGTTGGGCGACCGCACCAGGATGCGCCGAAGGTCGGCGTCCGTGAATGGGTTGCAGATGCACCGGCGGCGGCTCACAACCCGCTCATGATCAATCTGCCGACAGCCAGCTCGCTCGAGAAATAGCCGCTGTATCGGGGCAGGCCATCGGGCATGTCCCGCACGCGACGGTGGTAGAAGATATCCATCCGAGGTGGTGGAAGACGAGCGCCGCTCTCGAAGTTGCCGGCAGGGATGAACATCACCTTGAACGGTCCGATGCCCGCAACCTCCACGACAGGCTTGCCGCAAGCGCGGCAGCGCCCGCGGTCGAAGTTCGGTGGCGGACGGTACTTCCTGAACGAGATGTCGCCCGCATTCTTCAGCACGACCTGCCTGGCGCGGGCGACGAGCACATCGGCGAACGGCTTGTCGTTGAAGGCCTGGCAGATCAGGCAGTGGCAGCGGAACCTGGCTTTGAGGGACGCATGCACCTCGAACGAGCAGGCGCCGCATTCGCAGGCGCCGCGCAGCGGCAATGACGTGTCAGCGACCATGTCTCGATACTCCCCGGATTGACCTCGACATCCGCATTCCGATCATCGAAGGATCAGGTTGAGGATGGCGTCGATCGGTTGCCTGAAAGGGGCGTGCAGCAGGTTGGCGAGGTTCCAGCGTCCCTGCACGTAGATCCCCTTCGCATGACTGAAGGTCCGGAAGCCCTCGATGCCGTGGTAGGCGCCCATGCCGCTCGGCCCGACTCCGCCGAAGGGCAGGTCGTCCTGGGCGATGTGCATGAGGGTCCCGTTGATGGTGACGTTGCCCGAGGTCGTCTGGCTCAAGACCTTGCGTCTGTCCTGATCATCCGGACCGAAATAGTAGAGCGCGAGCGGACGCGGCCGCGCATTCACGAGGGCGATCGCCTCATCGGTGTCGCTGCAGGCGAGGATCGGCAGGATCGGGCCGAAGATCTCCTCATGGGCGAGGCGCATCGCGTCGGTGACACCCAGCACCACCATCGGAGCCATCGTGTTGGGACGCCGGGACGCGTCGCCGGGTCGATTCCCGACCTCGATGACGCGCGCCCCCTTCGAGCGCGCATCGTCGATCAGGCCCTGCAGGCGTGCTCGATGTCGCGCGTTGAAGATCGACGTGTAGTGCTCGCTCGTCGGTCCGTCGGCATAGAAGGCCGACACCTTCCGGTCGTACGCCGCGACGAACGCGTCGACGTCGTCATGGTGGACCAGTGCGTAGTCAGGGGCGATGCAGGTCTGGCCGGCACTGAGCAACTTGCCGAAGGCAATCGCCGCCGCCGGCGGGTCCAGGGCCTGGCCCTTCGCGACGATGGCCGGCGACTTGCCTCCCAGTTCGAGGGTGACGGGCACGAGGTTGTCGCTGGCGGCCTTCATCACCGACCTGCCCACCTCGGTGCTGCCGGTGAAGACGAGGTGGTCGAACGGCAAGGCAGAGAACGCCGCCCCGATGGCCGCATCGCCGGTCACCACGGCGAACTGTTCTTCGCAAAAGATGCCGCCCAGCATCTTGGCGATCAGCGCGTTGGTGGCCGGGGTGAACTCCGAGGGCTTCAGCATCACCCGGTTTCCAGCGGCGATCGCCGTGATGGCAGGCATCAACGCGAGGTTCACCGGATAGTTCCAGGGCGACATGACGCCGACGACGCCGAGCGGCTGGTATTCGATGCGCGCGCTGCCCGCCCGCATGTGCAGCGCCACGTGGCGGCGGGTCGGCGCCATGAACCTGCGCAGGTTCCGGAGCAGGTACTTCGTTCCCTCGGCGACCCCGCCCACCTCCATGATCGCCGTTTCGTGCCGGGATCGATGCCCGAAGTCGGCGTCGATGGCGTCTTCGATTTCCTTGCGGTGGCGGATGATCGTGGCCCGGAACCGCTCCAGGTCGGCGCGCCGGCGTGCCAGCGAGGGCGCTCCTTCACGCAGGAACGCTGCACGCTGGGCGGCCAGCAGCTCGCCCAGGCGATCGGCGTCCAGAGTCCTTGAAATGGCTTCCATGGCCGCTCCGATGTAGACAGTAGAAACTTCAGGGGCCTGACGATAGGCGTTAAAGTAGTCACTGTCAACTTCATTTGCGCAAAGCATCGTCGCCCCATGCCGGACTCATCCAGCCGCCCCTACCACCATGGCGACCTTCGCCGTGTCGTCATCGAGACGGCGCTGGACATGCTTCGGGAGGAAAGGAACTGGCAGTTCACGCTGCGGGAAGTCGCCCGCCGGGCAGGCGTGAGCCACGGGGCGCCATACAAGCACTTCCCCGACAAGGCCGCCCTGCTCGTCGAACTGGCGATGATCGGCTTTGACCGGCTGCGCGAATCGCTGGAGGCAGCGAAGGCCGAGGCGCCCACGACCCTGTTCGAAGAACTCGCCTGCGTATCCCGCGCCTACGTCGCGTTCGGAGTGGACAACCCGGCCCTCTACCGCCTGATGTTCAGCGCGGAAGAAGGAAAGGCGGTCGGAATGCATCTCGATGAGCGGGCGATGGCGGTATTCGAGGTGGTCCTCGGCCTGCTGCATCGCGGCCATGCCGCCCGGAGCGTTCGCGAGCGGCCGATCGAAGGCCAGGCGGCAGCCTGCTGGGGCCTGGTCCACGGCATGACCTTGCTTTCGATCGAGGGGCTCCTGCTGCCCGCGAAGGTGGGGCCGACGCCGCTGGATTCAGCCCTGAGCGCCCTCGTCGAAGGGCTCAGGAACCCATCGGGTGACGCCGGGCGACCCGATTCGAAGCGCAGCAAGTAGCCGGGAGGCCATGGTGCGCGCCCCCTTCGGGTGCTTTCTTTCGCCTGGCCAGCGCAATCGCGCGCCGAATCCCTGGCGCGTCGGCGCGCCAAAAGGAAAGCCCGCAGCGCGAACGCGCTGCGGGCTTTTTTCATTGGTGCGGCGAAGCGCGGCGAACCGATGCCGCGTTTCGCAGGCGATCCGGCAGGAGCGTCGGCGGGCGGGGCCCGCGTCGTCTCCGGCCGCGCCCGGGCATCGCTGCCCGGGCCGCCGCCGTCAAGCTCAGAGCACCTTGATGCGCATCGCCTGCGGGCCCTTCTGGCCCTGGCCGACTTCGAACTCCACGCGCTGGTTCTCGGCCAGCGACTTGAAGCCGGTGCTCTGGATTTCCTTGAAATGCGCGAACAGGTCCTTGCCGCCGGTGTCGGGGGTGATGAAGCCGAAGCCCTTGGTTTCGTTGAACCACTTCACGGTGCCAGTTTCAGTCGTCATGTTCATTCCTTTTTGAATGCGTTGGAAAAGCCCGCCGGCATCGATGCCGGCAAGCGGCGACCGCCTCCAGACGGGGAGGCGGCCGCGGGATGAGGGGTGGGGCGAGCTCAGCGACGCTGCGGCGTGGCCGGACGTGAGCCCTGGCGATCCAGGTGCCGGAACGTGATGCGGCCCTTGGTCAGGTCGTAGGGGGAGAGCTCGAGGGTGACCTGGTCGCCTGCGAGGATGCGGATGTGGTGCTTGCGCATCTTGCCGCCCGTGTAGGCCACGAGCTGGTGGCCGTTCTCGAGGGTGACGCGGTAGCGCGAATCGGGCAGCATCTCGTCGACCTTGCCACGCATTTCGATCAATTCTTCCTTGGCCATGAGCCTACTCCGTTCGAAGGGGCTGATGCCCGGGATTGCGTTCACCGATCCACGCCGCCGCCTGCGCCTGGGCGAAGCCCAGCGCCGCGTCTTGCGAATCGAATTGGGAATCGAAGCGCACGACGCGCTCGTGAGTCATGCTGCCACGGCCGCTGCGGATGGCCAGCAGGGCGGTGTAGAAGCGGCCGCCGTGATCGCGGCGGGCAGAGGAAGAAACGAGGTACTTCCCGAACTGTTGTTGAGTCTGGATGGAAATCCTTCTTGGCTCGTCGCTAGCGGGACGAAGCCGGGCTGATGCTATGGATGCGCTCGGGGCGCACGCGGGAGAGGACTCGGTCCGGCGGCTGGCACGCAGGGTCATTCGCCGCGGCCAGCGGCAACCAGAACAAGACGACCGCATGAAGCAATCAGGGAGTCTGGCAAGGAAGGAGATCGCCTCGGATCTCGGTGTGTCTGCCCGCGACGAATCGGCAGGGGCGGATCACAAAGGGAGACCTCCATTGTACCACAGCCGAGACCGCCCTGCGCATGCAGCCGCCCGGCCCGCCCTGGGCCCGGCACCTGCCCCGGGAGGCCATCGAAGACAGGAGCCACGCCATGATCCGCAAGCTCAGCAGCGGCCAGTACCGCCTCTATTCGCGCAAGCTCGACCCGACGACCGGCAAGCGGCGCAACCTGGGCACGTTCGACTCGCGCGAGAAGGCCGAGCAGCACGAGCGCGAAGTGCAGTACTTCAAGCGGCACTGAACGCCACCGTCGGCCGACGCGGGCGGGGCCGTCGACGGCCCCGCCGGCATCCCCCGCCCTCGCGCGCGGACGGTGGCCCGCATGCCCCATCCCGTACCCCTATCTTGAAGCCTCCCCTTCATCCTTTCGGGGGATGAAACGGCGGGGCGATCGCTCGACGATGTCGCTGCGCGACCCGCGAGGCCGCGCAGCCCGAGCGACCGCACCCCGGGGCAGGCGCGGCGACGACGAGCAGGCTCGGGCACCGATCTCGACTGCCCCGAAGGGAGACGGCATCGTGTCCGCCTACGCGCTCTGGTTCCAGCTGGCGTTCGCCGCCATCGTCATCTCGGCCTTCGGCTATCGGCAATTCAACACCTGGACGAAGGCCGAATCGTGCCGCGCGACGGCCGACTCCGAGCTGCTGGCCTTCGCGCCCCCGCGCAGCTTCACGCCGCTGTGGCGCTTCCTGGGGACGGCCACCCTGTACTGCCTGACGCTGGTCGTGCTGTACCTCGTGGTGTTCGTGATGCTCTACAGCGGCTCGCTGTCGGACATCGAGCTGCTGGAGGTGTCGGGGGTCACGCGGGACAACGCGTGGCTCGTGGCGCTGCTGATCGTCACCGGCCTGTCGCCCATGCTGCCGATCTTCTCCAGCGTGGAGCAGGTGATCCGCGAAGTCATGCACAACTGGGCCGTGGTGCCGGCCAAGGCGCAGGACATGGCCAACGAGCTGGCGTCGCCCACCACCACCTTCGAACTGGACGAGACGTTCCTGCGCAACATCGTCATGCCCCGGCTCGGCAAGGCGTTCACGCGTGCCGATTTCACGGAGGGCCGCGCCTACACCATCGCCCAGAAGTGGTGCCGGCTGAAGATGCTGCTGCTGAAGTTCGCGCCACCGGCCGACGACGGGCTCGAAGCGCCGCGTTTCAAGTCGCCGTACGCCACGCGCTTCGTGAACGACTGCAAGGCCCTGGAGCGCGACATGAGCGACTTCTCCGCCGCCAGCCCCGACCTGCTGCGCACGATCGGCGGATCGCCGGCCGCGGTGCTGCTGTCGGAGCGGCTCGACCAGATGCAGCACCGGCTGTTCGTGCTGATGTGCTGCGCCGCGTTCGCGTCGGCACGCTCGGTGGAGGAGGTGGTGCGCTATTTCCGCAAGGGCTACGGCGTGGGCATCGGGCACGTGCAGTTGTCGTCGGCGCCGTTCGACCCGATCCTGGACACGCTCATCGCCGTGACGTTCACCGTGGTCGTGATCTCGCTCGGCTTCACGACGCTGCACCACGACGACCCCACCGTGCACGTGCGCCCGTTCCTGTGGGCCGCGAACGCGTTCTGCGTGCACGGCGCGGGGCTGCTGGTCGGCTGGATGGTGTTCTCGCGGCGGCGCCGGCAGCACGTGCCCTGGGTCGACCCGAGCGAGATGCCGGTGAGCCGGCAATTGCTGCTGGCCTGCGTGCTGCTCGCCTTCAGCCTGGCTGCGATCCCGACCTTCGTTTGCTCGCTGGCCGCGTCGTACATGAACCTGCACGGCGCGCCGGCCCCGCAGCCGCTGCCGGGGATGGCCACCGACGCCCTGCTGCGTTCGTGGGCCTGGGCATTCCTGGGCTCGGCCACGGCCGTCGCCACGTTCATCCACCTCGAGCGCACCGCCAACGGCGTGGCCACGATGCGCCTGCGGGCCTTCTCGGCGGCGGCCCAGGCGGCCACCAACGTCGGCATCTCACTGGTGCTGCTCGCGATCTTCTCGCACCCGCCGCACGCCCAACCCGACCTGGGCGCGAACCTGGCCCACCCGCTCTACCAGCTGGTGCTCGTGCTGACCGGCGCGATCGGCGTCGTGCTCGGCTTCTTCCTGCCGCGCGTCGTGCACGGCCACGGGCTGGACCGGCGTGCCGGTGTCGAGCGCCGGGCCGTGGGCGGCGAACAGGCGCACGCGACGTTCACGTACGGCGGCAAGCAGGTGCCGGTGACGGTCGGCCAGCTGTCGATGTCCGGCGCGGTGCTGCAGCTGCAGGACACCCGCCTCGACGTGGTGCCTGCGCGCCAGGGCGTGCTCACGCTGGCCGACGGCGCCGCGGTGAGCGTCTACGTGGCGCGCCTGCTGCCGCCGGACGACGGCGACACCGCGTTCCTGGCGCCGCGCCGCTTCGCCGTGCGCCATGCCTGCATGCGCGGCCCGGTGGTGCTGGCGACGGGCACCGCCGCCAAGCTGCGCCGCTTCCTGGAAGGCCTGGGGTCGGGGCAGCAGCACGCGACGTGAGGCCCTCGGCTCCGGCTTCCTGCAGCGACGCGACGCGGGTGGTGCTGGCAGGCCACGGCCAGGCGACCGGGCGCGGCAGGCCGGCGCCGGCGGACTTCGGCCACGAGAGGGTCAAGCCGCCGGACCCGCCGGTGTCGCGTCAGCCGTCGCGTTCGCCGCCGGTGTCGACCCCGTGCTGACCGGCAGGCGCGGCCTCAGCGCGCGAACGCGGTCGTGCGCCAGCAGCGTCGACAGCTCGTCGATGCGCAGCGGCTTGCTCAGATGCGTGTCGAACAGCCCATGGTCCGAGCGCAGCGGCTCGTCCTGCATCTTCAGCGCCGACAGCGACGCGAGCATGGGCGCCCGGCCGTCCTCGTCGTCACGGATGCGGCGCGCGGCGGCGCAACCGTCGAGCACCGGCATCTGCACGTCCAGGATGGCCAGGTCGGGATGCAGTTCATGGCAGGCGCGCACCGCCTGCTCGCCGTCGTAGACCGCGATCGCGTCATAGCCCATGAGGCCCAGCAGCTGGGCGAGCGAGTCGGCGGCGTCGTGATTGTCGTCGGCGACGACGATGCAGGAACGGGGCGGCATGGGGAGTCCAGTCGGCGGTTGCAGCCCACTCGAGCAATCCCCGCTCCCGGAAGATCCTTCAGTTGTAACTCGATGCAGGCGAGGCC
>JBJMWE010000227.1:0-29063 GCA_045810285.1 Vitreoscilla sp. | reverse complement strand
TCGGGCACGGCGACGGCCTCCGCGATCGACGCCTCGGCGCGCAGGCGGTCGCGATCGGCCGTGACGCGCTCCAGCTCCTCGGCCATCCGCGCGCGCAGGGCATGCGACTCCGCAGCCAGCGCCTCGGTGTGGCGCAGGCGATCGCGGATCAGCTGGCGCGCCTCCCGCTCCTTGGCGAGCTGGCGTTCCAGGGAATCCGGTGCAGCGGACTGCGGGTTGGCGGTGTCCGGCGCCGCATCCGGCGGGACACGGCCCTCGATATCGTGGTTGCTCACAGCGCTTCTCCATCGCGTGTCGGCCCCACCCTCCTTTTCGGAAATGGTAGACCGGCCCGGCATTGCGGCGGCCCCGAGCGCTGGCGCAGCCGTAACAAGCTGTCAACCGCCGCCCTCTCGCGCTCGACGGTACAGGCCGCCTCTGCAATCGGCTTGCCCGCGACCGAACAGGGTCTTTACGTGGCCGGGCGCGCGGGGCAGTCCGCTGCCGACCGCCTACACTTCCGACCATGAATCCCGTCGTCCTGTCCCTGGCGTTCGCGGCCGCGATCCTGGTCTCGCTGCTCATCAAGTTCTGGCTCGCCACCCGCCAGATGCGGCACGTGGCCGCCCATCGCGGCGCCGTCCCGCCCGCATTCGCCGGCACGGTGCCGCTCGAGGCGCACCAGAAAGCGGCGGACTACACGCTCGCGAAGCTGCGTTTCGGCATCGTCAGCGAAGCGTTCGGCAACGCCGTGCTCGTCGGCTGGACGCTGCTGGGCGGGCTGGCATGGCTCAACGGCGCATTGCTCGACCTGGTCGAGCCGCGCTGGGGCGCGATGGCGTACCAGCTGCTGCTCATCGGCCTGTTCGTGCTGATCGGGGCGGTGCTGGAGTTGCCGTTCGATGTCTACGGCGTGTTTCGCCTCGAGCAGAAGTTCGGCTTCAACAACACCACGCCGCGGCTGTTCGTGATGGACCGGCTGAAGTCCACCGGCCTGGCGATCGCCATCGGCGGTCCGTTCCTGGCGCTGGTGCTGTGGATCATGGCCGCGACGGGCGCGCTGTGGTGGGTCTGGGCGTGGGGCGCCTTCGCGCTGTTCCAGCTCCTCGCGATGGTGCTCGGCCCGACGGTCATCGCGCCCTTGTTCAACAAGTTCGAGCCGCTCGCGGACGAGGCGCTGGCCGTCCGCACGCAGTCGCTGATGGCCCGGTGCGGATTCCGCGCCAAGGGCTTCTTCGTGAAGGACGGCAGCCGCCGCTCGGCGCATTCCAATGCCTACTTCACCGGGTTCGGCAAGTCCAAGCGCGTCGTCTTCTACGACACCTTGCTCAAGCGCGTGAACGGCGACGAAGTCGAGGCCGTCCTGGCGCACGAGCTGGGCCATTTCGCACGCCGGCACATCGCCAAGCGGGTGACGATGGTGCTGGCATTCGCCTTCGCGGCGTTCGCGCTGCTGGGCTGGCTCGCCACCCGGACGGGCTTCTATGTCGGACTCGGCGTGCCGCCCAACATGACGGCCAGCAACGACGCGCTGGCGCTGCTGCTGTTCATGCTGGCGCTGCCGCCGTTCCTGTTCTTCGTGACCCCGGTCTTCGCGAGCCTGTCGCGCCGGGACGAGTACGAGGCCGACGCCTACGCCGGCAGCAAGGCCAGCGCCGCCGACCTGGTGCGGGCATTGCTCAAGCTGTACGAGGACAACGCCTCCCCGCTCACCTCCGACCCGCTGTACGTGCGCTTCTACTACTCGCATCCGCCGATCACCGCCCGCGCCGAGGCGCTCGGGCTGTCGGTGGCCGAGTTCGCCGGAGCAGCGGCTTGAGCGCGCGCGGCTCCCGCTCGGCGCCGCCGTCCCCGGCGCTGGCGCTGGCGCGTGTCGTCGGCGTGCACGGCCGCCACTCCGTCATCGAGACGCCCGATGGCCGCCGCCTGCTCGCGCACGGGCGCGGCAAGAAGAGCGAGACGGTGGTGGGCGACCACGTGCGCTGGCAGGTGTCCGGCGACGAGGGCGTGATCGAAGCGGTCGAGCCGCGCACGAGCCTGCTGAAGCGGCAGGACGAATGGCGCAGCAAGAACTTCGCCGCCAACATCGACCTGCTGCTGGTGATGGTGGCCACCGATCCGCCCTACAGCGAATCGCAGCTGGCGCGCGCGCTGATCGCGGCGGAGGACGGCCACATCGAGGTCAAGATCGTCCTGAACAAGATCGACCTGCCCGAGGCCGCCGCCGCGCGCGACCGCCTCGCGCCCTACCGCCGCATGGGCTACGACGTCCTGGAGGTCGCGGTCAAGGCCGACCCGGCCGGCACGCAGGCGTTGCTGCAGCCGCTGCTGGCCGGCAAGACGACGCTGGTGCTGGGCCCCAGCGGCATGGGCAAGAGCACGCTGGTCAACCTGCTGGTGCCGCACGCCGACGCGCAGGTCGGCGAGATCTCGAAGGCGCTGAAGTCCGGCAAGCACACCACCACCACCACCACCTGGTACTGGCTGGACGACGCCCGCCACAGCGCCCTGATCGATTCGCCCGGCTTCCAGGAATTCGGCATCCACCACATCGAGGCGCCACGCCTGGCCTCCCTCATGCGCGACTACGCGATGTACTTCGGCGACTGCCGGTTCGCCAACTGCACGCACCGCCACGAACCGTCCTGCGGCGTGCGCGCCGCGATCGCCCGCGGCGACATCGCACCCACGCGCGAGCGCATCTACGAGGAGCTGATGGGCGAGCTCGAACGGGCCGCGTCGCGGCACTGAGGCGGGGCCGCATGTCCAACGCCTGGGCCGCCTTCACCCCCTGGGCCTGGCTGGCCGGCGGCGTCCTCGCCGCGTCGGCGCCGGCACCTGCGGTGTCCGCGCCGGCGGCCGAACAGCCGGCCCTGCACTACCGCGCCGTCACCTACGCCTTCGAGGTGCCGTATCCGCGGGACGACGATCACGCGCCCGCGAAGCGGCATCGCGTCGAATGGGTCTATCCGGTCTTCGAGCCGGCTCGCGATCCGGCGACGCGCGCATTGAACGGCTGGGTGCGGCTGCAGTCGCTGCGCGCCCTGCTGCCCGAGGACACCCCGCTGTGGCGGGCCGCCGCCCGGCTGAGGGATCGCGAGATCGTCGCCCTGGCGCCGGCGGACCGCGGGCTGGTCGACGCCGGGATCGCCTCGGCCACGGTACACGTGGAGGCCGCCGCCGGACGCTACCGGTCGTTCACGGTGCTGCAGGCAAGCGTGCGCGAACGCGAGGGCGACGACGACGGCAGCGGCATCGACCACGACCTGTACGACATGCGCACGGGCCGCACGGTGGACATCGCGGACCTGTTCGTCGCCGACGACCGCGGCGCGCTCGAGGCGCTGTTCCAGGCGTATTACGCGAGCGCCGACTTCACGTGTCGAAGCGAACGCCACTTCGACTGGGCCAAGGCCTGGCTCGCAGGCGAGCAGCGGATCGGCCTGTGGTTCCCCCTTGGTTATCGTGAGGATCCGTGCTGCTCGGACGTCCTCCTCGACGACCCTGCCATGACGCGCCTGCTCAGGACGCCGGGCGACCTGGCGCCAGAATTCCGTCTCGTGCGCGACTAGTGCGCTGTCCCGGAAGTACGCGCGCAGGCGAGACGCGCTGGAAACGAGTCTCCGGCTCGTTTACAGCCGTATCGCGCGTGCATACGTCCGGGACAGCACAGTAGTCACGGCGCCTGCCGCTCCACGAACGGCCGCGCCTGCAGCACCACGATGCGGCCCTGCGGGTCGATCGCCCATTCGACGTCCTGCTCGCCGCCCAGCAAGGCGCGCAGGCGCAGGCCGACGCGGCCCAGGCGACGCACCAGGTCGTCGGAGAGCACGTCGCGCGCGGCCGGCAGCGCCTGTTCCGTGACGCCGCCGGCGCGATCCAGCTTCAGCTCGGTGTCCTCGGCGGAGCGCGACAGCCGTCGCACCGCGCCGCTGCGCGCCTCCCACATCGACTGCTCGGCGACGCGCTTGCCCTCCACGACCTTGATGCCGATGCCGCGCTTGGCCGACACGTAGACGACGTCGCGGTGCGTGGCATCGAACGGGTCGCGGGTGATGAGCACGCCCGCGCTGGCCGAATCGATGGCGCGCTGCACGAACACCGCCATCACGACGGCGTCGTCCGGGATGCCGGCCTGGCGGCGTGCCTCCACGGCCTCGAAGTTGAAGACGGAGGCCCACACCGTGCGCACCGCGCGGTCGAGGTCGTCGGCGCGCGTGACGTTGGGCACCGTGCTGTAGAGGCCCGCGCCGCTGAAGCCGGCCAGGTCCTCGGAGTTCGACGAGCTGCGCACGAACACGCCGGCCGATTGCAGCTGCGACGTCCACTGCGCGCGCCACGCCGGGGCGAGGTCGGCGGGCGCCGGAAGCTCGGCGAGGTCGCGCCGCAGCGCCTCAAGCGCCTGGCGCCGCGCGACGCGGCTGCGGTCGAAGCCCGGCGTGGCATGGGCAGCAGCGATGCGCTCGGCGACCGCGGGCTGCGTGACGAAACGGCGGTAGGCGGCGTACGGGATGCAGAAGCCGTCGGGCACCGGCGCGGTGCCGGCCAGGCGTCCGGCGCGACGCTCGCGCTCGATCTGGCCGAGCCGCCCCGCCTTGCCGCCGCAGGCGTCGATGCGCGCATGGCCCAGGTCGGCGAGCGGCAGCAGGCCGTCGATCTTCAGGTTGGGCGGCTTGATGCGTGCGGCCGCGGCACGGGCGGGCGGCGTCGCCGGTGCCGGACGCGCCTCGGCCGTCCAGCCGGTGGGCGTGACGGCCAGGCGCACCCACTGGCCATCCAGTGCCCGCAGGCGGTCGCTGGCGTCCTTCAGGTAGGCGTTGGGCACGCCCCAGCCCTTGGCCAGCAGGTTGACGTGCGACAGCACCGTCGACGGCCGGTCGGTGACCATGCCCGCCACGGGCGGCAGCGCGAGCGGCACCTCGTGCAGCACGACGATGTCCGTCGGCAGGATGTCCTCGAGCCGGTCGGACGCGATGTCGTCGACGATGCGCAGCCGGCCCTGCGCCACGCCCGCGTTGAGCGGCAGGAAGTCGCGCGCGCCGAGGATGCCCTCTTCCGTCACCATGGCCAGTTTCGCGGCATGCGCCGCCTGCTCCTGCGTCGAGGAGTTCGCCTTGAACGTCACGGGCGCGAAGAACGCGGCATCGAGATCGGCCTGCACGGTGGCGAGCAGTTCCGGCCCGATCGCGTCGCCCTCCCAGAACTCGTACAGCCACTGCCGCGACTCCGCGTGCCAGCCCAGCGTGCCCAGCACGAAGCGGCGGTCGGGCGCGGTGTAGAGCTTGCGCATCGCCGCGTGGTCGAGATTGGCGACGAGGTACTGGCCGCGCAGGAAATCCTCGTGCAGGGCATAGCGCCGCGTGTTGACGAACAAGACGCGATCGGGCCGCGCGCCGCGCCCCGGCTCGACGACGAACAGCAGGTGCTCGATCGCGTAGGGCGTGCCGGCCTCGTAGACGCGTGCGAGCGAACCGAAGGCTTCGCGGTCGGGCACGCGGGCGAGGAACGGTGCCGCGTTGCGATGGCCGGCCGCCGCGCTGGCCGCGGCCATCGGCATGCCGCGGCGGGCGGCCGTGTACGCCGACGGCTTGTCGACCTGCGCCTGCGCCGTGCCGGCGGCCAGGGCGCTCGCGGCGAGCAGCGCCGATGCGAGCGCGCGGATGCGCGTGGCGCTTAAGGGAACCTCCGCCCTGCGGGCGGCGCTCACGCGCGCTCGACCCGCCGCGGGCGCGGCAGGACGGCGCCGACGCGCCGGCGGTAGTCCCGGTACTGGTCGCCGAACCGGTCGATCATCATCGCCTCCTCGCGCGGCAGGCGCACCGCCATCAGCAGCGCCGTCGCCGCCAGGCCCGACAGGCCGGCGATCCAGTTGGCCACCAGCAGCGCCTGGCCCACGCCCAGCACCAGGAACGAGGCGTACATCGGATGACGCACCGCGCGGTAGACGCCATCGGTGACCAGGCGATGGTCGGCATTGAGCTCCAGCGTCACCGACCAGCTCTCGCCGAGGTCGGCATGCGAGCGCCAGAACAGCCGCAACCCCGCCAGCATCACGACCACGCCCACCGCGGTGCACGCGTCCGGCTGCGGACGGGCCGCGAAGGCCAGCAGCGGCTGCGTCACCACGAGGCAAGGCAACACCACCTGGCCGACGCCCATCAGCAGGATCAGCAGGCGGTCGCCCAGGTCGGCCCGGCTCACGGCCTTCGCATGGCGCATGCGGCGTGCGAACAACCCGCGGATGGCCAGGTAGGTGGCCGTGAAGACCAGGAACAGCATGCCCGCGAACGGGGGGTGCGGAAGGTGCACGGCGGAGGGGGCGAGCGCGCTCAGGAAAGCAGGTTGGCGAGCTTGAGCAGCGCCACCAGCAGCATCCACAGCACCACCGAGCGCCACACCAGCCCCACGACGATGCCCAGGTGCCCCAGTTGCGGCGGCATGCCCTGCGTGGTGCTGCCGGCGGACTCCGAGGCCAGCGACGCCTCGCCGCTGGTGAACGTCTTCGAGCGGTCCGGCGTCACGCCCGGCGGCGTGGCGCCGCCCAGCTGCACGCCCACGGCGCCCGCCGCGGCGGCCAGGATGATGCCTTCGTTGGCGTGCTTCCACAGGCCGGCGTCGCGCTTCCAGCCGTCGATGGCGTCCTGGAAGTTGCCGACGACGGCGAAGCCGAAGGCGGTCAGCCGCGCGGGAATGTGGTCGATCAGGCTGAACAGGCGCTGCGACAGCGCCATCAGGTTCTCGTTGATCGGGGTATCGAGCGACTTGCTGCGGAACGCCCAGTAGCGCGATGCGAATTCGGCCATGCGGTACAGCACCGCGCCGGCCGGGCCCAGGCCCAGCGCCGAGAACACGATGAAGCAGAAGAACACGCCGAACACGTGGCGGTGCGCGGCCAGCAGCGAGTGCTCGATCATGTGGCGCAGCAGCTCCGTGCGCGGCAGCTCGGAGGCGTCGAGGTGGCGCCACTCGGCCAGCAGGCGGCGCGCCTCGGGCTCGTCGCCGCTCTCGAGCGCGGTGCGGATGTCGGTGAAGTAGTGGCTGAACTGGCGAAAGCCGAGCGTGAGGTACAGGATCGCGATGTCGAACACCAGCGCCGCGATGGTGTTGTAGTGCGCGATGCCCACGTAGACGAGGGCCGCCGCCACGGCGGGCGCGATGACGGTGACGACCCACACGATCTTCGCGTGCTGCGGCTTGCCCGCGTCGAAGTTGCGGCCCGTCCAGCCCACCCACGAGGCGAGCGAGTAGTGCACGACGTTGTTGCGCGGCAGCGGCTTGATCTGCTCGAGCAGCAAGGCGAAGAGGACGGCGATGAAACTCATTGCCACGAATGATAGCCGCAGCATGGCCACGGCCGAGTGGCGCGGCGACGCGTCGAGCGCCTCAGCGGGCCAGGAACCGGTAGAGGTTGCGCAGCATCGCGGCGGTGGCGCCCCATACGAAATAGGGCTCGCCGCGCAAGTCGCGCCCCCAGGGCATCGAGATGAACTGGCGCGCGAGGCCGTCCACCTCGACGGCGTGGCGGCGGTGGTGCGCCGGATCCATCAGGAACGCGAGCGGCACCTCGAACACCTCGGCGACCTCGAACGGATCCAGCGCCAGCGCGCGCGGCGGATCCAGCAGGCCGACGACCGGCGTGACCTCGTAGGCCGTCACCGTGGTGTAGGTCGGCAGCCGGCCGATCACCTCGATCTCGTCGGCCAGCAGGCCCACCTCCTCGTGCGCCTCGCGCAACGCGGTGGCGACGGCGTCGGCGTCTTCGGGATCCGTGCGCCCGCCGGGAAAGCTCACCTGCCCGGCGTGGTCGTTGAGGTGGTCGGTGCGGCGCGTCAGCAGCACCGTCAGGCCGGCGGGGCGCCGCACCAGCGGCACCAGCACGGCGGCGGACCGCAGCGTGCGCCCCGCAAGGCGCTGGCCGTCGCCGGTGAACTCGGGCAACCAGGGCGCCTCGTCGACGACGCCGTCGGCTGGCGTGCGCGCGAGGACGCCCAGCGTGGGCGCGAAGCGCGCGCGCACGGCCTCGGGCAGCAGGCGCTCGGGCGTGACCGCGGGCAGGTGCGTGTCGCTGCCGATGACCGGGGCGAGCTGCGGCTCGCGGATCAGCGGACGCGATGGCGTGGACGGCTTCGGCGACTCGGGCGTGGACATGCGGTCATTGTTCGGCGGGTTCATGACGATTGTCCTGCCTGCGCGCCTGTCGTGCACGCCCGGCGCGCTTCACCCCCGCGACGATGCAGCTTCGCGCGTCGCCTCGATACCCCGCCACCTGTCCGGCGCGGCCCGGGGTTCGAGGGCCGGAAACGAAAAAGCCCGGCAGGGCCGGGCTTCGTCTGGCGACACCGGGCGTCCGCAATGGACGCCGTGGCTTCAGGCCAGCTTTTCCTTGATGCGCGCCGACTTGCCCGAGCGCTCGCGCAGGTAGTACAGCTTGGCGCGGCGGACGTCGCCGCGGCGCTTGACTTCGATCGACGCGATCAGCGGGCTGTACAGCTGGAACGTGCGTTCCACGCCTTCGCCGCTGGAGATCTTGCGAACGATGAAGTTGGAGTTCAGGCCGCGGTTGCGACGCGCGATGACGACGCCTTCGTACGCCTGGACGCGCTTGCGCGTGCCTTCGACGACGTTGACGCTGACGATGACCGTGTCGCCGGGGGCGAAGGCGGGAATGGTCTTGCCGAGGCGGGCAATCTCTTCCTGCTCGAGGGTAGCGATCAGATTCATGGGGAACCTTCGAAACATCCGTTCTTGCCGGCGCACTATTGCTTGGAGTGCAGCACTGGAGTCCATCCAGGCGATGGCGACTTGCGGTCATCCATCAGCTGCTTCTGCCCGGCAGAGGAACAGAGCCAAAGATTATAGCGTATCGGGAGCCAGGCTGGCCAGGAACTTCTCGTCGGCCTGCGACAGCCGGCCGTCCGCCCGGGCGGCCGCGAGCAGGTCGGGACGGCGGCGGGCCGTCAAGGCGAGCGACTGCTCGCGGCGCCAGCGCGCGATGTCCTTGTGGTGGCCCGACAGCAGCACCGGCGGCACCGGCAGCTCGCCCTCCGGCGTCGCCAGGATCTCGGGCCGGCTGTAGTGCGGGCAATCGAGCAGGCCCTGCTCGAAGCTGTCCTGCAGGTGCGACTGCTCGTCGCCGAGCACGCCCGGCATCAGGCGCGCGATCGCGTCCAGCAGTGTCAGCGCGGGGATCTCGCCGCCGGACAACACGAAGTCGCCCAGGCTCAGCTCGATGTCGACGTGGCGGTCGATGACGCGCTGGTCGATGCCCTCGTAGCGGCCGCACAGCAGCGTCGCCCCGGGGCCGCCGACCCATTCGCGCGCCAGCGCCTGGTCGATGCGGCGCCCGGTGGGCGTGAACAGCACGACGGGCCCCGCGGGGGCGCCCGCGTCGGCGCGCGCGCGCGTGACGGCGGCCAGCGCGCGCTCGAGCGGCTCGGCCAGCATCACCATGCCGGGGCCGCCACCGAACGGGCGGTCGTCGACGCGGCGATAAGTGCCCTCGGCATGGTCACGCAGGTTCCAGAGCTTGACGTCCACCTGGCCCGACTCGTACGCCCGGCGCGTGATGCCCTGCGCCAGGAAAGGCGCGAACAGGTCGGGAAACAGCGTGACGACGTCGAAGCGCATCGCGAGGCCCTTCGGACTAGAAGTCGAGGCCCCAGTCCACCAGGATGCGGCGGGCGGGCATGTCGACCGAGTCGACGAAGGCTTCGACGAACGGGATCAGCCGCTCGTCGGCGGCCGGATCGGCCGGTTGCACGCGCAGCACGCAGTGCGGGCCGGTGTCGATCAGCCCGACGACGTCGCCGAGCGCGACCTGCTCGCGGTTGACCACGGCCAGGCCGATCAGGTCGACCCAGTAGAACTCGCCGTCGTCGGTCTTGGGGAAGGTCGAGCGCGAGACGAACACGCGCACGCCCTTCATGGCCTCCGCGGCGTCGCGGTCGGGGATCTCGGGCGCGGTGCAGACGATGGCATCGCCCTGGTCGCGCACGCCCGTGACGTTCAGCGCGAACGGCAGCGGCGCGGCCAGCGCGGCCTTCTGGGCCGGGGTCTTGGCGGCGGCGGGCTTCGGTGGCTTGCCCGGGGCGGCGGCCGCGGCGGGCGGCTTCGCACTCTCGGCCGGCTTCAGGAACCAGCGCCTGGCGGAAAACAGGGCCTGGGGATCGGCGGCGAAAGGCTGCACCTTGATGCCGCCCTTGATGCCCCAGGCGCCGAGGATGCGACCGACTTCGATCGCATCTTCGGGCCAGGAAACGTCTTCTTGCGGCGCGGGGGAGGTCATCGCTGGACGACGCGGTCAGCCGCGCGCAGAAGACGCGCCTGCATCAGGCAGCGGCGGGAGCCGGGGTGCCGACAGCCTTCTTGGCGGCCTGGTCGAGCAGGCGCTCGACAGTCGGCGAGGCTTGCGCGCCGACGCTCTTCCAGTACGTGACGCGATCGAACACGACGCGCAGCGGCTCTTCCTTGCCCGAGGCCATCGGGTTGTAGAAGCCCACGCGCTCGAGGTAGCGGCCATCGCGGCGCTCGCGCGAGTCGGCAACGACGATGTTGTAGAACGGGCGCTTCTTGGCACCGCCGCGGGCAAGTCGAATGACGACCATGATGAATTCCTGTGATGTTTGGTGTGTTTTGCCGCGCCAGGGAGACACGCAAGGGCAGGCCAAACTTGGTTGCCTTGCCGGCCGGAGCCGGTTTCGGCGCTAGGTTTCCGATGCTGTTAGATACGCCGGTGCCGAGCTTTCCCGTGCGGGACGGGAACGGAGACGGGGCGCCAGCCCCAGCGGAGGATCAGTCCGCGAACTCCCGGCAAGGCACCAGCCAACGCCGAAAACCGAACATTATAAACTGATCCCCATGGACATTGACAACTCGCCCATCCTCCTGCTGCGCGACAGCACCGCTGCCGACGTTCCCACCTGTGCGGCGATCTACCGCGATGCCGTGCGCAACGGCACCGGCACCTTCGAGCTCGACGAGCCCGACGACGCCGAGATGGCCCGGCGCCGCGACGCCATCCTGGCCCAGGGCCTGCCCTGGCTGGTGGCCGAACGCGACGGCCAGGTGCTGGGCTACGCCTACGCCAACCAGTTCCGGCCGCGGCGCGCCTACCGCTTCTGCGTGGAGGACTCGATCTACCTCGATCCGGCCGCGCGCGGCCAGGGCGCGGGCCGGCTGCTGCTGGCCGAGCTCGTCGCGCGCTGCGAGCGCCTGGGCATCCGGCAGATGCTGGCCGTCATCGGCGACGCCGCCAACCTGGGCTCCATCTCGGTGCACCGCGCCTGCGGCTTCGAGCACAGCGGCGTCTTCAAGGCCGCCGGCTGGAAGTTCGACCGCTGGCTGGACGTCGTGATGATGCAGCGCCGCCTGGGCACGGGCGCCGACGCCGCGCCGATCGAGCGCGAGGACCTGCGGTGAGCGCGGCGCCGGCGACCGTCGACGCGCCGCCCCTGCGCGACCCGGTCGACGTCCGCTCGAAGACGGCCGCCACCTGGATCGCCATCGTCGGGGGCCCCCTGGGCCTGCACCACTTCTACCTGCACGGCTGGCGCAACCCCTGGGGCTGGCTCTATCCGATCCCCACGCTCGTCGGCCTGGCGGGCGTCATCCGCATGCGCAACCTCGGGGTCGACGACCGCCTGTCCTGGGCGCTGATCCCGTGGCTGGGCCTGACGATCTCCGTGGCCATGCTGTGCGCCATCGTCATCGGCCTGACCACCGACGCGAAGTGGGCGCGCCTGCATGCGGGCGATCCGGCGCGGCCCGTGGTGCGGGCCACGCGCGAGGAGGACGAGGAATCGCCGCCCCCGGGCATCGTGCGCACGGGCTACGGCCCGGTCCTGGGCGTGATCCTGGCGCTGATGATCGGCGGCAGCGTGCTGATGGGCACGATCGCCTTCACCGTCGAACGGCTGTTCTACCTGCACTGACGGGAATATCCGCCGGGCTCGCCCGATCTGGCATGCAGGGCTCGCAAGGGCCGAACGTCATGAAGGAGCGAGCCATGGAAGATCGATCGACACGGGGCCTCACGCGTCGCCACGCGCTGCGCCGCACCGGCGCCCTCGGGCTGGGCGCGGCCGTCCTGTGGCTGGCGGCGCAGCCGGCGGCCGCGCAGGGCAAGCTCGCGAAGACGGCCGTGAAGTACGTCGACAAGGGCGACGTCCCGGGCAAGGACTGCGACGACTGCAGGCACTACGTCGCGCCCGCGAAGGCGGATGGGCCGGCGGCCTGCCGGCTCGTCGAAGGGTCGATCAGCCCGCATGGGCACTGCGTGGCGTTCACGCCCCGGGGCTGACCACGTCCGGCCCACGGGCGTGCGCGAGGCGCGCGAAATGCGATTCGCGACCGATCCAGAGGTCCACCGGGCGGCGGCGATCGGACCGCTGGAGCGCTTCCCCTAACTTGGATGTTGCACTGCAGCATGATTGAATTACAATTGCTGCACCGCACCATTCAACCGGAGTCCTGCCATGACCAACGCCTTTGCCTTCCCGTCCTTCCCCGCTTTCCAAGGTAGCGAGAAGTTCTCGCCCGAAGCGATCCAGGCCAACCTGCGCCCGGTCATCGAGCAGGTGCAAGCCTGGGCCGACCTCGGCAAGAAGCACTTCGAAGAGACGCGCGCCGCCACCGAAGCCGCGCTGAAGTCGTTCAACGGCGTGAAGGATCCGCAGGCCGCCATCGACGTGCTCAAGGCCAATGCGCAACAAGGCCTGGTGCTGGCCGGCGAGCAACTGCGCGCCTCCGCCGAACTGGGCGTCTCGCAGTTCCACGCCACGGTGGACGCCACCGCCGCCAAGCTGCCGCAAGCCGACGCCTTCGCGCCGGTCGCCAAGGGCCTGAAGGCCGGCGTCGACGCCGCGCACAGCTCGCTGGCGACCGTCCTCGACCAGGTCGCCCCGGCCGCCAAGAAGACCTCGCGCCGCGCCTGATCCTCGCGCTTTTTCGCGAAACGCCCTCCCCGCTGCGGCGGCGAGGGCGTCGTCATTTCCGGGCTCAGTAGTCGTCGCGCCCGTGCGTGGCGGTGGTGAACCCGAGGAACTGCATCGAGCCGGCATCCGGGCGGCGTGCCTTGGTGAGCGCCTGGAAGTTCGGGATCGCGACGCCGCGGTTCATGTAGCCGTTGACGGCGATGTCCATGTAGCCGGCCTCCAGGTGCTGGCCCTTGCAGTTGCGCACGCCGCTGCCGCTGGCCAGCGACCTGGCCATGTACTCCAGGCCCTTGGCCAGGCGCGGCGTCGTCTCGCCGGCGGCCTTCCACATCCACACCGAGGTGTCGCCGGCCTGGATCACCTCCATCTCGGCGGCCTGCGCCAGGCCCTCGAGGTTGTACTGCGGATGCGTGCAGTCGCGATCCTTGAGTTCGTTGACCTCGCCGCTGGCGAACACCGACAGCGGGATCATCTCCATCACGCGCTGCAGGCCCGCGGAATAGCGCGCGGCGTCGTCCTGGTAGGCGCCCGCCGCCATCATCGCCAGGCCGGCCGACACCGCCCAGTTGTTCACCCGCGTGCGCGCCTGTGCCGCCTGGGCGACCTGGCGGTCGACGAAGCCGTCGAAGGTGGCGATGTCGGCCTGCGACCACCCGGCCTCGCCGTGGTTGTAATGGCGGATGATCTCGGCCGCGCTGACCCACACGGGGAGCATCCAGGCCGCCTCCAGCCACACCTGGGCCGGGTTCGTGCCCGACGCGACCGAGTACGTGCGGAAGCTGCGCGCCCAGTCGTTGAGGATGGCGACGGCCTTGTCGCGATGGCGCGTGTCGCCCGTCTTCACCCAGCGCAGCGCGTTGAGGTACGCCGCCTGCGCGTCGTTCTTGTAGCGGGCCTCCTGCGGGCCGATCGCGCTGCCCACCACCTGCACGTTGGACAGCGCCTGGTGCGCGTACGTGTACTCGCTGCGCGCGTCGTCGAGCACGGCCTGGTAGCCGATCTTGATGACGCCGGGGTTGGTGGCGTTGGTCGCCGCCTTGAACGCATCGAGGCGCGCCTGCGTCAGGAAGATGCCCGGATGGCGGAAGGCGGCCGGCGTGGCGGCCTGGATGGCCGCGCGCTGCGAGGCGCTCGCGCCGACGCTTGCCGACGTCGACGTCGGGTCGGTCGAATCGCCGCCCCCGCCGCCACAGGCGGCCAGCAGGGCCAGTGCCATCGGGGCGAGGACGTGGCGCAGGCGCCGGGTGGAAGCGGGGATGTGCGTCATCGGGAGTCTCCTGTCGGATACCGGCGGTGCCCGGCGGCGCACATTAATTCAAATTACCTTACTAAACATCCCTCGATCGTGGTATCGCTACCATCCAGGTTTTCGGTCAGGGACGAATGCTCGACCCGGAAAATGGCGAACGTCCCACCGGCCCTTGCCGCCGCCGGGCGACGGCCGGGACGTCAGAACATGAAGCCGCTCAGCGCCGAGAAGATGGCCGCCACGATCGCCGCCGCGGGGATCGTGAAGATCCAGGCCCAGACGATGTTGCCCGCCACGCCCCAGCGCACCGCCGAGGCGCCGCGCACGCTGCCGACGCCGACGATGGCGCCCGTGATGGTGTGCGTGGTCGACACCGGCACGCCCAGCGTGGAGGCCAGGAACAGCGTCAGCGCGCCGCCGAACTCGGCGCAGAAGCCGCCCACGGGCTTCAACTTGGTGATGCGCTGGCCCATGGTCTTGACGATGCGCCAGCCGCCGAACATCGTGCCCAGGCCGATGGCCACGTAGCAGGCCCAGATCACCCAGCCCGGGGGCATCGAGGCGCCGGCCGGCGCGTAGTTCGTGGCCACCAGCAGCAGCCAGATGATGCCGATCGTCTTCTGCGCGTCGTTGCCGCCGTGTCCCAGCGAGTACAGGCCCGCGGAGATCAGCTGCAGCCGCCGGAACCATCCGTCGACCCGCAACGGCGGCTGGCGCCGGCAGATCCAGGCCACGACGATCAGCGTGGTCGCGCCGAGGATGAAGCCCAGCAGCGGCGAGAGGACGATGAAGGTGAGCGTCGGCCAGATGCCCGACATCATCAGGTGCGATGCGCCGCCGCGGCCGATCACCGCGCCGACGATGCCGCCGATCAGCGCATGCGAGCTGCTGGAGGGGATGCCGTACCACCACGTGAACAGGTTCCACGCGATCGCGCCCACCAGCGCGCCGAAGATCACGTGCTGGTCGACGAACGACGGGTCGACGATGCCCTTGCCCACCGTGGCCGCGACCTTCAGGTGGAAGATCCAGATGGCCACGATGTTGAAGAAGGCCGCGAACAGCACCGCGGTCTGCGGCCTGAGCACGCCGGTGGACACGACGGTGGCGATGGAATTCGCCGCATCGTGGAAGCCGTTCATGAAGTCGAACAGGACCGCCAGCACCACGAGCATGGCGACCAGGCCGAAGCCGATCTGGAGCGAGTGCATGTCAAGAGTTCTCGAGGATGATGCCCTCGATGATGTTCGACACGTCCTCGCAGCGGTCGGAAATCGTCTCTAGGTGCTCGTAGATCGCCTTGAGCTTGATCAGCTCGCGGGTGTCGATCTCGTCGCGGAACAGGCGCGACATCGCCGAGCGCATCACGCGATCGGCATCGGATTCGAGATGGCCGATCTCGACGCAGGTCTTGAGCGCGGCCTCGGCGACCTCGGCCTCGCGCAGGCGGGGCAGCAGGCTGACGACGTGCTGCACGCGGTCGCAGCAGCGCACGGAGATCTCGCACAGGCGCAGCACGTCCTCGCTGACGCGCGTGACGTTGTACAGGGACAGCACCTCGCTGGTGTCCTGCAGCAGGTCGGCGATGTCGTCCATCGAGTTGATCAGGCTGCGGATCTGCTCGCCGTCGATCGGCGTGATGAAGGTGCGGTGCAGCTGGCGGTGCACTTCGGCCGTGATCTTGTCGGCGGCGCGTTCGGCCACGTCCACTTCGGAGGCGTACTTCTCGCGCAGCGCCAGGTCGTTGTAGTTCTGGATCATCGCCATGAAGGCGCGCGCGCCTTCGGTCGTGTGCGCCGCGTGCTGGTCGAACAGCTCGAAAAAGTTGCCTTCGCGCGGCAGCAGCTTGCTGAACCACATGGTCTGGATCCTCTTGGGTGCGTGACGGGGCCCAGGGTCGGGCCCTTTTTCGGAGTCGGGGAGAACGTCGACCCGGTGCCTGCCTCGGGAGGCGGGGCGCGCGGCGCCGGCAGGGTCGTGAGACGTCGGTGCGGCGCATTGTACGAGGCCGCCGTCACATTCCTGACACATCTTGGCGCCGGCGTGCAGTGAAAACCCCGGGGGGCGCGGCATCCTGCGCGGCCGGCGTGCGCCGATCGCGGCATCGCCGGCCGACGCGCAACCTTCACTCGCGCGCCGTCGCTCGGTTCCGACGCGCAGCCACCGGGGCAGCGCGGTCAGGGCGCGAGGGGAACGACCCGCTGCGCCGGATCGGCAACCGCCGCCGCCAGCAGGACGTCCACGCGCCCCGCGCCGGGGATCGTGCCGCGCGGCCAGAGCTGGGCCAGCGGCGCCAGCACGAAGGCGCGCTGCGCCGCGCGCGGGTGCGGCACGGTCAGCCGCGCGTCGGCCAGCACCAGGCCGCCGTCGTCGCCCTGCACGCCGTACAACAGCACGTCGAGATCGAGCGTGCGCGGGGCGTTGCGGTACGGTCGCTCGCGGCCGAAGCGCTGTTCGATCGCCTGCAGCGCGGCGAGCAGCGCGTGCGGCGCGAGCGCGGTGCGCAGGCGCGCCACCGCATTGACGTAGTCGGGCCCGCTCGAATCGATCGGCGCGCTGCCCCACAGCGACGAGGCCGCAAAGCTGCCTGGCTGGGCCAGGGCGCTCAGCGCGGTCAGCGCGTCGCGCAGCGTGGCGCGCGGGTCGCCGAGGTTCGCGCCCAGCCCGATGAAGGCCGTGGCGCCGGGCGCGGCGTCACTCGGCGGCGTCGCCGTCGTCATCCTCGTCGTCCTGGAACGCGGGGCCGGCGGCCTTCTTGCGGCCGCCGCCGCCGCCGCGCCGGCGGCGCACGGTGTTGGCCTTCCTCTCGACCTTGTCCATCAGCACGCGCGCCGAGGCCGCGTCGGATTCGGCAGCGCCGTCCGCGATGGCCGCGAGCAGCTGGTCAGCGAAGTCGCGCAGGAGCTGCTGCGTGGCAGTCAGGGGCGGCGCGTCGGGACCGACGGTGCCGAACGGCATCTCGGCGTTGTCCAGCAGGCTGCGCAGCGCGGAGCGATCGGTCTCGGTGGCGCCGTCGGACAGCGCGGTGCGCGCGGCTGCCACGAGCCTGAGCATCTGCTGCTTGGCCACGCTCACGCGCGGCGCGGGCGCGGGGGCGCGCTCCGCGTCAGGAGCGGGCGCGCTCTCGGAGTCGCTCGCGGGCGCGGGCGCGACGGCCTTGAGCGGACGCGGGTCGCGCGGCGCGGCCTTGGGCTCGCGCGGCTTGGCCTGCTGGTGCTTGCGCGCGGCTTCGACCAGGTCGCGGCGCTGGTCGTCGTCGCCCGACGAGTAGTCCTCCCACCATTGCGCCAGCGCCTCGTCCACCTCGCCGGCGTCGGCGCGCAGGCGCATGAAGTCGAACGCGGCGCGGAAGCGCGGCTGCGCCAGCATCGCCGCCGGCGACGTGCCGGTGCGCTTGTCGAAGCGCGGCTGCATCAGCCAGATCTCGCGCATGTCGGCGGCCAGCTTGCCGCGGCCGGAGATGTCGCCGATGCGCGCATCGAACGTGGCGTCGACCGCCTGCTGCAGCGCGGGCATCAGGCCCTCGCCCTGGTCGCGCAGGCCCTTCCAGCGTTGCGCCACCTCGTGCCAGAAGATGCACGCCATCAGGAAGCTCGGCGCGACCGGCTTGCCTTCGTTGACGCGGCGGTCGGTGTCGGCCAGCGCGCGGTTGACGAAGGCCTCGCGCTTCGGGTCGTTCGCGATGCCCTGGAAATGGGCGTCGAGGATGGGGAAGGTGTCGCGATCGAGCCCGTACTTCTTCAGCACCTCGAGACTGGCCAGCGAGTGGCCCGTCTGCAGCAGCTTGATCATCTCGTCGTGCAGGCGCGAGGCCGGCACGTTGGCCAGCAGCGCCTTCATCTTGCGGATGGGCGCTTCCGTCTTCGCCTCGATCTTGTAGCCCATCTTCGCGGCGAAGCGCAGCACGCGGATGATGCGCACCGGATCCTCGCGGTAGCGCGTCTCCGGGTCGCCGATCATGCGCAGCAGCCCGGCCTTCGAATCGGCGATGCCGCCGTGGTAATCCACCACCGTCTGCGTGGACGGGTCGTAGTACATCGCGTTGACGGTGAAGTCGCGCCGCGCGGCGTCCTCGATCTGCGGGCCCCAGACGTTGTCGCGCAGCACGCGGCCGCTGGCGTCCACCGCGTGGCTCTTGCCATCGAGCTCGCTGCGCGAGGTCTTCTCGTTGCCCTTGACGGCGGCCGACTCGATGGCGTTGTCCATGTAGGCGCGGAACGTCGACACCTCGATCTGCTCGTGCTCGCGGCCGCGGCCGTAGATCACGTGCACGAGGCGGAAGCGGCGCCCCACGATGAACGCGCGCCGGAACAGGCCCTTGACCTGCTCGGGCGTGGCGTTGGTGGCGACGTCGAAGTCCTTCGGGCGCAGGCCCACCAGCAGGTCGCGCACGGCGCCCCCGACGATGTAGGCCTCGTAGCCCGCGTCCTGCAGCGTCTTGACGACGCGCACCGCGGGGTCGGCCACGAGCTTCAGGTCGATCTTGTGCTGGTCGACGCCATACTCCTTGCGCTCGCCCAGCACCACGCCGGCGGGCACCTCTGCGGCGACGTCGGCAGCGGCCGGCGCCTTGCCCAGTAGTCGGTCGATGAATTTGCGGATCATTCGAAAAGCCTCAGGAATCGCCAGCCGCGCTCGGTGGCCACGGCTTCCAGCGCGGCCGACGGATTGGTCGCGACAGGGTCGGTGGCCCGCTCCATGAGGGGCAGGTCGTTGATGGAATCACTGTAAACGGTGACGCGGCCGAAGTCGTCCCAGCCGGCGCCCTGCGCCTGGAGCCACTGGCCCACGCGCGTGACCTTGCCGTGCTGGTAGGTCGGCACGCCCTTGATCGCGCCCGTGACGGCGCCGGCGGCGTCGCGCTCGAGCTCGATGGCCAGCAGCGCGGGCACGCCGAACGCCTGCGCGATGGGGCGCGTGACGAACTCGTTGGTGGCCGTGACGATGGCCACCAGGTCGCCCGCGTCCTGGTGCTGCTTGACGAGCGCCAGGGCCTGCGGGTGGATCATGGGCGCGATGATCTCGCGCATGAAGCGGGCGTGGATGGCGGCCTGCTCCTGCGGCGCGCGGCCGCGCCAGACGGAGGTGGCGAACTCGACGTACTTGTGCACGTCGAGCGCGCCGGCCACGTAGGTGGCATAGAACTCGTCGTTGCGCCGCCGCCAGGCGTCGCCGTCCGCCCAGCCGACGGCGACCATGAACTCGCCGAACGCGTGGTCGGAGTCGCCCGGGATGAGCGTGCCGTCGAGGTCGAACAGCGTGAGGTTTCGACGGTTCATGGCGCCTCGGCCTGTTCTTCGTTGAGCATGCGCTTGAGCAGCGGCACGGTGACGGCGCGCTTCTCGGCCAGCGCGAAGCCGTCCAGCCGGTGCAGCAGCTGCATCAGGCTCTTCAGGTCGCGCGAGAAGCGCGCCAGGATGTAGTCCAGCACCTCGTCGCCCAGCACGATGCCGCGGCGGCGCGCCTCCTGGTGAAGGGCGTCGCGCGTGCCGGCCTCGGCCAGCGGATGCACCTGGTGCACCGGGCCCCAGCCCAGGCGCGTGCGCAGGTCCTCGCGCACCTGCAGGTCCACCGGCGGGAAGCGGCCCGCGGAGACGAACTGCACGCCCAGGCGTGCGCCGGCGGCGGACGTCCCGGCCAGCGCCAGGGCGGCGCCTTCCACGCCGTCGGCCAGCGCGTGCAGCACGCCGCCCATGCGGCTGGCGGCCTCGACGAACAGCAGGAAGGCGGCGTGCTGCTGCGCCGCCGACCACTGGTCGACGCCATCCAGCAGCACGAGCGCGGTGTCCTCGGCAAGCGTCCACGGCGTCGACGACGCCGCGTCGAACCACTGCGCCACCTGGCCGGCCTCGACGGCGCGCGCCTGCAGCTCGTGCAGCAGCTGCGACTTGCCGGCACCGGCCGGCCCCCACAGGTAGACGGGCGCGCCGGGCCACGCCTGCTCGCGCAGCGCGGCCACGACGGCCGCGTTGTCGCCGGGCAGGAAGCCGGCGAACGCGGGCACCGGGTCCCAGGCGAGGTCGAGGATCAGCTGACGCATGGGACCACCCTGCGCGCCGCGCGCTCCGGTCTTCGCGCTTCGGGACGGCCGCGCGCGCTCATGTGCGGTAGAACCCGCTGCCGCGGTACGCGACCATCGCGTGGCGCAGCGCCACCACCATCAGCGCGGTCACGGGCAGGCACACCAGCACGCCGACGAAACCGAACACCTCGCCGAACACCAGCAGCGCCAGGATGACGGCCAGCGGGCTCAGCCCGATGCGCTCGCCCACCAGGCGCGGCGTGAGCACGAAGCTTTCCAGCACCTGGCCGACCGCGTAGACCACGGCCACCGCCGCCACGCCGTGCCAGCCGGTGAACTGGATCGCGGCCGACATCAACGCCAGCACGAGGCCCGTGGTGTAGCCCAGGTAGGGGATGAACACGGCCAGGCCCGTGAACACGCCGATGGGCCACGCCAGGTTCAGGCCCGTGAACATCAGGCCCACGGGGTAGATCAGCGCCATCGCCACCATCACGGCCAGCTGGCCCTTGAGGTACTGCCTGAGCATCGCGTCGCACTCGCCCAGGAAGGCCGACAGGCGCTCGCGCGAGCGCAGCGGCACGAGGTTCCAGGCGCCCACGGTCACCTGCTCGGCGTCCACCAGCAGGTAGAACACGAGCACCGGCACCAGCACCAGGAAGCCCACGACGGTGGCCAGCCAGCTGCCGCCGATGCGCGCGGACAGCAGCAGCTTCTGGCCCCACTCCTCCATGTTGCCGTCGAACGACTTCATGATCGAGGCCTTGACCGTCTCGGTGTCGACCGCGATGCCCAGTTCCTGCAGCCGCGGCGCGACGACGTGGTTGAACTTGTCCAGCAACTGCGGCCACTGCGCGCGCAGCTGCGGCAGCGCGGTCGTGACTATGGGCACCAGCAGCAGCGCCAGCGCCGTGACGGCGGCCATCGCGAACAGCACGGTGACGGTGGCGGAGAGCGCGCGCGGCAGGCGGGCCCGGCGCTCGAGCATGCGCACCATCGGCCACAGCAGGTAGGCGAACACCAGCGCCAGGATCAGCGGGCTCAGCGCCGGCCCCAGCATCCACAGCAGCAGCAACGCCGCCACCGCCAGGGCGAGCCAGGTCAGTGCGCGTTGCTGGACGGGGGACAGGGTCATGGGGGTCTGGGGGGCGCCGGGCAACCCGGTCGTCCGGAAAGGACGCCGGTCGCGGCCGGGAAAGGCCGCTGGGAGGCATGCGTCCGCTGGCGGACCGCAACCGCGCATTGTAGGGCGCCCGCGGGCGCCCGCGGACGGCGCCCCGTCAGTGGCGTTGCGAGCGCGCCGCCAGGATGCGCCGCCGCAGCGCGTCGGCGTCGGCGGCGTCCGGGGTGTGCTCCAGGTACAGCCCCCAGTCGACGGCGGCCTCGTCGGTGCGGCCCAGGCCGTCCAGCAGGTCGCCGCGCAGGCGGTAGGTGTCCCAGTCCTCCGGCTCGAGCACGAGCTGGCGGTCGAGCACGGCCAGCAGGCGCGGCACGTCGCCGCGGCCCTGGTGGATCTGGCGCAGGTTGCGCAGCATGCGGCCGATGATGTCGCGCGGGCCGGCGGCCTGCAGGAACAGGCCCAGCGGCACGTCGAAGGCGTCGCGCATGGCGCTCGCCTGGCGCACGAGGTCGAGGCGCTCCTCGAGGTCGCTGCGCGAGAGCGACTGCCCGGTGAACGGGTCGATCACCACCTCGCCCTGCGGCAGCCGCAGCTTCACGAGGAAGTGGCCGGGAAACGACACCCCTTCCGCGCGCAGCCCGATGTGGCCCGCGATCTCCATGTAGAGCAGCGCCAGCGTGATCGGGATGCCGCGCCGGCGTGCCAGCACGTCGGGCACGTAGCTGTTGGCCGGGTCGTGGTAGTCGTTGACGTTGCCGGCGAAGCCCAGCTCCTCGAAGAAGTAGCGGTTGAGCGTGCGCAGCTTGTGCGCGACGGGCGCGTCGGCCGCCAGGCGGTTCTTCAGCCGCAGCGCCAGCGCGTCGACGTCGGCCAGCACGGACTCGACGTCCAGCCCGGGCGTCTCGTCCTGGGCGATGGCGATGGCCGCCTCGAGCAGCGGGAACTGCTCGTCGTCGGCGACCAGCGCGTCGAAATACTCCAGCGCGCTCGGCGCGTTGAAGGTCGGCGTGGGACGCGGAACCGGGGCCATGGCCGGAGTGTAGACCTGCGAGGTTGCCGGACTCTTGCCCAAAACCCGAGGATGGACGGCGTTCCGCCCACGTCCTCATCCCGTCATCCTGAGCGCAGCCGCAGGATCCACGCGCACCATGCGGCGTTACGGCAGGGGTGGATCCTGCGACTGCGCGCAGGATGACAGCGCCGCGGAGGCCCTCAGGCCTTGCGCACGAAGTGCTTGAGCTGGATGCCCATCGCGGCCAGCACCGCCACGTACAGCGCGGCCACGCCGCCCAGCACGCCGGCCATCTTCAGCGCGCGCAGCGCCGGGTGGGCGCGGTCGAGCCAGTCGATGGCGTGGTCGGCCCACACCAGGCAGCCGCCGAGGATGGCCGTGGCGACCAGCGCGCGTGCCAGGAAGCCGAACCAGCCCGGCTGCGGCTTGTACACCCCCAGGCGCACCAGGCCGATCAGCAGCCAGGTGGCGTTGACGGTGGCGCCCAGCCCGATCGACAGCGCGAGGCCGCCCACGCCGATGTGCAGCCCGTAGACGAACAGCAGGTTCATCAACTGCGTGAACACGAGCACGGCGATGGCGATGCGCACGGGCGTGCGCGTGTCCAGCTGCGCGAAGTAGCCGGGCGCCAGGATCTTCACGCTGACGATGCCCAGCAGGCCCAGGCCGTAGCCCTGCAGCGCCGGCACGGTGCCCAGCACGTCCGTGGCCTCGAAGTGCCCGTAGTGGAACAGCACCGCCAGCAGCGGCCGCGCGAAGACGAGCAGCGCGATCGCGCACGGCAGCGTCTGCAGCACCACCAGCCGCAGGCCCCAGTCGATCATGCCGGAGTAGCCCTCCTTGTCGCCACGCGCGCGCGCCGCCGACAGCTGCGGGATCAGCACCACGCCCAGCGCCACGCCCAGCAGCGAGGTGGGGAACTCCATCAGCCGGTCGGCGTAGGTCAGCCAGGACACCGACTTCGTGGCCAGGTGCGACGCGATCTGCGTGTTGATCAGCAGCGATACCTGCGCCACCGACACCCCCAGCAGCGCCGGCGACATCTGCCTGAGCACGCGTCCCACGCCCGGGTGGTGCCAGGCGTCGACGAAGCCGCGCCAGGTGAAGCGGATGTGCGGCATCAGGCCCAGCGCCTTCAGCGCCGGGATCTGGATGCCTGCCTGCAGCACGCCGCCCAGCATCACGCCCACGGCCAGCGTGTAGACGCCCGGCAGCCCGTGCGCCTCGAACGTCGGCGTGAGCGCGCGCGCGGCCACGATGACGGCGATGTTGAGCAGGATCGGCGTGGCCGCGGGAATGGAGAAGCGGCCCCAGGTGTTGAGGATGCCCGCCGACAGCGCCACCATCGACATGAAGCCGATGTACGGGAACATGACGCGCGTCATCAGCACGCCGGCGTCGAAGCGCTCCAGGCCCGAGGCCATCGCCCACACCAGCACCGGCGCTCCCACCACGCCCACCACGCAGGTGGCCAGCAGCACCCAGGCCAGCACCGTGGCCACGGAATCGATCAGCTTGTGCGTGACGGCGTCGCCGTCGGAGATGCGCGTGTTGGCCAGCAGCGGCACGAAGGCCTGCGAGAACGCGCCCTCGGCGAACAGGCGGCGCAGCAGGTTGGGGATGCGGAACGCGACGTTGTAGGCGTCCGTGAAGCCGCTCGCGCCGAAGCTCGCGGCGATCAGCTGTTCACGCACCAGGCCGGACACGCGCGAAGCGAGCGTCAGCAGCGATACCGTCGAAGCGGCCTTGAGAAGGTTCATCGGGGGCCGCGGCGGCGTTGGCGCAGGCGGTTGAGCAGGTAGGCCGGCGATTATAGGAAGCACCCTCTCCGGACAAACGTGGAATCCGCGGGTTATCCCCCTTTTCCGCAGACCACCCCGGCGGCTACCGATACAATGCGCCATCCGCTCCCTGATCCAGTCCCGAGAGCGGCCGTCGATCCTCGACGTCTTCTCCAGCAGTCGGCCTTCACGACTGGTGCCCGCTACAAACGCGCGGCGCAGCAGGCCGACCCGCGATGCCCGGCTTTCGACCGGGCCCAAAACCACTCCATGAACTTTGACGAACTCGGCCTGGCCGAGCCGCTGCTGCGTGCGGTGCACGAAGCCGGCTATACCACCCCGACCCCGATCCAGCTCCAAGCCATCCCCGTCGTCCTGCAAGGGGGCGACCTCCTCGCCGGCGCGCAGACCGGCACCGGCAAGACCGCCGGCTTCACGCTGCCGATGCTGCATCGGCTGCTGCAGAACCCTCCGAAGAAGGACAGCCGCGGCAAGTCCCCGGTCCGTGCGCTCATCCTGACGCCCACGCGCGAACTGGCCGCCCAGGTCGAGGAAAGCGTGCGCACCTACGGCAAGCACGTGTCGCTGACCAGCATGGTCATCTTCGGCGGCGTGGGCATGCAGCCGCAGATCAACCGCCTGCACAAGGGCGTCGACATCCTCGTGGCCACGCCGGGCCGACTGCTGGACCTGCACCAGCAGCGCGCGGTGGACCTGTCGCACATCGAGATCTTCGTGCTCGACGAAGCGGACCGCATGCTCGACATGGGCTTCATCCACGACATCAAGAAGGTGCTCGCGGTGCTGCCCCAGCAGAAGCAGAGCCTGCTGTTCTCGGCCACCTTCAGCGACGAGATCAAGGCCCTGGCCGACCGCCTGCTGAACAAGCCCGGCCTGATCGAGGTGGCGCGCCGCAACCAGACCAACGAGATGATCGAGCAGGCCGTGCATCCGGTCTCGCGCGAGCGCAAGAAGCAGCTGCTGTCGCACCTGATCAAGTCGGGCGACTGGCACCAGGTGCTCGTGTTCACGCGCATGAAGCACGGCGCCAACCGCCTGGCCGAATTCCTGAACGACGACGGCATCACCGCGATGGCCATCCACGGCAACAAGAGCCAGACGGCGCGCACCCGCGCGCTGTCCGAGTTCAAGGCCGGCACCCTGCAGGTGCTGGTGGCCACCGACATCGCCGCGCGCGGCATCGACATCGACCAGTTGCCGCACGTCGTCAACTACGAGCTGCCCAACGTGCCGGAAGACTACGTGCACCGCATCGGCCGCACGGGCCGCGCCGGCGCGCAGGGTCGCGCGGTGTCGCTGGTGTGCGTCGACGAGGACATCTTCCTGCGCGAGATCGAGAAGCTGATCAAGCGCCCGATCCCCAGGGAAGTGGTGCCCGGCTTCGAGCCCGACCCCGGCGAGCGCGCCGAGCCCATCGTGCTCGGACGCACCACCATCGGCGTGCGTGGCCCGGCCTCGGGCGGCCGCGGCAACGGCGGCGGACACGCTGCGCGCAGTGGCCACGGCGACCGCGGCGGCAACAGCCACGGCAACGGCGGCGGCGACCGCAACCGCGGCCAGGGACGTCCCGGCGGCGCGCCGGGCGGACGTCCGGCGCAGGCACGTCCGCAAGGCTCCTCGGGCTCGCACGCGGGCGCCAAGCCGGCGCACAGTGGCCACGGCGGCGCGCGTCCGGCCAGCCAGGGCCACGGCGGCGGCCAGGGTCATGGCAACGGCGGCGGCGGTCGTCCGGCGGGCGGCGGTGGCCGTCCGCAAGGCGGCGGCCAGCGCTCGGCGCTGACGTCGCCGTCCGGCGGCAAGGGCCCGGCCAAGCGCTGAACGCCCTGCCCCGGATCTTCGAAGGCCCGCGCGCGCAAGCCGCGGGCCTTTTTCATGGCGGCAGCGCCGAAGCGGGACGCTTCGTGGATTGCTGCACGCGCGCCGGTCGCGCGCCCCAGTCTGCTCGACAGAAAATCGAAGGCTCGCCGCACCCCGGCGCCAGCCTCCGCTTTCCGAAGCCACGCGCTTGGACCTGCACACCCTCTTCCTCGCCCAGACCTGCCTGCTCGCCGCCATGGCCGCGATGCTGTGGGTGTCGCGTACCCCCGCCGACCGCGGCAACGGGATGTGGCTGTGGCGCCTCGCGATCACGAGCCAGGCCGTCGCCTACCTCGTGCTCGCGATCCCGGCCGCCGGGCCGGTCGCGCGCGCCACCGGGCTCGTGGCCAACCTGGCCGGCGCCGTCGGGGTGGCGCTGTTCTTCACCGGCATCCGCCGCTTCGCGGGCGTCGGCTACGACGTGCGGCTGCTGGCCGCGATGGTCGTGGCGGTCACGGTGGCCGGCGCGGTCACCGGCGAGCATGTCGCATGGGCCGCGATCTTCAACGGCTTCGCCTACGCAGGCTACCAGTGGCTCGACGCGTTCACGCTGTGGCGCCACCTGCGCTTCGGAACGGACCGGGTGCAGCGCGTCGTCGCAGCGGTCTATGCCTGCATGGGCCTGGTGCTGCCGGCACGCGCGCTCGCGCTGCTGCTGACCGGGGAGTCGCGCCTGAGCCTGGGCCACGGCGACCTGTGGCAGGTGCCGATCTACGTGTTCGGCTTCGTGTACCTCGTCGTCACCAACCTCGGCTTCGTGCTGATGTGCAAGACGCGCGCCGAGGCCGAGACGCGCCTGCAGGCGCGCACCGACGACCTGACGCGGCTGCCGAACCGGCGCGCGCTCGACGAGGAGATCGCGCACGCGCTGTCCGCCGCGCGCCGCAGTGGCCGCCCGTTCGCCATCGTGATGGTGGACGTCGACCGCTTCAAGTTCATCAACGACACCCACGGCCACGCGGTCGGCGACGCCGCCCTCACGGCGTTCGCCCAGCGCCTTTCGGGCGCCCTGCGCGAGCCCGACCGCGCCTACCGCTACGGCGGCGAGGAGTTCTGCGTGCTGCTGGACGACACCGACCTCGCCGGCGCCCGCACGCTCGCGGAACGCGCGCGCGAGCAGATCGCGCAGCCCTTCGAGGGCACGATGCGCGCCCTCACCGCCAGCTTCGGCGTCACCGCCTGGCAGCCGGAGGACACCCGCGACACCCTGTTCCAGCGCGCCGACCGCGCGTTGTACGCGGCCAAGGCCAACGGGCGCGATCGGGTGGAGGCGGCTTGAATTCGAAGGTGGCCGGCGGCGGCTGACGATTCATCAGCGACATTCGGTCTGTAGGATTCGGCGCCCCAAAGCTGACGCTCGGTAATGTCGGCCGCCGGCCCCGGATCGCCGTGCAAATGCTGCACCCACCGGCAAGGTTCACGGGCACAACAGTTCGAAGCCGTATTCGAGAGCCGACGAGAAGCAGGTGCCTTGCGTTTCGCTCTCCGCGACTATGGCGTTCGGGCAATGAGCTGAATACAGGTTCAACCAACCGCCAGCACGCAGGTCGTCAGCGGGCCCATGCGAAATTTGTAGTTGGAGCGAACTGTCTCCCGCGGTCCAGATGAGACGCATCTCCGCGGCCCCGCGCGAGGCACTTGCAACGCGGCTGCCGAGTTCGCTCGCGGACGCGAAGTCGCGTGTCGCGAGACTATGTTCTGCAGCCGCGCCAAGGAAGCTGTCAAAGGCGTCGCTTAGAGATTTCATGACCATTGGCGTTCCAGGAGTGCCACGTTTGCGAACGATGCCGGCAGGTGGCTGGCCCTGGCGGGTTGTCAGTCTATGCGGGTGCTCCGATGCGGCGGCCCGCCTACCCGACGTTCGCGAGCGGCTGGCTATCGCCCACAGCCGCAATGACGTGACGGCAAGAGGATGCCCTCTGCACAAGCGCAGGGTCCGCGGAAGAAAGCTTCCCGACATCGTGAGCATATGGCCCGGCCCGCGCGCTGTCCGGCAGCGTATCGTCCCCCCGGTGCTCACTCCGCTAGCCAGCCGGCTGCGTCCACCCTGACCAAGCCTCGGCGCGGCGCATCCTCCGTCTCCACATTCCAGTGCCAACATTCCGCGCTCTCTTTCAACGTGCCCCGCGCCTTGCCCTGGCCGTCGTCGCGATGGTGCTCGCCGCCGTGGCCTGGTTTGCGGCCAGCCAGCGACCTTCGACGCCTGAGACCAGCGATGTCTATGTCTGGCAGCGCGCCTGGCATCCCGCGTTGCGCGACGCGCTCCAGCAGGCGCGCGACCTCACGCATGCCTGGCACGTGCTGGGCGCCGAGGCGACGCCGCGCGGCGCGCTGCGGCCCGTGGCCGTCGACCTGGCGTGGCTCGCGTCGACCGGCCGGCCCGTCGTCCTCGTGGTCCGCATCGACGGCCAGCTTGCCGGGCTGGACGGCCCGGCGCTGGTGCGCGACATCGTGGCACTCCGGCAGCGCTGGCGGGCCGGTGGTCTGGTGGTGTCGGGCGTCGAGATCGACCACGACTGCGGCACCGCGCGCCTGTCCGCGTACGCCCTGTGGCTCGCCGACTTGCGGCGCGCGCTGGGCGCGGCGACATCGGTGTCGATCACGGCACTGCCCGCGTGGCTCGGCTCGCCCGCGCTGGAGCAGGTGCTCGCGCAGGCCGACGAATCGGTGCTGCAGGTACACGCCGTGCGCCAGCCGCGCGAAGGCTTGTTCGACCCGGCGCTCGCCTGGCAGTGGACGACGGCCTGGTCGCGTCGCGATGGCCGTCCCTTCCGGGTTGCGCTGCCGACCTACGGCTCGCGCGTCGGTTTCGATGCGGCGGGCGCGCTGTCGGACATCGAGAGCGAGTCTCCGACGCTGCGCAACGCTGACGAACGGCGCGAGCTGAGCGTGTCGCCGGCCGCGGTGGCCGCGTTCGTGGCGCGCGTGCGCGCCGATCCGCCCGCGCACTGGCTGGGCTGGGCCTGGTTCCGACTGCCTACGTCGGAGGACTCGCGGGCATGGAGGATGACCACCTGGCGCGCGGTCGTCGAGGGCCGGCCGCTGCGCACGTCGGCCTCGGTGGACTGGCGACCCGCCGGCAACGCCGCG
>JBJMWE010000226.1:0-4268 GCA_045810285.1 Vitreoscilla sp. | reverse complement strand
GGGCGCCTCGGCGTCGGCCGCGGACGCGTCGCCGGCGGCAGCCGCCTCGGCGGCCTTCTGCGCGGCGGTCTTGCGCGGGGCGCGCGGCTTCTTCACCGCGGGCGACGTGCCCTCGGTGGCGTTCGCGTCTGCCGACGCGTTCTCGGGCGTCACATCCGGGGTATCGGGACTCATTGCAGCGGACCTTGTTTCAGTGGTCTTCGGGTGATTCGGGCGTCTCGCTCGAGGCGGGCGCATGGCCGTCGGTGGACGGCGGCGTGTCGGTGGAGATGTCGTGCGCGGCCAGCTGGGCCGCGTGCGCCTGGTCGGCGGCGATGGCCGCGGCGATCGCGTCGGCCTGGCGTGCGGCCTGGGCCGCCTCCGCATGGGCCAGCGTCGGCTCGGAATGCGCCGGCGGCGCGGGCGGCGGCACGTTGGCGGGGCGGTGGGCTTGGTCTTCGTCTTCGGTGCCCGCGGCCTCGGCCGCGGGCTCTGCCTCGACATCGGCCAGCGCATCGGCCAGCGCGGCCGCCACGGGCGCGCTCTCGCCGGACGCCGCGGTCGCCTGGTCAGGCTCGGCAGCCTCCCGGGGCTCGCCATGCCCGCCAGCCGCCAGGCCGCTGTCCGCCGCGCCCTCGCCGCCGTCGACGGGCGCCTGGCCCCCGCTGCCGTCGTCGAGCGTCGGCGCGAGCTCCAGCGAGGCCTGCACTTCGCCCAGCAGGCTGGGTTGCAGGTCGGCCAGCGCGTCGGACGGCGGCAGGCCGCCTTCCAGCGTGGGCAGCTGGTCGAGGCTGGCCAGGCCCAGGTCGTCGAGGAACTGGCGCGTGGTGGCGAACAGCGACGGCCGGCCCGGGGCGTCGCGGTGGCCGATCGCCTCGATCCAGCCGCGATCCTCGAGCTGCTTGATGATCTGGCTGCCGACCATCACGCCGCGGATGTCCTCGATGTCGCCGCGCGTCACCGGCTGGCGGTACGCGATGATGGCCAGCGTCTCGAGCACGGCGCGCGAGTACTTGGGCGGCTTCTCGGGGTGCAGGCGGTCGAGGAACTCGCGCAGCTCGGGGCGGCTCTGGAAACGCCAGCCCGAGGCGATCGAGACCAGCTCGACACCGCGCCCCGTCCACTCGCGCACGAGCTCGTCGAGCATCGTGCGCAGCGTGTCGCTGCCGATCTGGTCATCGAACAGGCTGCGCATCGCGCGCATCGGCAGCGGCTGACTGGCACAGATCAGCGCGGTTTCGAGAACGCGCTTGGCATCCTGGGTATTCATCGACGAATTCGCGGATATCCGCCTGCTCGCGCAGGCCAATGGAAAGACCGGGTTCGGGGCGGCACGGCGACGCCATCCTTCGAGGCGCAAGCCACCATGCACGGCCGCGTGTTCAGGGGACAGGTTCCAATGTCTAGCGGGGCCGGCGGGCTTCAAATCGAGCACTGCGCACGGTGGAATCGCCCCATTCCCTGCTCCGGCCGACACGTCACCGGGCGCCTTCACGGCGGGTCACGCACTCACGCGCTGGAGGAGGAATGGCCCATTGTAACCGCATTGGCGGGACGCGCCGCGCAATATCTCGCGCGGGCCTCGTCCCGAGGCGCGCCCGTGTGCACGCCGCGGCCGCGGCGGCGAGGAGACGGCCCGCTTGCGGCGCAGCGGGTGACGCGTGCGGCCAGGCAGGGTTCAGCCTGCGCCGTCCTCGTCGTCGAAGTCCTCCAGCAGGTCGTCGCCGACGATCCGCGCCCAGGCCTGCTGGAAGTCGGCCGGCGGCGCGGAATCGAAGCGCAGCGGCTCGCCGGTGATGGGATGCTTGAACGCCAGGTGCGCGGCATGCAGCGCCTGGCGCTCCATGCCGAGGGCGGCGCGGCCGCCGTAGAGCTCGTCGGACACCAGCGGGTGGCCGCGGAATGCGAGGTGCACGCGGATCTGGTGCGTGCGCCCGGTGTGCAGCGTGCAGCGCACGGCCGCGATGCCCTGGTCGTAGGCCACGAGCTCGACGTCCGTCTTCGCCCACTTGCCCGTCTGGATCACCGCCATGCGCACGCGCACCTTCTGGTCGCGGCCGATCGGCGCCTCGATGGTGTCCTGGTCGTGCTTGAGCCGGCCATGCACCAGGGCCAGGTACTTGCGGCTGACGACGCGCGACGCGATGTCGCGCATCAGGCCCGTGACGGCGGGCAGCGTGCGGCCCACCACCATCAGGCCGGAGGTGTCCTTGTCGAGGCGGTGCACGATGCCCGCGCGCGGCAGGCCGGCCGCCGCGGGGTCGCGCGCGAGCAGGCCATTGAGCAGCGTGCCCGACCAGTTGCCCGCCGCGGGATGCACCACGAGGCCGGCCGGCTTGTCGACCACCAGCACGTGCTCGTCCTCGTGGACGATGGTGAGCGGGATCGGCTCCGGCTTGAACGCCAGCTCGTGCACCGGCTTGACCAGTTCGACCTGCACGCGCATGCCCGCCTTGACCTTGGCGGACGAGGTTGACGAAACTTTACCGTCGACCAGGACGTGGCCGTCGGCGATCAGGCCTTGCAGGTGGGCGCGCGAAAACTCGGGCGCCAGGGTCGTCAGGAGCTTGTCCAGCCGCTGCCCATGCTGCTCCAGCGTGATGGCCTGCGTGCGGATCTCGGAGGACTCGTCGTCGGGCTCGACCTCGTCCGTCCGTTGGTCCGCGTCGAAGTCTGAAGGGGCACTGCTCATATAATTCCGAGGTTCTTTCCATGTTCGCGGCTTCAGCGCCGCAGCGCAGCCCAGCCAATGACCTTCCCGATCGCCACCCGCCGCCTCGCCACGCTCCTGGCGCCGATCGCTGTCGCCGCCGCTCTTGCGGCCTGCGGCACCACACAGGCCGAGAAGGACGCCCAGACGCCGGTCGAGAAGCTCTACGCCGACGCGATGGAGGACGTCGAGGCAGCCAACTACGACCGCGCGATCAAGCAGCTCGATCGCATCGAGGGCAAGGCCGCGGGCTCCATTCTCGCCCAGCAGGCGCAGCTCGAGCTCGCCTACCTGTACTGGAAGACGGCCGACAAGGTGCAGGCCCTGGCCACCGTGGACCGCTTCATCAAGCTGCACCCGTCCAGCCCGGCGCTGGACTACGCGCTGTACCTGCGCGGCATCATCAACTTCAACGACGACCTCGGTTTCCTCGGCACGCTCAGCGGCCAGAACCTGGCCGAGCGCGACCAGGCCGCCGCGCGCGAGTCCTACCAGTCGTTCAAGCAGCTCACCGAGCAGTTCCCCGATTCGAAGTATTCGGCGGACGCCCGCCTGCGCATGGACTTCACCGTCAACATGCTGGCCGAATACGAGGTGCGCGTCGCCGAGTTCTACATGCGCCACTCGGCATACGTGGCCGCGGTCAACCGCGCCCGCGAATCGGTCATCGAGTTCCCGCAGACGGCCTCCACCGCCGAGGCGCTGTCCATCATGGTCAAGGCCTACGACAAGCTGGGCCTGACGACGCTGCGCGACGACGCCCAGCGCGTGCTGGACAAGAACTTCCCGAACAGCGATTTCAACGACGCGGCCAAGCCCAAGGCGTGGTGGAAATTCTGGTGATCGGGCGCTTGCCCGCCTGACCGATCGAGGGCCGCACTTGCGGCCCTTGTCGTTTTGGGATGGGCGATGGGTCGGCACGCGTGGATCCTGCGACTGCGCGCAGGATGACGGTCATTGCACGATCGTAGGGCGGGTTAGCCGCAGGCGTAACCCGCCATGTCGGCGTATCGCGACGTCGGCGTATCGCGACGCCGGCGTATCGCGACGCCGGCGTATCGCGACGCCGGCGAACGGCGGGTTACGCCTTCGGCTAACCCGCCCTACGAATGCGCCCTGCGAAGTTTCCTGTCAGTCTTCGTGGGTCAGTGCCAGCTGGCGCAGGAACTCCAGCGCCTGGGCGCCGTCCGCCAGCTGGCGCATCGGTGGCAGCGCGTCGAGCAGGCGCTGGCCGTAGCGCGCCGTGCGCAGGCGCGAGTCGCAGATCACCAGCAGCCCGCGATCGGAGACCGTGCGGATCAGCCGGCCCGCGCCCTGCTTGAGCGACACCGCGGCCTCGGCCACGAAGCAGTCGTTGAAGGCGTCGCGGCCCTGCGCCTGCAGGCGCTTGACGCGCGCCTCGATCAGCGGATCGTTGGGCGGCGGGAAAGGCAGCTTGTCGATCAGCACGCATTGCAGCGCGTCGCCCGGCACGTCGATGCCCTCCCAGAAACTCTGCGAGCCCACCAGCACCGACGCCGGCCGGGCGACGAACTGCTGCATCAACGTGCGCTTGGGGCTTGAGCCCTGCACCAGCAGC
>JBJMWE010000225.1:0-8351 GCA_045810285.1 Vitreoscilla sp. | reverse complement strand
TCCGGCTGCGCGCCGCGCGCGCGCTCGGCAGGCTGCGCCACCCTGCCGCGCTGCCGGCGCTGGTCGAGGCGCTCGCCCATCGCATGGGCAACCTGCGCAAGGAGGCCGCGATCGCGCTCGGCGAGATCGGCGCCGCCAGCGCGCGGCCGGCGCTCGAGGTGGCCGCGGGCGACCCCGATCCGGAAGTGCGCAAGACGGCGCGCCTGGCCTTGAACCGCCTGGCGTCCGACGCGCAGGCGTCCGCGGCATGAGCGCCCGCACCGCAGCCCGCAGTGCGGAGGTTGTCTCATGAGCGCCGCCCGGCCGCCCGAAGGCGCTCGCACCGCAGCCCGCAGGGCGGAGGTTGTCTCATGACCGGCGTCGAGCTGCCGCTGTCGGTCGACGTGGCCGCCGATGCGCTGACGCTGCACTGGACCGACGGCGCGACGTCGCTGGCGGCCGCGGACCTGCGGGCGCGCTGCCGCTGCGCCGACTGCCACTCGGCGCGCCTGCGCGGCGTGGCCCAGCCGGACGGCGACGCGGCGACGACGCTCGTCGGCGCCAGCGCCGTCGGCCACTACGCGCTGCAGCTGCGCTTCGGCGACGGCCACGACCGCGGCATCTTCCCGTGGGCCGCGTTGCGCGCGCTCAGCCGCGTCGCGGCGATCAGCGCGGGCAACTCCGGGTGACGTCCGCGTCGAGCCGCGCGAAGCGCACTGCGCGGGCGTCGCGCACGAAGAAGGCGAAGCCCGCAAGCGCGTGGTCGATCACCTCCGACCTGTCCGTCGGCGTGGCGAAGATGAACTTCGCGTCCGTCAAGACATGCGAATGCCCTGGAATGCCGGCGTCGAGCGCGAATCGTGGTCTCGTGGAAGCCGGAGGGTGAACACCGTCCCGGCCTCTTGCGAGGAGCTTGCACTGGCTTTGCCGCCGTGCGCCTGGACGATCTCCCGAACCACGTAGAGCCCCAGGCCGAGGTTGTAGCCCCCGCCTGCCTGACCCGTGCCGCGCACGAGAGGCTCGAACAGGCTCTCGCACGTCTCGTCTGGAATCGGCTTGCCGAAATTCCTGACCGTGATGACGATTTCGGCGGCATCGCTGCCGCTGGCCCGGATCGCGACCTCGGCATCCCCGCCGCTGTAGTTCACGGCGTTGCCGACGAGATTCGAGATTGCCTGGGAGATGCGCTGCTCGTCGCAGACACAATGCAGGTCGCCGTCGAGGGCCAGGTCGAGCGTTCGCGCCGGATGATTGGCCCGCAGCTCGGCGACGATGCGCTCGCAGACGAGGCCCATGTCCAGCGCGGTCGGGGAAACGCGCATCCCCTCGCCCAGCCCGCTTCGAACGTAGTCCAGCAAGTCGTCCAGCACGCTTTCGATGCGCCCGCTCGCCCGCATGACGCGCTCGGCGACGCCTGTCATCCCCTTGGTCTGGCTGGCTCCGATGAGCAGGCTCTGGCCGGACATCTTGATCGTGGAAAGCGGCGTGCGTAGTTCGTGGCTGAGGACGCCCAGGAAGAGGTTCCTCATGCGTGCAGCCTCGTCGCTGAAGAACAGGATGCTTTCGGCCAGCGCCTCGTCCATCGCCTCGTTGAATCGCACCATCTCGAAGATGGCGTCGCGACCCAGTTCCGGTCCGGTCTTGAACCAGAGGCGCAACACCGAGGCACGCAGCGCGCGGTATTCCGCCGCCGTCTGCTTGACGTCGAAGCCCACGGCCGCGCGCTGGACACCGTGAGTCTCCGCCGCTGTCTGCGCACCCTCGTTCGGGGGCGCATGCCCCATCGACTTTTCGCGCTGCTCGCGCAACGTCTGCGGCTGACACATGTCCAGCGCGATCGCATCCAGTACCTGCCTCGCATGATCCCGAAGCGCCTCGAAATTCATGGTCGCTGCCGCTGGCAGTTGCTCGCGAGCGAAGGCCACGAACTCTTCCAGGATCGAGTCGATGTTTTCCGTGATGAACCTTGAGAGTCCCATTGTCGAGTCCTAAGAGTCTTCCGCGGGGCGTGCGCCACGCAGCGACGTGGGCAAGTTCAAGTTCGGGCGGCAATTTCCGCAAGGAGTCCCAGCAGGCGATCGGAGTCCGCAGGCTTCAGCAGCGAAGCGACGAAGCGGGTATCCGTCGACGCGGCATCCCGGAGCTCGGGGTCGCCCGTCATCGCGAGTATCGCAGGGTGACTGGCGCCGTTGGCCTCGTGCAGCATGGCTGCCGTGGCGAATCCGTCATTATGGAGCATGGCAATGTCGAGCAGGACGCAATCAAAGTGCTCTTCCCCGGCTTTCCCGATGGCCTGCGCGGCACCGTAGGCGGGAACTGCCGTCCAGTCAGTGGTCTGTCGGATCCAGGCGCAAATGGAATCGGCCAGGTCGTGGTCGTCGTCGACCACCATCAGTCGGCGAGAAGGGCGCGGGAAATGGAAGTCCATCCCTGCTCCGGGCAAGAAGGCAACCCGGCGCCAGCGACATGAAGTCGCGCCCTGCCGGTGGAATTTCGGTAAGCCGTACCTGGACCTGGCCCCGCGTTCGCGACGCCCCCCGGATATACGGGCGCCGAAGACCGGCCATCGGTACTTTGCTCGCGGATGCCGCGCTCAGGTGCGGAACTGTTCGACGGTACGCGCCAGCTTGCCCGCCTGGTCCTTCATCGATTCGGCTGCCGCGGCGGACTGCTCGACGAGCGCGGCATTCTGCTGCGTCATCTGGTCGACGATGTTGACCGCCTCGTTGACGGACTGGATGCCGCCGGCCTGCTCGTGGGTGGCGGTGGTGATCTCGCCCAGCACCTCGCTGACGCGGCGCACGGCGCTGACGATCTCGTCCATCGTGGAGCCGGCGTCCTGCACCAGCCGCGCGCCGGTCTCGACCTTGTCGACGCTGGTGCCGATCAGGCTCTTGATCTCCTTGGCGGCTTCCGCCGAGCGCTGCGCCAGGCTGCGCACCTCGCCGGCCACGACCGCGAAGCCGCGGCCCTGCTCGCCCGCGCGCGCCGCCTCGACGGCCGCATTCAGCGCCAGGATGTTGGTCTGGAACGCGATGCCGTCGATCACGCCGATGATGTCGGCGATCTTCTTGGAGCTGCTGTTGATCTCGTCCATCGTGGAGACGACGCGCGAGACGACCTGGCCGCCGCGCGTGGCGATCTCGGAGGCCGAGTTCGCCAGGCCGTGCGCCTGGTTGGCGGCGTCGGCGCTGTGGCGCATCGTGCTGGTGAGCTCGTCCATCGAACTGGCGGCCTGCTGCAGGCTGCCGGCGGTCTGCTCGGTGCGCGCGCTCAGGTCCTGGTTGCCGCTGGCCACCTCCGTGCTGACCACCTGGATCTGCTCGGTGGAGCTGCGGATCTCGCGCACGATGCGGATCAGCGATTCCTGCATGCGGCCCAGCGCGTTGACCAGCTGCGCGGATTCGTCGCTGCCCGCGGCACGGCAATCGGCCGTCAGGTCGCCCGAGGCGATGCGGTCGGCGGCCTTCTGGGCGGCCTTGACCGGTCCGACGATGCTGCGCGTGAGCAGCAGGCCCAGGCCGATCGAGAACAGCACGCTGACGAGGGCGCAGCCCATGCACACCAGGCTGGTGGCGTTGACCGCGGCCACGATCGCGGCGCCTTCGCTCTCGGCGCGCTCCTGCTCGTAGGCGACCAGCGCATCGCCGGCGGACAGGTATTCGTCGATGACGGCACCGAACGCGTTGTTGGCCTGGCCCTTGGCGATGGCCGACGCGATCGAGCCGCTGTTGTCGGCCGCGGCCTTCTCCAGCGCCTCGCGGCCGGGCAGGTAGCGGCTGCGGATCTCGGCCAGCCTGGCCTGCAGCGCCACGCCCCGCGCCGTCTTCTCCAGCTCGGCGAAGCGCTTCTGGATCGTCGAGGTCTCGGCGCTGGTCGCCTTGACCTTGGCCTTGAGCGGCTCGGCCAGCGTCATGTCCGTGATCATCGCCAGCATCTGCGCGCGGCTGCCGTTGATCGCCACGTTCTGGCGCCAGCGGAAGGCCAGCGAACTGCGTTCGGCCTGCACGCTGGTCAGCTCGACCGCGGCCGACTTGACGTCCACGAGGCGCCACAGGCTGAAGAGCGCGGACGCGGTGGTCAGGGCGACGACGACGGCGAACGCCACCGTGAGGCGGCGGCCGATGCGCAAGCTGCTGAAGAAATTCATCGTTCTGTCTCCGGGGATCGGGTCGGCGCTCGCCTCCAGGCCGCGCTGCCCGTGGGGAATTCTCGGTCCGGGGGACCGGCGCGATGACGGGAGAAAGCGCCCCGCAAGGGTGCATCTCTGCGTCATCGGCCGTCTGCGTCCGAGCTTGAGCCCTGTCTCCGACGCGGCGGTGCAACGGTGATACCCTTCACGCTCGACGCCGACGCCCGCCCGCCATGCTGATCCCCTTCTTCTACACCTTGCGCGAGGCACGGTTGCCGGTCTCCGTGAAGGAGTACCTCACGCTGCTCGAGGCGCTCAAGGCCGGCGTCATCGGCCCGTCGATCGACGACTTCTATTTCCTGTCGCGCACCACGCTCGTCAAGGACGAGGCCCACTTCGACCGCTTCGACAAGGCCTTCGGCGCGTTCTTCGACGGCGTGGCCAAGCTCACCGAGTCCAGGGAGATCCCCGAGGACTGGCTGCGCCAGCTGATCGAGCGCGAGCTCACGCCCGAGCAGAAGGCCGCGATCGCCGCCATGGGCTGGGACGAGCTGATGGAGACGCTGCGCAAGCGCCTGGAGGAGCAGAAGGGCCGCCACGAGGGCGGCAGCAAGTGGATCGGCACCGGCGGCACCTCGCCGTTCGGCCACGGCGGCTACAACCCGAAGGGCGTGCGCATCGGCGGCGCAGGCAAGAACAAGAGCGCCGTCAAGGTGTGGGAGCAGCGCGCCTACCGCGACTACGACGACTCGCTGGAGCTCGGCACGCGCAACATCAAGGTGGCGCTGCGCCGCCTGCGCCGCTTCGCGCGCGAAGGCGCTGATCTGGAGTTCGCGCTCGACGACACCATCCACGCCACGGCCGCCGCGGCCGGCATGCTCGACATCCGGATGCAGCCCGAGCGCCACAACAAGGTCAAGGTGCTGCTGCTGATGGACGTGGGCGGCACGATGGACGAGCACATCCACCGCGTCGAGGAGATGTTCTCGGCGGCCAAGAGCGAGTTCAAGCACCTCGAGTTCTACTACTTCCACAACTGCGTCTACGACTTCGTGTGGAAGAACAACCGCCGCCGCTTCGCCGAGAAGCACGCCACCTGGGACGTGATCCGCAAGTACAACAAGGACTACCGGCTGATCTTCATCGGCGACGCGACCATGAGCCCGTACGAGATCCTGCAGCCCGGCGGCAGCGTCGAATACAACAACGCCGAGCCCGGCGCCGAATGGATCCAGCGGCTCACCCACGCGTTCCCCAAGCACTGCTGGATCAATCCGGAGCCGCAGGGCGTGTGGCAGTACCGGCAGAGCATCTCGCTGATCGAGCAGCTCGTCGGCCACCGCATGTTCCCGCTGACCCTGAACGGGTTGGAGGGTGCGATGCGTCTCCTGACGAAATGACGGCAGCGGGCGTCTCGCGCGAACGCTTCCTGCGACTGTCGGCCCCGTGCCCACGCGCACGCCTGCTCGCGCGCGCGCTCGCGTGCGCGACCGTGCTCGCGAGCGCCGCGCCCGTGCACGCAGCCACGCGCGAGCTGGTGGTGGAGGCGCCCTCGCCGTTCAAGGCGCTGCTGGAAAAGAACCTCGACATCGAGCGCGCCGCGCGCCTGGCCGAGGCCGACAGCCTGGACGACACCGAATGGGCGCGCCTGGTGGCCGCCGCACCCGCCCAGGGCCGCGCGCTGGCGCAGACCGAAGGCTACTTCCGCGCCGAAGTGACGGTGGCCGCCGATCCGGCCGACCCGCACCGCATCCGCATCAGGCTGGTGCCGGGCGAGCCGGCCACCGTCGGCCGCCTCACGCTGGAATTCGACGGCGAACTCGCGCGCGCGGCCGAGAGCGGCGACCAGAAGGCGATGGACCTCGAGGCGCGGCTGCGCGACGAATGGGAGCTGCAGCCGGGCCAGGTGTTTCGCAACGGCAACTGGGACGGCGCCAAGGCGCAGACCTTGTCCGCGCTGCGCGCCGAAGGCTACGCGTCGGCGCTGTGGACGGCCACCGCCGCGCAGGTCGATCCGGCCACCAACAAGGCGCGCGTCTTCCTCGTCGTCGACACGGGGCCGCGCTTCCTCGCCGGCGATTTCGTCGTCGAGGGCATCGAGCGCCAGGCCGAGACCAACGTGCGCCAGCTCGCGGGCTTCGGCCCCGGCGCGCCGCTGACGCAGAAGCGCCTGCTCGACTACCAGGACCGGCTGCAGAAGACCGGCCTGTTCGACCAGGTCGCCGTCATCTACGACCCCGACCCGGTGCAGGCCGCGCACGCGACGGTGACCGTGCGCGTGCACGAGCAGTCGCTGCACCAGGCCACGGTGGCGCTCGGCTACAACTCGCTGTCCAAGGCCCGCATCACGCTGGAGCACGTCGACCGCAGGGTGTTCGGGCTGCCCGCCACCACCAGCAACAAGGTGCAGTGGGGCAGCGACATCAAGGAGTGGGACTTCTCGCTGGCCACGCATCCGGCCCAGAGCTTCCACAGCTGGATCGTCGGCACCACGGTGAGCACCCTCCACACCACCAACGACCTCGTGCGCGCGGCCTCCGTGCGTTTCGGCCGCACCCAGGCCAGCAACCCGCTGGACCGCACGACCTACGCACAGGTGGAGCGCTCGATGCAGTGCACGCCGCGCGACGACACGTCGCAGGGTTTCAAGTACGACTGCGCCGACGCCCGCGCCCTGTCGCTGAACCAGGCCAACGTCTGGCGCAACGTGGACAGCGTCGTGCTGCCCACCGACGGCTGGACGCTGTCCGGCCAGGCGGGCGTGGGCTACGCCGGCGGCCCGGCCTCGGTCGTCGACAAGGACTCCGGCTACGGCCCCTACACGCGCCTGTACGGCCGTCTCACGCGCTACTGGGCACTGCCCAGCTCGTTCTACCTGCAGGGTCGGCTCGAGCTGGGCCAGATCATCGTGCGCGACCACGTGCCGATGCCCGACGCCGAGCAGTGGCGCGCCGGCGGCGAGGACTCCGTGCGCGGCTACGCGTGGCGCGCGCTCGCGCCGTACGACACCCGCGGCAACATCGTCGGCGGCAACTCGCTGATCACCACCAGCGTGGAGATCGCGCACCCGTTCACCGCCTCGCTGCCCTCGGTGTGGTGGGCCACGTTCGTCGACGCGGGCCGCGCGGCGCCGCGCTTCGACGACCTGAAGATGGCGGTGGGCTACGGCGTGGGCGTGCGCTGGCGCAGCCCGGTCGGCCCGTTGAAGATCGACTGGTCCTGGGGCGAGGAGGTGCATCGCGGCCGCCTCGACCTGAGCGTGGGCGTGGCCTTCTGAGGACGCGATGAGCGAGCCCGCCGACGAGACCCCTCGCGCCAGCGCCGCACCGCCGCGCCGGCCTGCCTGGAAGCGCGCCGCCCGCGTCGCGTCGTACGCCGCGGCGACCGCCGCCGTCGTCGCGGTCGCCTGCGCCGCGGTGGTCGGCACGCTGTGGCGCAGCGAGGACGGCACGCGCTGGCTGCTGGGCCATGTGCCCGGCCTGACGGTGGTCGACGTGCATGGCGCGCTCGGCGGCAGCGAGCTGCGCATCGGCTCGCTGCGCGCGGTCGAGGGCGACGTGCAGGTGGACGTCGCCAACCTGCGCGTCACCGGTCTCGACCTGCGCTGGCATCCGCACGCCGGCGCGTGGGTCGGCGTGACGCTCACGGCCGCGCTCGCCGACGCCGTGCGCATCACGCCGCTGCCGTCCGAGACGCCGGCCAGGCCCGCCGCCGAGCCGCGCTCGCTGCGCAGCCCGGTCGCGATCGACGTCGCAAGCCTGCGCGTCGACACGCTGGCCATCGCCGGCAACGCGCCGCTGCGCGACGTGCGCGCCGCGCTGTCCATCGGCGCCGAAGGCGGCAAGCTGCACCGCGTGCAGGGCCTGAAGTTCGGCTGGGAGCGCGTGCAGGCCGAGGGCGACCTCGTGGCGCAGGCGGACGCGCCGTTCGCGCTCGACGTCACGCTCGCCGCGCACGACGCGCCGCAGCCCGCAGCCGCCGCCGCGACGGCGGCCTCGGCGCCCGCGCTGCCGCACTGGGCGGCCAGGGCCACGCTGCGCGGGCCGCTGGCGGGCTTCGACGCGGCCGCCAGCCTGCAGGGCGAAGCCCGTGGCGATCGCGCGGCGCCACAGGCCAGCGCCAGCGCGCGCGTCACGCCGTTCGCCGCGCTGCCGGTCAGCGAGGTGCTGCTCAAGACGACCGAGCTGGACCTGCGCGCGCTGTCCGATCGCGCGCCGGCCACCCGCCTGCAGGGCACGCT
>JBJMWE010000224.1:0-33063 GCA_045810285.1 Vitreoscilla sp. | reverse complement strand
CGTGGGGATCAGGCCCCAGGCGTCCAGCGTGGCGCGGCGGATGAAGGTGGCGCGGTCGGCGTCGGGCGAGGGCGCCAGGCCCTTGGCTTCGAGCTTGGCCAGCACGAAGGCGTCCACCGGGGTCTTCACCCACGCCGCCTGCCGCACGGCGGGCACGGCGGGCTTCTGCACGGGCGCATAGGCCCAGGCGCGCACGCTGGCGGCGCTGGCCGGCGAGGCGGCCGCCAGGAGGGCGCCGGCGTTGGCCGGCAGCGCCGGATGGGCCAGCGGCAAGGCCGGTGCGGCCGCGGTGTCGGCCGCCGGCGCGCGGGCGGCCAGGAGCCCGAACGTCAGGAAGCCGGCGGACAGGAGGGCTGCGGTGAGAGGTTTGATCATGGTGCGACTCGGTGTCGAGGAGAGGACGAACGTGCCGTGGACTGCGGGGCCGGGCGGTGGCCTCGCGGGGCCGCGCCGTCCGGGATCTCTTACGCAAATCACGCGCCAGCTTCCGGAGCGGCGGCTGGACGCGGAATCGATGCGTTCGAAGCAGTTCCGGCCCGGCCGCTGCTGCTTGCGAGGCACCGGCCACGCGGGCTGATGCAACGGCAGCAGCGCGCGGCCGGCGCGTTCAGAGCGTGCCGGTGAACTGGATGGCGAACGTGCGCGGGGTGCCGGGCGTGACCGTGGTCCAGGTGCGCGCGCTCGGCGTGTGGTTGTCGAACAGGTTCTTGACGATCACGCTCACGTCGAAGCTCCTGTCGTGCTTGCCGGCGCCCAGCGCCAGGTCGGCCAGCACCGATTCGCCCACCACCGCGTACTGCGACAGCGACACGTCCGAGTTGAACTTGCTCGAGTAGGCGACGTTGGCGCTGACGTGCGCATCCTTGTCGCCGGTGATCGGCTGGCGGTAGTCGGCGCCCACGTTGAACGCGAGCCGCGGCGCGCCGGCCAGCGTGTGGCCGCTGACGTCCTGGTACGGCGCCGCGCCGGTGTAGCCGTTCTCCACCGGCTGCGCGGAGTTGGGGAACGACTTGTAGCGCGCCAGGTTCCAGGCGCCCGAGAAGCGCAGCGTCGTGCGCGGGATGCCGCCGTAGACGCCGTCGATCTCCAGGCCGCGCGCCTCCACCTTGGGCACGTTGCCGGTGGCCGAGGTGTAGGCCGTCGGGTTGGGCGTGCCGGCGGCGACGTTCAGCGCGGTGGTGTACAGGTCGACGACGCGCACGCCCTGCTGGTAGTTGGAGATGCGCATGTCGTAGACGTCCAGGTTCAGGATCAGCGTCTTGTCCAGCAGCGCGGATTTCAGGCCGAGCTCGAACGCATTCGTCTTCTCGGCCTGCACGAGCGCCGTGACGCCGTTGACCACCTGCGAGATGCCCGCCTTCTCGCCGTGCTGGTAGGCGGCGTAGCTGGTCACGTCCGGGCTGATCTTCCAGCTGGGGCTGAGCGTGAACGCCGGCTGGTTCTTGCGGAAGGGCTGCGCGACGACCGGGTCGAACAGCACGCCGACGTTGGCCTGGCGGATGGCCTTGGCGGCCGCCACCTGCTTCTGCTGCGCCGCCGACAGCGCCGCGTACGACGCCACGCCGAAGTACTTCTGCGCCAGTGAGTCGGCCAGCGCGAGCTGGGCGGCGCTGTTGCCCGCCTGCAGCGCGCCCGTCGCGGCGTCGGAATCGAAGCCCCCCAGCTGCACGCCGTTGACCGCCACCGGGTTCAGCTCGGGCGCGCTGCCGTTGCCGATGAGGTAGCTGCTGTCGGTGGTGCGGCGATCCTCGTGCGTCAGGCGGGCGCCGGTGGTGACGGTGAAGGCCGGGGACAGGTGCCAGTTCGCCTGCGCGTACACGGCCGTGCTCTTGTTGACGATGGTCTGCTCGCCGGCCGGCGAGTTGTAGGCCATGGAGACGTTGGCCAGCGAGTTCTCCATCAGCAGCTGGCCCGCGGCCGTCGCGTCCAGCGTCGTGTACTGCGACGGCGACGCCAGCCACGCGCCGGCGTCGTTGCCCCAGGCGCGGCGGTAGGTGGCCGAGTTCCTCACGTGCATCAGGAACAGGCCGGCCTGGTAGTCGACGAGGCCGCCGGTGGGCGAGGTGATGCGCAGCTCCTCGCTCTTCTGGCGGTAGTCGTTCCAGAAGCCGCCGGCGTTGCGGGTGATGTCGAAGGGCGTGCCGTCGTCGTTGTGGGCGTTGAAATGGTAGGTCTGCAGCGCCGTGATGGACGTCAGCGTGTGGCCGCCGGCGAGCTTCCAGTCGATCTCGGCCGAGGCGCCGCCGTTGCCCGTGACCAGGCCGCGCTGCGCGTCGTTGTTCGGGCTGCCGTAGTAGTCGGCCAGCGTGTAGCCCGTGTCCTGCGCGAACCAGCGGCGCGCCAGCTTGGCCTCGTTGGTGTTGGTGTTGTTGACCGGCGTGCCATTCGAATACGTGGCCGCGACGTTGGGGTGGTTGAGGCTCGCGCCGTTCGTGGTCTCGGCGGCGCGCGGCGTGATGACGCCCTCCAGCCGCACGCTCAGGTCCTCGGTGGGCGTGACCAGGAACTGCACGCGGCCGGAGACGCGGTCGACGTTGGTGTAGGTCTGGTCGCGGTCGTTGGCGTTGACCAGCGCCCCTTGCTGGCGGTTCACTGAGAACGTGCCGCGCCAGGCCAGCAGGTTGTCGATCACCGGACCGCCGATGGCGGCCACGCCCAGCACGCCGTTGTGCTGGGTGAAGGCGAGCGTGTAGTCGGCGGTGGGCGTGAACGTGGGGCGCCTGTAGTTGACGGTGATGCTGCCCACGCTCGCGTTCTTGCCCTGCAGCGTGCCCTGCGGGCCGCGCGCCACCTCCACCGTGTCGACGTCGACGAAGTCGAAGCTGGACGTGAGGGCGTTGTAGGCGTAGCTGACGCCGTCGACGATGACGCCGACGCTGGGATCCTGCGCCTCGGTCTGGCCGATCTTGCCGATGCCGCGGATCGACAGGCTGCTGGTGCGCTGGTTGCCGCGGTTCCACGACACGTTGGCCGCCCGTTTCGTGAGCGCGTCCACGCCGTACGCGTCCAGCCGCGCCAGCTCGGCGCCGGTGGTCACCGACACCGAGATCGGCACGTCCTGCAGGCGTTCGATGCGGTTGCGGCTGTGGACGGTGACGGCGTCGAGGGCCGGCGCGTCGGCGGCCGGCGCGGCGGCGCTGGCGGCGGGGGTGGCCGATGACGCGGATTGCGCCTGCGCCTGGCCCAGCATCGTGAGCGACAGGACGGCGGCGGCGACGGGTCCGATGTCGAACGGGGTCCTGGCGTGTTGTTGTCGTTGTTGGCGGGAAAGACGACGGCTCACTGAGGCTCCTCGAGGTCGTTGGAACGGGATGGGATGAAGGGGTTCGGAGCCTGGCGGATGCAGTGCTCGTGCCACTCGCTGCGGATATGCAAATGCATTGCGCGATCGAACGCGGCGACGCGCGGGTGATCGGAAAGCGCGCCACGCGTGCGGATGCGCGCCCTGCGTTGTCGACGCCGTGGGAGCGCGGCGACGCGTGTTGCGATCGCAGCAGCCGGCACCGCCCTGATGTCCGAAACGCAGCGCGCGCTGCACTGCTTGATGCCGCGACGCGCGGCGCCGCGGGGAAACGGCCCTGGCACGCTTGCTGCACACATGTGTCGCGTGCATCCGCCGTCCTTTCACCCTATCCAGGAAGCCTTGGCCATGACCACTCCCCGATTCCTCGCCGCCTTGCTGCTTGCAGGCGCCTCCGTGGGCGCGTCCGCGCAGGACGCCGAGGCACCACTGGCGCCGCCCATCCACGTGGCCGGCGGCGCGTCCGACCCGGCCGCCGTCAAGCGCGTGCAGCAGTACCTCACGGCGACATGGAAGTACAAGGCGAAGCGGCTGTCCAGGGCGGACGTCGACGCGCTGCTGGCCAAGCCCGATTCGGTGATCTTCATCGACCTGCGCACGCCGGCCGAGTTCATCCAGTTCGGCAGCTTCCCGGTGTTCCTCAGCGTGCAGAACCAGGACCTGGAGAAGCAGCTCGCGTGGCTGCCGCGCGACCGCCAGATCGTCACCGTGTCCAACCATTCGCAGCGCGCCGGCGCGGCCGCCGACCTGCTGGCCTCCAGGGGCTTCAACGTGGCGGGCGCCACGGGTGCCGAGGAGTACGAGGTGGAGGGCGGCACCGCGGTCGCCCACCTGCTGCCGCGGGCGCCGCGCGTGGCGGACGCGGCCTCGCAGCCGCGGTCCTGAAGCGGAGGCCGCCATGAGCTCGCCCGAGCTGCTGTCGGATTTCGGCGCGGTCGATCCGGAGGCCGACGTCGACAGGTCCGTCTGCGCGTCCGCAGGGGTGCGGCGCGTCGTGCTCTGGGACCTGCCGCTGCGCGTCTTCCACTGGTCGCTGGTGGCGGCGGTCAGCGTGGCGATCGTCACCGGCGAGCTGGGCGGCGCCTGGATGCCGTGGCATGGCCGCGCCGGGCTGGTCATCGTCGGGCTGCTGGTGTTCCGCGTGCTGTGGGGCGTGGTCGGCTCGGCCACGTCGCGCTTCGCGCAGTTCGCGCCCACGCCTGCGCGCCTGCTGGCCTACCTGCGCGGGCGCTGGCGCGGTGTCGGGCACGACCCGCTGGGCGCGCTGGCGGTGTTCGCGCTGCTGGGGCTGCTGTCGTTGCAGTCGGCCACGGGCCTGTTCGGCAACGACGACATCGCGTTCGCGGGGCCGCTGAACCACCTGGTCGACGACGCGACGGGCGCGCGCGCCACCGGCTGGCATCGATGGCTGGCCAACGGGCTCGTCGCGCTCGTCGCGCTGCACCTGCTGGCCATCGCGTTCCATGTGATCGTCAAGCGCCACCGCCTCGTGCGGCCGATGATCAGTGGGCGGCACGAACTCGAGCCGGGCCGCGACTGGCCGCGATCGCGTGGCGGCGGGCGCTTCGGCCTGCTGTCCGCGGTGGCGGTGGCCGCGACGGCGGTGCTCGCGCTGGCGGGCGCGGGCGAGAGGCCGGTGTCCGGCGCGTCGCTCCCTGCCAAGCCCGCGCTGGTCGCGGCGCCGGCCGGTGCCGCGTCGACGCCGGCGTGGTGAACCCGCCCGCGGCCGCGAGTCGCTGGACGGCGGCGAGCGCCCGCGCCACGCGCGCGACCGGCGGCAAGCCGTCGAAGGCCGCCCCGCCGTTTCCCGCATATCGACAGGCGAAGTCGTCGCTTGGTGCGGCGCAGCACTGCACTTAACTTTGCAATCCCGCCAACGAGATTCACGAAACCGTCATGGCCAAGATCCTGACCTTGCCGGACTCGCATGCCGCGCCCCTGACCATCCGCGCCAAGGCGCTGGTGTTCCACGACCCGCAGTCGCGGCTGCTGCTCGACCACGTCGAGCGCCTGGCGCGCAGCGACGCCACCGTGCTGGTGACCGGCGAGACCGGCACCGGCAAGGAACTGATCGCGCGCCACATCCACGCGACGAGCGGCCGCGACGGTCCGTTCGTGGCCGTCAACTGCGGCGCGTTCAGCGAGACGCTGATCGACGCCGAACTGTTCGGGCACGAGACGGGCGCGTTCACCGGTGCCACGCAGGCGCGCGCCGGCTGGTTCGAGGCGGCCAACGGCGGCACGCTGTTCCTCGACGAGATCGGCGACCTGCCGATGGCGCTGCAGGTCAAGCTGCTGCGCGTGCTGCAGGAACGCCAGGTGGTTCGGCTGGGCTCGCGCCGGCCCATCGCCCTGGACGTGCGCCTGGTGGCCGCGACCAACATCGACCTCGCACGCGCCGTCGTGGCGCAGCACTTCCGCGCCGACCTGTACTACCGCCTCAGCGTGGCCGGCGTGCGCCTGCCGTCGCTGCACGAGCGCCAGGCCGACATCCTGCCGCTGGCCGAGCATTTCGTCGGCGTCTACTGCGCGCGGCTGGGCATCCGCTCGATCCCGCTCGGCGAGGGCGCCATCGCCGCGCTGCGCGCCTACAGCTGGCCCGGCAACATCCGCGAGCTGGAGAACGTCATCCACTACGCGTTGATCGTGTGCGCCGGCGATGCCATCCAGGCCCAGGATCTCAGGCTGGTGCCGTTGCAGGCGCCGCTGGCGCGGCGGGCGAGCGACGCCGGCCAACGGCCGCACGACCTCGCTCCGGGCGCGGGCGGCTACCGGCCGCCGGACGCGCATCTGGACACGCCGCCACCCGCGAGTCCGCCTGCGCCGTCGAGCGCGCGCGAGCGGCTGCCGGCCTTCCTCGGCGAGCTGCTGCGCGAGGGCGGCTCCGAGCTGTTCGACAGCGTCGAGCGGGCGCTGGTGCATGCCGCCTTCGAGCACGTGCAGGGCAACCAGGTGCGCGCGGCGCGCGCGCTGGGCCTGACCCGCAACATGGTGCGCACGCTGCTCAAGCGCCATGGGTTGCTCGGCTGCGAGCCGCCGCTCGATGTCGGCCGAGACACGGTCGATGGCGGCCCGGCCGCGCTGTCGGCTGTCTAAGCAACGGCGATTTCGTTCTTTGCCTTCGCCCGGCTGGATTCCCAGAATCCATCTCATCGATAGCGGCGCTGGAGGGCGTCGCGCCCGAACCCATCGCAAACCAAAGAGGACCTGGATGACGACCCCCCGCCTTTCCCGAACGCTCGTGGCCCTGGCGCTCGCCGCCACGGCCGCCGTCTCGTTCGCCAAGGAGATCACGCTGCTCAACGTGTCGTACGACCCGACGCGCGAGCTCTATCACGACATCGACGCGAGCTTCCCGAAGTACTGGAAGGCCAGGACCGGCGACGATCTCAAGATCAACGCCTCGCACGGCGGCTCTGGCGCCCAGTCGCGCGCGGTGCAGGACGGGCTGGACGCCGACGTCGTCACGCTGGCGTTGGCTTCCGACATCGACGCCATCGCCAGCAAGGGCCTGCTGGCCAAGGACTGGCAGAAGAAGTTCAAGGACAACAGCACGCCCTACACGTCCACCATCGTGTTCCTGGTGCGCAAGGGCAACCCCAAGGGCATCCACGACTGGTCCGACATCGCCAAGCCGGGCGTGGGCGTGATCGTCGCCAATCCGAAGACCTCGGGCGGCGCGCGCTGGGCCTACCTGGCGGCGTACGGCTGGGCGCTGAAGCAGCCGGGCGCGAGCGACGGCAGCGCGCGCGACTACATCCGCAAGGTCTACGAGAACGTGCCGGTGCTGGACTCCGGCGCCCGCGGATCGACCGTCACGTTCGCGCAGCGCGGCGTCGGCGACGTGCTGCTCGCCTGGGAGAACGAGGCCTGGCTGTCGCTGAAGGAATTCGGCGCGGACCAGTTCGACGTCGTCTATCCGCCCGCCAGCATCCTGGCCGAGCCGCCGGTGGCCATCGTCGACAAGGTGGTCGACCGCCGGGGCACGCGCGCCGTCGCGCAGGCCTACCTCGAGTACCTGTACACGCCCGAGGCGCAGGAGATCGAGGCGAGGAACTTCTATCGCCCGATCGATCCGACGGTGGCCGCGAAGTACGCCAGCAAGTTCCCGAAGCTGAAGCTGTTCTCGATCGACGACACCTTCGGCGGCTGGGCCAACGCGCAGAAGACCCATTTCGCCGATGGCGGGGTGTTCGACCAGATCTACACGAAGAAATAGGCTCCCCGCCGATTCGCGGCGAGGCGGTGGCGGCGGCGGCGGCGGCGGGGCGGTGGCGGTGGCGGTGCCCGGTGCCCGGTGCCCGGTGCACGACGGTCGCACCGCCTTGGACGCGATGCGCGCAATACCTGCACCGTCATCCTGCGCGCAGTCGCAGGATCCACCCCTGCGGCGACGTTGGCTTGGCCGGAGTGCGTCACTGCCTGAAAGCTTCGCAGGCCTTCGCAGGGGGCCCGCGCCTTCGCGCAGGATGACGACTTGCATCGGAGCAAGAACGCGTCGCCTCCTTCCCTGCGCATCGCTCCGAGGAGGGCCGGCCGCGAGCGGCCCCGCAGATCCGGTTCCGCCGCTCCCTCGAACGTGGGGGCTGCGGGTCGACGCGGGCGGCGTCGAGCGCAAGACGAACAGCCCAGGGCTTTGCGCATTCGCGCGAGGCCCTTCTTCGTGAGGCCGCGCTCCGGTACGTGAGAGTTCGCTCACGAACTGCGTTTGCGGGCGGTCGACGACATAGACTCCGTCCCCAAGCCGCCCGATGCACGGGTGCAGGGGGAAGAGCGCATGTTGTCGTGGAGCCGGAAGGTCTCGCTGGTGTGGGTCGCGTCGTTGTCGCCGTTGCTGGCGCATGCGGACGCCACGTTGAAGACGATGTCGCCGCGCGGCGAGGTCGCGCTCGTGCGCCAGGTGCGTGCGACGTTCAGCGAATCCATGGTCAAGTTCGGCGACCCGCGGCTGCCCGCGCCGCTGGACGTGCGCTGCACGCCCGACTCGGCGCAGGCCGGCACGGGGCGCTGGGTCGACGACAAGACCTGGGTCTACGACTTCGCCAAGGACCTGCCGCCCGGCACGCGCTGCAGCGTCGCGCCGCATCCGGGCATCAAGTCCGTGGCCGGCGCGGCCATCGCGGCCGGCGCGAAGTTCGACTTCGGCACCGGCGGCCCGGCCATCGTCCGCGCCTACCCGGCGCCCAGCGAGTGGTCGAAGATCGAGGAAGAGCAGGTGTTCGCGCTGCTGCTCAACGGCCCGGCCACCGCCGACAGCATCGAGCGCCATGCGTACTGCGAGTTCGCGGGCGTGGGCGAGCGCGTGCCGGTCAGGATCATCACGGGCCCGACGCGCGAAGCGATCCTCAAGGCCGTCAACCTCGTGCCGCAGAAGGAACGCAGCGTGACGCTGCAGTGCGCGCGGCCGGTGGCGCCCGAATCGAAGATGTCGCTCGTGTGGGGCAAGGGCGTGGCCACCGCCACCGGCGTGGCGAGCACCGACGACCGGCGCCTGGCCTACACCGTGCGGCCCGCGTTCACCGCGAATTTCACGTGCGAGCGCGTCAACTCGCGCGCGGACTGCCTGCCGATGCGTCCGTTGCGCGTCGAGTTCTCGTCGCCGGTGCCGCGCAGGATCGCCGAGAAGGTGCTGCTGGTCGGGCCGGACGGCAGCCACAAGCCGAACGTCGAACAGCATCGCGGCGAAGCCGCCGATGCGCTGGTGGAGATGCACCAGTCGGGCTTCCGGAAGTTCATCTACTTCTTCGGCCGCAACAAGGGCACGGTGACGGGCGACGCGTCGGAGGAGGGTGTCACCGCGGTGCAGTGGATGGACCAACTGCCCGAGAAGGCCGACCTGCGCATCGAGCTGCCCTCCGGCTTCGCCGACGACAGCGGCCGCACGCTGGACAACGCCGCGCAGTTCCCGCTGAAGACGCGGACGGCCGAGGCGCCGCCGCTGGCCAGGTTCCCGGCGGCCACGTTCGGCATCCTCGAGCTCAACGCCGATCCGGTGCTGCCGCTGACGGTGCGCAAGATCGAGGGCAATCTCGGCGTGAAGGCCGTGACGCTGGGCGGCGCGCCGGCGCGCGACCTCACGCTGACGGATGACGCCGCCATCATCGACTGGTTCGCCCGGCTCGCGCGCTACGACGAGACCTCGCTCGACCGCTCGACCGTCGAGAGCGAGCTGGGCATCAAGCTGCCGCCGCCGCCGGCGAAGAAGGCGCCGGCCCGCCAGGCCAAGGACCACGGCCGCACGAAGACGCCGCAGGAGCAGGACGAGGACGCCGACGAGTCGGACGTCAACGCGCAGGATCCGGACGCGGTGCAGACACGCAGCGTGAGCCTGCTGGCCAGGGCGCCGGGCGTGCGCCTGGTCAAGCTGCCGGCCGAATCGCAGGCCGAGCCGCACCCGTTCGAGGTGATCGGCATCCCGCTGCCGCAGCCGGGCTACCACGTCGTCGAGATCGAGTCGCCGCGCCTGGGCGAGGCGCTGCTCGATCGCAAGGCGCCGATGTACGTGCGCACCGGCGCGCTGGTCACCAACCTGGCCGTGCATTTCAAGTGGGCGCCCGTGAACTCCGGCGCGTGGGTCAGCACGCTGGACAAGGGCCGGCCGGTGCAGGGCGCGGCGGTGCAGGTGTCGGACTGCCAGGGCCGCAAGATCTGGAGCGGCCGGACGGATGCGTCGGGCTTCGCGCGCATCGACCAGGCGCTGCCGCGCCTGCGCTGGGAGGAATGCTCGCACGGCGGCGAGGGCCGCTGGGCGGGCCAGACGGGCCGCCCGCAAGGCTACTTCGTGAGCGCGCGCCAGACCGATGCGCAGGGCCGCCACGACATGGCCTTCGTCTGGTCGACGTGGCAGGAGGGCATCGAGTCCTGGCGCTTCAACCTCAATTCCGCGGGGCGTGGCGACGAGGTCTCGCACCCGCTGTTCCACACGGTGCTGGACCGCACGCTGCTGCGCGCCGGCCAGACGATCTCGATGAAGAGCCACGCGCGCCGCGAGCTGCTGACCGGTCTCGCGCTGGCGGACGCCGGCGACCTGCCGACCACGCTGCGCATCGAGCACGAAGGCAGCGACGACCACTACGAGTTCGCGCTGAACTGGCGCGCCGGCCGCTATGCCGAGACCACGTGGAAGATCCCCGAGGACGCTAAGCTGGGCGTGTACGACGTGACGCTGATCCGCGAGGGGCGCATCCCGGTGTCCACCGGCGCGTTCCGCGTCGAGGAGTTCCGCCTGCCCGCGATGATCGGCCGCCTGGTGCCGCCGGCGGGCCCGCAGGTCGACCCGCGCGAGCTGGCGCTGGACGTGATGGTGAACTACGGCAACGGCGGCGGCGCGGCCGGCCTGCCGTTGAAGGTGTCGGCCCAGGTGCGCGACATCGACCTGTCGCATGCCATCCCGATGCAGCGCTGGCCCGGCTTCCACTTCGAGCCGCCGAAGGCGCCGAGCGGGAGCGACGGCGCGCACGACGCGGACGGCGCGATGTTCAGCGAGGAATACGTCGACGAGGACGACGCCGACCGCATGGTCACGCAGCGCGATCAGAACTCGAAGCTGGTGGCCGACAAGCTGCCCGTCACCCTGGACAAGTCCGGCGCCGGCAAGGTGACCCTGGCGAAGCTGCCGCCCACCACCGCGCCGCGCGAACTGCTGGTGCAGGCGACCTATGCCGATCCGAACGGCGAGGTGCAGACGCTGAGCCAGACGCTGCCGCTGTGGCCGTCGGGCGTCGTGCTGGGCGTGCGCACCGACGACTGGGTCTCGGTGCACCAGAAGCTGCCGGCGCAGGTCGTCGCGCTCGACACCCGGGGCAAGCCGCAGGCGGGTATCGCCGTGAGCGTGCGCGCGGTGGTGCACCACCAGATCTCGGCGCGCAAGCGCCTGGTCGGCGGCTTCTACGCATACGACAACAGGAACGTCGACGAGGATCTGGGCGAGGTGTGCTCCGGCACCAGCGACGCGCGCGGCCTCGTGCTGTGCGAGGCGGAGCTGTCCGCGTCGGGCCAGGTCGAGCTGGTCGCGCAGGCCAAGGACGCGCAGGGCCACCTCGCGCGCGCGGCCTCCAGCGTGTGGGTGACGCGCGCGGGGGAGGTGTGGTTCGGCAGCGCCAACGACGATCGCATGGACGTGCTGCCCGAGCAGCGCGCCTACGAGCCCGGCCAGGTGGCGAAGTTCCAGATCCGCAGCCCGTTCCGCCACGCCACCGCGCTGGTGGCCATCGAGCGCAACGGCATCGTCGAGACCCGCGCGGTCGAACTCGATGGACGCGATCCGACGATCGAGCTGCCGGTCAAGGCCGAGTGGGCGCCCAACGTGTTCGTGTCGGTGCTCGCCGTGCGCGGCCGCGTGCGCGAGGTGCCGTGGTATTCGCTCTTCACGTGGGGCTGGAAGTCGCCCGCCGAGTGGTGGCACGCGTGGCGCAACGAGGGCCAGGACTGGCAGGCACCCACGGCGATGGTCGATCTCGCGAAGCCGGCGTTCAAGTTCGGCATCACCGAGATCGAGGTGGGCAACGCCGCGCATCGGCTCAAGGTGGACGTGACGCCCGACAAGGCCACCTACCCCATCCGCGCCACCAGCCAGGTGCGCATCAAGGTGACGCTGCCCGACGGCCGCGCCGCGCCGGCGGGTACCGAGGTGACGCTGGCGGCGGTCGACGAGGCGCTGCTCTCGCTGAAGGCCAACGACAGCTGGGACCTGTTCGACGCGATGATCCGCCGCCGCGACTACGGCGTGGAGACGGCCACCGCGCAGATGCAGATCATCGGCAAGCGCCACTTCGGCAAGAAGGCCGCGCCCCCGGGCGGCGGCGGCGGCCAGTTCCCCACGCGCGAGCTGTTCGACACGCTGCTGCTGTGGAATCCGGCCGTGGTGCTGGATGCGAAGGGCGAGGCCGTCGTCAGCGTTCCGCTCAACGACTCGCTCACGAGCTTCCGCATCGTGGCGGTGGCCGACGTCGTGCAGGGCGCGCAGTCCGCGCTGTTCGGCACCGGCCAGGCGACGATCGCGGCCACGCAGGACCTGCAGATCGTCTCGGGCGTGCCGCCGCTGGTGCGCGAGGGCGATCACTACAAGGCGATGTTCACGCTGCGCAACACGTCGAAGTCGGCGCTGAGCGCGTCGCTGGCGGCCTCGGCGGGCGCGCAGTCGCTGCCGGCGCAGACCGTGCCGATCGCGGCCGGCGCGGCGGCGGACGTGGCGTGGGACGTCGACGTCCCGTTCAATGTCGGCAGCCTGGCCTGGACGGTGGCGGCCGATGCGGGCAACGCGCACGACCGCATGAAGTTCGCGCAGAAGGTGGCCGAGGCGGTGCCGGTGACGGTGCAGCAGGCGACGCTCGTGCAGCTGGACAAGACGCTGCGCATGCCGATCGCGCCGCCGGTCAACGCATTGGCGGACGGCACGGGCAAGCTGCGCGGCGGCATCGAGGTGGCGCTCAAGCCCCGGCTGGGTGACGGGCTGCCGGGCGTGCGCGACTACTTCTCCTGGTATCCGTGGGACTGCTTCGAGCAGCGCGCCTCGGTGGCGATCGGCCTGCGCGACACCGCGCGCTGGCACACGCTGGTCGGCCAGGTCGCGCTGTACCAGGACGAGGACGGCCTGCTGAACTACTTCCCGAGCGGACGTCCCCACGACGGCAGCGACAGCCTGACCGCCTACGTGCTGGCCATCAGCGACGAGGCCACGCGCCTGGGCTACGACTTCGCGCTGCCTGACGACGCCAAGGCCAGCCTGCAGCGCGGCCTGATCGGCTTCGTCGAGGGTCACGTGAACCGCGACTTCTGGCGCCCGGCCTTCCTCAAGAACGGCGATCTCGACGTGCGCAAGATCGCGGCCATCGAGGCCCTGAGCCGCTACGGCAAGGCACAGCCGCGCATGCTTGACTCCGTGCAGGTGCTGCCGAACCAGTGGCCCACCGGCGCGGTGATCGACTGGCTGCAGATCCTGGACCGCCTGCCCGCGATCAAGGACCACGACAAGCGCGTCGAGGAGGCGCAGCAGATCCTACGTGCCCGCCTGAACGTCCAGGGCACACGCCTGGGCTTCTCCACCGAGCGCGACGACAGCTGGTGGTGGCTCATGAGCAACGGCGACGTCAACAGCGTGCGCATGACGCTGGCCGTGCTCGATCGCAAGGACTGGGCCGAGGACGTGCCGCGCATCGTCACGGGCACGCTGCAGCGCCAGCAGCGCGGCCGCTGGTCGACCACCGTGGCCAATGCGTGGGGCAGCGTCGCGATGGAAGCGTTCTCGAAGAAGTTCGAGACGGTGCCGGTGCGCGGCAACACGAAGGCAGGCTTCGGCCTGCCGGGCGCGACCACCGCCCTCGACTGGTCGAAGATGCCCGCCGGCGCCGCGCTGCCGCTCGGCTGGCCGGCGGGCTTGGGCATCGGCGGCAACAAGGCCGACGCCAACCTGCAGGTCGACCACGACGGCACGGGCAAGCCCTGGGTCACCGTGACGTCCCGGGCCGCCGTGCCGGTGACCGTGCCGTTCGGCAGCGGTTACCGCATCACCAAGACCCTCACGCCGGTGGAGCAGAAGGTCAAGGGCACGTGGTCGCGCGGCGACGTGGTGCGCGTGCACCTGGACATCGACGTGCAGGCCGACGCCACCTGGGTGGTCGTCGACGATCCGATCCCGGGCGGCGCGTCGATGCTGGGCACGGGCCTGGGCAACGACGACCAGATCAGCACCGGCGCCGAGAAGGACGACTCGCGCGGCTGGCTCGCCTACCAGGCGCGCAGCTTCGAGGCGTTCCGCGCCTACTACCGCTACCTGCCCAAGGGCGCGTTCAGCCTGGAGTACACCTTCCGCCTGAACAACCCGGGGCGCTTCGGCCTGCCGCAGACGCGCGTGGAGGCGATGTACGCGCCCGAGATGTTCGGCGAGTCGCCCAACGCGGCCTGGACGGTGCAGCCGTGAACGCGCACGCGCCTCGCCTGCGCCTGCGTGCGACGCTGGCCGCATGCGCGCTGGCGGCGCCCGCCTGCGCGCATGCGGCGATCCCGTCGTTCGAGCAGGTGAGGGCGGCGTATCGCAGCTCGGAGACGGTGCTGCTCGATCGCCACGGCCAGCCGGTGCAGGTGGTGCGCACCGACCTGAAGGCGCGGCGCGGCGCGTGGGTGCCGCTGGCGCAGGTCTCGCCGGCGTTGCGCGCGGCAGCGATCGCGTCGGAGGACCAGCGCTTCCAGGAACACGGCGGTGTCGACTGGCAGGCCGTCGCGGGCGCCGCGGTGGGGCGCGCGAACCCGGGCGGCACGCGCGGCGCGTCGACCATCACGATGCAGCTGGCGGGCCTGCTCGATCCGGATCTCGCGCTGCCCCGGGGCGGGCGCTCGGTCGGCACGAAGATCGAGCAGGCGGCGGCCGCACTGCGCATCGAGCGCACCTGGAGCAAGGCGCAGATCCTCGAGGCCTGGCTGAACCTCGTGCCCTTCCGCGGCGAGCAGGTGGGCGTGGCGGCGATGTCGCAGGCGCTGTTCCAGAAGGCGCCGTCCGGCCTGAATGCCGAGGAGTCGGCGATCGCGGCGGCGTTGCTGCGCGCCCCGAACGCCGCACCGGCGGTCGTGGGCCAGCGCGCGTGCGGCGTGCTCAGGACGCAGGGGCGCGCGGACGCGTGCGCCGCCGCGCAGGGCTTCGCGGAACTCGTGCTGGCGCATCCGTCCGCGGCCGCGGTCGACGCCGGCGAGCAGCTGGCGCCGCACTTCGCGCGCCAGCTCGTCAAGCCGGGGGCGAAGTCACCGCCGGCGACCCTGCGCACCACGCTCGATGCCGGCACGCAGCGCCGGGCGCGCGACGCGCTGCGCCAGCAGCTCGCCGAGCTGCGCGATCGCGACGTCGAGGACGGCGCGGTGATCGTCCTGGACAACGCGACCGGCGACGTGCTGGCCTGGGTCGGCTCGAGCGGCGACCTGTCGCAGGCCGCGGCGGTGGACGCCGTCGTCGCGCCGCGCCAGGCCGGCTCCACGCTGAAGCCCTTCCTGTACGAGCAGGCGATCGAGCAGCGCTGGCTCACCGCGGCCTCGGTGCTGGACGACGCGCCGACGCGGCTGCATACCCCCTCGGGCCTGTACATTCCGCAGAACTACGACCACGACTTCAAGGGCCGCGTCAGCGTGCGCACCGCGCTCGGCTCGTCGCTGAACGTGCCGGCGGTGCGCACCGCGGTGATGGTGTCGCCCGACCGCTTCGCGCGCCGGCTGGTGGCGCTCGGCCTGCCGATCCGCAAGCCGGGCGATTTCTATGGCTACAGCATCGCCCTCGGCTCGCCCGAGGTGACGCTGCTGTCGCTGGCCAACGCCTACCGCGCGCTGGCCAACGGCGGCGTCGCGAGCGCGCCACGCCTGCAGCCCGACGCCGCACCCGCGGCGACGCGCGTGATGGCGGCGGCGCCGTCGTTCATCGTCGCCGACATCCTCGCCGACAACGGCGCCCGCGTGCCCACCTTCGGCCTGGACAACGCGCTGGCCACCCGCTACTGGTCGGCCGTGAAGACGGGCACCAGCAAGGACATGCGCGACAACTGGTGCGTCGGCTTCTCCGCGCGCTACACGGTCGGCGTGTGGGTGGGCAACGCCAGCGGTGCGCCGATGCATGCGGTCTCCGGCGTGACGGGCGCCGCGCCGGTGTGGCGCACGGTGATGGACGCGCTGCAGCGCAGCGACATGGCCGACGTGCATCCGGCACGCCCGGGCGTCGCAGGCGCGCGCCGTGGCGCGCCCGCGCGTGACGCCCGCGGGCCCGCGGGCGGCCTGTTCCAGGTGGCGTACACGCCGGGCAAGGCGGCCGCCGTCGGTGCGGGCGCGCCGACGCCGCCGGACGGGCTCGTCGCCCAGGCCATCACCTTCGACGGCCAGGTCGAGGCGCCGCGCACCGAGTGGTTCATCGCGGGCACCGAGACGGCGCGCGTCGCGCTGGCGAGCGCCGCCGGCAGCGCGGCGCGGCTGATCGCGTCGCCCGACGACCACTCCGTCATCGCACTCGACCCCGACATGCCGCCCGCCGTGCAACGCCTGCGTTTCGAGGCCGTGTCCCCGGTGCCGGCGGGCGCATGGTGGCGCCTGGACGGCCAGCGGCTGGGCGCGGCGCGCCCGCTGCCCTGGGCGCCCTGGCCGGGGCACCATGAACTGGCGCTGGTCGACGCGAAAGGCGAGGCGCTGGACACCGTCAGCTTCGACGTGCGGGGCGCACAGGCGAAGCCGGCGGCGCCCGCCGCGCGCAGGCCGGCGCGCATGGCCGCGGCGGCGTCCCGACCCGGTGCCTGACGCGGTCTCCGACCCGGTCGTATCGCCGTCGTGGTCGCTGTGCGACGATCGCGATCGACCTGTCGCCGCACGCCCGGATTTGCGGGTTTACCAGGGAAAATCCGAGCGCGGCGATCCCTTGTCGCAGCCGGGACAGCCGCGCTCGCGATTACAGTCCTAGAATCGAACGATCGTTCTATTTTCGGTCCGAGCCCTCAGTCGAACCGCAAACCGGAGACCTGTCCCATGAGTGCGAGCTACGAAGTCCGCGGCGCCGTCGCCGTCATCACGTTGAACAATCCGCCGGTCAACGGCCTGGGCTACGAGACGCGCAAGGCGGTGGCCGAAGGCGTCGAGAAGGCCGAGGACGATCCCGCGGTCAAGGCGATCGTCATCACCGGCGCCGGCAGGGCCTTCTCGGGCGGTGCGGACATCCGCGAATTCGGCTCGCCCAAGGCGCTGGCCGAGCCCAACCTGCTGAGCCTGATCGCACGCGTCGAGGGCGCCTCCAAGCCTGTCGTCGCGGCCGTCCACACGGTGTGCATGGGCGGCGGCCTCGAGCTCGCGCTCGGCTGCCACTACCGCGTCGCGAGCTCGGGCGCCAGCATCGCGCTGCCCGAGGTCAAGCTGGGCATCCTGCCGGGCGCCGGCGGCACGCAGCGCCTGCCGCGCGCCATCGGCGTCGAGCCGGCGCTCAACATGATCGTCAGCGGCGAGCCGGTCAAGAGCGAGCACCTGGCGCTGATCCCCGGCCAGAAGCTGTTCGACCGCGTGTTCGAGCGCGATTTCATGGACAGCGCGATCGCCTTCGCCAACGAGATCGCCGCCGTGCGCCCGCTGCCGATGGTGCGCGACATCAAGTGCAAGCATCCGGAAGGCGACGCCTATTTCGGCTTCGCGCGCAACACCGCCAAGGCGATGGCCAAGAACTTCCCCGCGCCGGCGCGCTGCGTCGACGCGGTGGAACAGGCCACCAAGGCCAGGTTCGAGGACGGCATGAAGTACGAGCGCGAGGCCTTCGCCGCGCTGATGCTCACGCCCGAGAGCAAGGCGCTGCGCCACGCGTTCTTCGCGGAGCGCGCGGCGTCCAAGGTGCCCGACATCGCCGAGGACACGGCGGTGCGCACCATCGCCAAGGTCGCGATCATCGGCGCCGGCACCATGGGCGGCGGCATCGCGATGAACTTCCTCAACGCCGGCATCCCGGTGGTCATGCTGGAGATGAAGCAGGAAGCCCTCGACAAGGGCCTGGGCATCATCCGCAAGAACTACGAGGCGCAGGTCAAGAAGGGCAAGCTCAAGGAAGACAAGTACGCCGAGCGCATGGCGCTGCTGTCGACCACGCTGGCCTACGCGGACCTGCGCGACGCCGACCTGGTGATCGAGGCGGTGTTCGAGGAGATCGGCGTCAAGCAGAAGGTGTTCGAGCAGCTGGATGCCGTGATGAAGCCGGGCGCGATCCTGGCGTCCAACACGTCCACGCTGGATCTCGACAGGATCGCGTCGTTCACCCAGCGGCCGCAGGACGTCATCGGCATGCACTTCTTCAGCCCGGCCAACGTGATGAAGCTGCTGGAGGTGGTGCGCGGCGCCAGGACGGCGCCCGACGTGCTGATGACGGTGATGAAGCTGGGCAAGGTGATCCGCAAGACCTGCGTGGTGTCGGGCGTGTGCGACGGCTTCATCGGCAACCGCATGATCGAGCAGTACAGCCGCCAGGCCGGCTTCCTGCTGGAGGAAGGCTGCACGCCGCAGCAGGTGGACAAGGCGATCGAGAAGTTCGGCTTCGCGATGGGCCCGTTCCGCATGGGCGACCTGGCCGGCAACGACATCGGCTGGGCGATCCGCAAGCGCCGCTACGTCGAGAAGCCGAACCTGCGCTACTCGAAGACGGCCGACCTGCTGTGCGAGCTGGGCCGCTACGGCCAGAAGACGGGCGCCGGCTGGTACGACTACGTGCCGGGCAAGCGCGACGCGATTCCCTCGAAGCTGGTCGAGGACATGCTCGTCAAGCACCGCGAGTCGCTGGACATCACGCCGCGCAGGATCAGCGACGACGAGATCGTGCATCGGCTCGTCTACTCGCTGGTCAACGAGGGCGCGCGCATCGTCGAGGAAGGCATCGCGCTGCGCGCGTCCGACATCGACATGGTCTACCTCACCGGGTATGGCTTCCCGCTGTGGCGCGGCGGCCCGATGAACTACGCCGACACGGTGGGCCTGTGGAACGTCGTGCAGGCGATGAAGAAGTTCGGCAAGAACCCCGCCGACGACCAGGCGTTCTGGCAGCCCGCGCCGCTGCTGGCTTCGCTCGCGGCCGAAGGCAAGTCCTTCAGCTAGAGGTGGCCGTGCCGGGTTCCGTCAAGCGCGCGGTGGCCATCGTGGCCGGCGTGGTGCTGGGAATGGCGATCGCCGCGGGTGCGAGCCCGTGGCGCCAGCTGTTCAGGAAGACCGAGCCCGCGCAGTCCGCCCCGATCCAGCGCGAGCGCGCCCCCGACACGCGCGTCTGACCCCGAGCGAATCGAACGTATTTCCGAAAATCCAGGAGTTCCGACATGACCGAAGCCGTCATCATCTCCACCGCCCGCACGCCGCTCTGCAAGAGCTGGAAGGGTGCCTTCAACATGACGCACGGCGCCGAGCTGGGCGGCCACGCGGTGCGCGCGGCGATCGAGCGCGCCGGCATCGACGGCGCCGAGGTCGAGGACGTCCTCATGGGCTGCGCGAACCCGGAAGGCGCGACGGGCGCCAACATCGCGCGCCAGGTCGCGCTGCGCGCCGGGCTGCCGGTGAGCGTGGCCGGCGCCACCGTCAACCGGTTCTGCTCCAGCGGCCTGCAGACCATCGCGATGGCCGCGCAGCGCGTGATCGCCAACGAGGGCGACGTCTACGTGGCCGGCGGCGTGGAGAGCATCTCGTGCGTGCAGCAGGAGATGAACCACCACATGCTGCGCGACATGTGGCTCGCGCGGAACAAGCCCGCGGTCTACATGTCGATGCTGGAGACGGCCGAGACGGTGGCCAAGCGCTACAAGATCTCGCGCGAGCGCATGGACCAGTACGGCGCCGCGAGCCAGCAGAAGGCCGCCGCGGCGCTCGAGGCCGGCCTGTTCAAGGACGAGATCGCGCCGATCACCGTCACGGCCGGCGTCGCCGATCCGAAGAACGGGATCCGCACGAAGGAAGTGACCGTCGAGAACGACGAAGGCATCCGCCCGGGCACGACCTACGACGGCATCAAGGACATCCGCCCCGCGGTGCCCGGCGGCGTGATCAGCGCCGGCAACGCCAGCCAGTTCAGCGACGGCGGCGGCGCGTGCGTGGTCGTCTCCAGCCAATACGCCGAGCGCAAGGGCCTGAAGCCGATCGGCCGCTTCCTCGGCTTCGCCGTGGCGGGCTGCGAGCCCGACGAGATGGGCATCGGCCCGGCCCACGCGGTGCCCAAGGTGCTCAAGCGCCTGGGCCTGACGGTCGCCGACATCGACCTGTGGGAACTGAACGAGGCGTTCGCCGTGCAGGTGCTGTACTGCGCCGACACCCTCGGCATCCCGATGGATCGCCTCAACGTCAACGGCGGCGCCATCGCCGTCGGCCACCCATACGGCGTCAGCGGGCAGCGCCTGACCGGCCACGCGCTGATCGAGGGCAAGCGTCGCGGCGCCAAGAAGGTGTGCGTGACGATGTGCATCGGCGGCGGCATGGGCGCGGCCGGCGTCTTCGAAGTGTTGTGAGCCCCACGGTCGCTGCCCCCCGGAGGGGGTGCTTCGCGAGCGCTCCCTGCCCCCGAGGGGCCGGCCGCGACGGGCCCGGCAGAGCCGGTTCCCGCGCTCCCCTGAATCTCGGGTCTGCGCATCAGCGCCGGCGGCGGTGACGTTTCCACCTCAGCGCACCGGCCCTCGGACATCATGATCGACCTCGAATCGGTTCGCAGTTTCTTCACCCGGGCGCCGTTCATGGTCGACCTGGGGGTGGTGCCCACGGCCGTCTCGGAAGGACGCTGCGAGACCGAGATGGTGTTGCAGGAGCGGCACCTGCAGCACACGGGGCAGGTGCATGCGGGCGTGGTCACGGCAATGGCCGATCACACGGCGGGCGCGGCGGCGCAGAGCGTGGTGCGCGGCGGCGGCTTTGCCATCACGGCGGAGCTCAAGACCAGCCTGCTGCGGCCGGCGATCGGCAGCCGGCTCGTGTGCGTGGGCACCGTCATCAAGGCGGGGCGCACGCTGATCTTCGCGGAGGCCGACGTCTTCGCCGTCCTCGGCGAGCAGCGCACGCTGGTCGCCAAACTGAGCGCCACGCTGGCCGTGGTCGAACCCACATGACGACGCGCCAAACCCTGGATTTCCTGTTGTACGACTGGCTCGAGGTCGACGACCTCACGTCGCGCGAGCGCTTCGCCGATCACTCGCGCGCCACGTTCGACGCCGTGCTCGACACCTGCGAGCGTCTCGCCCGCGAGAAGTTCGCGCCGTTCAACCGCCTCGTCGACACCGAGGAGCCGCGTTTCGACGGCCAGCGCGTGCAGCTGCCCCAGGCCACGCACGACGCGCTGCGCGCCTACGCGGGCACCGGCATGCTGGCCGCGTCGCAGGACGCGGAAGTCGGCGGCATGCAGTTGCCCTGCACCGTGGAGAAGGCCGCCAACGCCTTCCTCTCGCAGGCCTGCATCGGCATGGGCGGCTACGTGATGCTGACCCACGGCAACGCGGGGCTGCTGATGGCGCACGGCACGGACAGGCAGCGCGAGGTCTTTGCGGCGCGCGAGTTCACCGGCGAGTGGTTCGGCACGATGTGCCTCAGCGAGCCGCAGGCCGGCTCGTCGCTGGGCGACATCGCCACCCGCGCGGCCCCCGACGGCGCCGACTTCGACGCCGACCCGCTGGGCCCGCGCTACCGCCTCGTGGGCAACAAGATGTGGATCTCGGCGGGCGACCACGAGATCACGCCCAACATCGTGCACCTGGTGCTGGCCAAGATCCCCGGGCCGGACGGCAAGCTGCCGGCGGGCGTCAAGGGCATCTCGCTGTTCATCGTGCCCAAGCACCGCGTGGACGCCGAGGGCCGGCTCACCGGCCAGCGCAACGACGTCAGCCTGGCCGGCCTGAACCACAAGCTGGGCTTCCGCGGCACCACCAACACGCTGCTGAACTTCGGCGAGAAGGAGGGGGCGATCGGATACCGGGTGGGGCAAGCGGGCGACGGCCTGCGCTGCATGTTCCACATGATGAACGAGGCGCGCATCGGCGTCGGCCTCGGCGCCACGATGCTGGGCGCGGCGGGCTACGAGGCGAGCCTCGCGTACGCGAAGCAGCGCACGCAAGGGCGGCCGGTCACCGCACGGCCGCCCGAAGGTGAACACGCCGGAGCACGCGGTGCGGGCGGCAGGGATGCGTCGACGCCGCCGGTGCGCCTGATCGAGCATGCGGACATCCGCCGCATGCTGCTCGCGCAGAAGGCGTACGTCGAGGGCGGCATGGCGCTGGCGCTGTACTGCGCGCGCCTGGTCGACGAGCAGCGCACCGGCACGCCCGAGTCCGCCGCGCAGGCAGGCCTGCTGCTGGAGATGCTCACGCCGATCGCCAAGAGCTGGCCCAGCGAATGGGCGCTCGAGGCGAACAGCCTGGCGATCCAGATCCACGGCGGCTACGGTTACACGCGCGATTTCCCCGTGGAGCAGCATTGGCGCGACAACCGCCTGAACATGATCCACGAGGGCACGCACGGCATCCAGGCGCTCGACCTGCTGGGCCGCAAGGCCGTGATGCAGGGCGGCGCGGGCCTGAAGCTGCTGGCCCACCGCATCGACGCGACCATCGCGCGCGCGCTGCCGCAGGCGCGTCACGCGACGCACGCGAACGTGCTCGCGCAGGCGCTGCAGCGGCTTGGTGCCGCGACCCGCTCCGCGTGGGCGACCGCCGCGCCGGAGGACGCGCTCGCGAACGCGACGCCCTACCTGCAGGCCTTCGGCCACACCGTCCTCGCGTGGCTGTGGCTGGACATCGGCGCCTCGATCGTCGAGCGCGGCGACGAGGATTCGACGGCCAACGTCGGGCGGCTGGCCGCGCTCGACTACTTCATGCGCTACGAACTGCCCAAGACCGACGCCTGGCTGCGCGTCGTCGAATCGCGGGACGGCACCTGCCGCGACGTTCCCGAGGACGCCTTCTGATTCCCACGACGAGAGACACGATGACCGCACCGTCCGCCATTGCCACGACCGCGTTCGCCGAGCGTCGCCGCATCCAGTCGCTGTTCGACCTGACGGGCCGGACGGCGCTGGTCACCGGCGGCTCGCGCGGCCTGGGCCTGCAGATCGCCGAGGCGCTCGGCGAAGCCGGCGCCCGCGTCGTCATCAGCGCGCGCAAGGCGGGCGAGCTCGAGGCCGCGGTGGCGGCGCTGCAGGAACGCGGCGTGCAGGCCGACTGGATCGCCGCCGACTCGAGCCAGCCGGCCGAGGTGCAGCGCCTGGCCGACGAGGCCATCGCGACGCTGGGGCATGTCGACGTCCTCGTCAACAATGCGGGCGCCACCTGGGGCGCGCCGGCCGAGGATCACCCGCTCGACGCCTGGGACAAGGTGATGAACCTGAACGTGCGCGCGATCTTCCTGCTGTCGCAGGCGGTCGGCAAGGCCAGCATGATCCCGCGCCGGCGCGGCCGCATCATCAACGTGGCCTCCATCGCCGGCCTGTCGGGCAACACCGGCGGCATGACCACCGTCGCCTACAACACGAGCAAGGCCGCGGTGCTGAACTTCACCCGCGCGCTGGCCGGCGAGTGGGGCGTGCACGGCATCAACGTCAATGCGCTGGCGCCGGGCTTCTTTCCCAGCAGGATGACCGCGGGCCTGCTCGCGCACGTCGGCGTCGACAACATGCGTGCGCACGCGCCGCTGCGCCGCCTCGGCGACGACGAGGACCTGAAGGGCGCCGCGCTGCTGCTCGCGAGCGACGCCGGCAAGCACATCACCGGGCAGCTGATCGCCGTCGACGGCGGCGTCAGCGCGGTGCACGGAGCCTGACGTGGGCGACCAGCGCACGCCGATGCCGTTCGCGCTCGACATCCCCTTCGTCGAGACGCTGGGCATGCAGCTGTGGCGCTTCGATTCGGGCGTGGCGGAGATCAGCCTCGACGTGCGTCCCGACATGCTCAACTCCTGGGCCGTGGCGCATGGCGGCGTCGTGATGACGCTGCTGGACGTGGTGATGGCCCACGCCGCGCGCAGCGTGCAAGGCGACACCGACGTGCCCGGCATCGTCACCCTCGAGATGAAGACCAGCTTCATGCGGCCCGCCACCGGCCGCCTGGTCGCCTGGGGCCACCTGCTGCACGGCACCCGGCGCACCGCGTTCTGCGAAGGCAGCGTGCGCGACGCCGGTGGCGCGCTGTGCGCCCACGCCACCGGCACCTTCAAGTTCCTTCGCCAGCTCAAGCGCGGCGCCGAGCTCGACGCCGCCTCCTGAAACACCCCTCGGGCGGCACGACCCGATGCCGCCACCGACCCACCCCGGAGACTCCACCATGTCCACCATCAACCGCCAGATCCTCCTCGCATCGCGTCCCACCGGCGAGCCTGTCGCCGAGAACTTCCGGCTCGTCGAGACGCCCCTCGCGCCGCTGGCCGACGGCCAGGTGCTGGTGCGGCACCACTTCCTGAGCCTCGATCCGTACATGCGCGGCCGCATGAGCGACGCCAAGAGCTATGCCGCGCCGCAGCCGCTCGACCAGGTGATGATCGGCGGCACCGCCGGCGAGGTCGTCGAATCCAGGACCCCGCACTTCAAGGCGGGCGACAAGGTGGTGGGCATGGGCGGCTGGCAGGAATACGCCGTGGTGAATGCCGATCAACGCGGCGTGCTGCAGAAGGTCGACACCACGCACGTGCCGCTGTCGGCCTACCTCGGCGCCGTGGGCATGCCCGGCGTCACCGGCTGGTACGGCCTGGTGAAGATCATCGACCCGAAGTCGGGCGAGACGGTGGTGGTCAGCTCGGCGGCCGGCGCCGTGGGCGGCGCGGTGGGCCAGCTCGCCAAGGCGCGCGGCTGCCGCGTGGTGGGCATCGCCGGCGGCCCGGACAAGTGCCGCACGGTCAAGGAGGAACTCGGCTTCGACGAGTGCATCGACTACCGCCAGTACCCGGATCTGAAGTCCATGAGCGGCGCGCTGAAGGCCGCGTGCCCGAACGGCATCGACGGCTACTTCGAGAACGTCGGGGGCCACCTGCTGGACGCCGTGATGCTGCGCGCCAACGCGTTCGCCCGCATCGCCATGTGCGGGATGATCGCCGGCTACAACGGCGATCCGATCCCGATGACGCTGCCGCAGCTGATCCTCACCAACCGCATGAAGATCCAGGGCTTCATCGTCAGCGAGCACATGGACGTCTGGCCCGAGGCGCTGAAGGAACTCGGCACGCTGGTGGCCACCGGCAAGCTGAAATACAAGGAATCGATCGCCCAGGGCCTGCAGAACGCGCCCGAGGCGTTCTTCGGCCTCCTGAAAGGCAGGAACCAGGGCAAGCAGCTGGTAAAACTCGCCTGAGACGAACCAACCGGACGAGATGATGCTGACCTGGCAATGGACCCGCTTCGAGGGACTGGGCGCGGACGACGTGTACGACATGCTCGCGCTGCGCTCGCGCATCTTCGTGCTGGAGCAGAACTGCGCCTACCTCGACCCGGACGGTCTCGACCGCCAGTCCTGGCACCTGCTGGGGCGCGATGCCGCGGGCGGGCTGCTCGCGTACCTGCGTGTGTGCGACCCCGGCGTCAAGTTCGACGTGCCGTCGATCGGGCGCGTGGTGGTCGACTCGTCGCAGCGCGGCAGCGGCCTGGGCCACGTGCTCATCGCCGAGGCGCTGCGCCGATGCGACGCCACGTGGCCGGGCCGGCGCAACCGCATCGGGGCCCAGGCCCACCTGCAGGCGTTCTACGGCCGCCACGGCTACGTGTCGGTCGGCGACATCTACCTGGAAGACGACATCCCCCACATCGACATGGAGCGGCCCGCATCATGACGACCGAGAACCCGCTCGGCGCGACGCACGTCGTGCTGAACCAGGTGCCACCGTACGAGGACGTGAACCTGTTCGAGACGAATGCCGCGTTGCGCGACGCGGTGAAGTTCAACGGGCCGTCGCTCGCGACCGGCGGGCTGTCCGAACTGGGCGGGCTGGCCGGCAGCGCGGACATGCAGCGCCACGCGCGGCTCGCCAACCTGCACGCGCCCGTGCTGCACGCGCACGACCGCTTCGGCCATCGCATCGATGAAGTCGAGTTCCATCCCAGCTACCACCAGCTGCTGGGCGCGGCGCTGGCGCACCGCCTGCACGGCGCGCCGTGGGCGGCCGGCGGGCCCAGCCACGTCGAGCGGGCCGCCGGCTTCCTGCTGTTCACCGAACTCGAGCCCTCGGTGCTGTGCCCGGTATCGATGACCTACGCGGTGGCGCCCGCCCTGCGCGCCAACGCGGCGCTGCAGCAGGCGTTCGCGGGCCTGCTGGCCAGCCCGCGCTACGACGCCCGCTTCCAGCCGGCCACGTCGAAGACCGCCATGACGATGGGCATGGGCATGACGGAGAAGCAGGGGGGCTCCGACGTGCGCGCGAACACGACGCAGGCCCTGCGCGACGGCGACGACGCATGGGGCGAGCGCTATCGCCTCGTCGGGCACAAGTGGTTCATGTCGGCGCCGATGAGCGACGCCTTCCTGGTCGTGGCGCAGACGCCCGCCGGGCCCACGTGCTTCTTCCTGCCGCGCTGGCTGCCGGACGGCACCCTCAACGCGGTGCGCATCCAGCGCCTGAAGGACAAGCTGGGCAACAAGGCCAACGCGAGCTCCGAGGTCGAGTTCGTCGACGCCTTCGCGTGGCGCGTCGGCGAGGAGGGCCGCGGCCTGCCGCAGATCCTGGCGATGGGCGCGCTGACGCGCCTCGATTGCGCGCTCGGCACCGCCGGCCTGATGCGGGGGGCCGTGTCGCTCGCGCTGCACCACGCCACGCATCGCAAGGCCTTCGGCAAGCGCCTCATCGACCACGCGCTGATGCGCAACGTGCTGGCCGACCTGGCGCTCGAGAGCGAAGCCTCGACCGCGCTGGCGCTGCGGCTGGCGCGCGCCGTGGATCGCAGCGAGGACGCCTCAGCGCCGGCCGCCGAGCGCGAGCACGAGGCGCTGATGCGCCGCCTGCTGACGCCCGCGGCCAAGTACTGGGTCTGCAAGCGCGGCAGCCATCTCGCTCAGGAAGCGATGGAGTGCCTGGGCGGCAACGGCTACGTCGAGGAGCACGGCGAAGGCGTGATGGCGCGCATCTACCGCGAGATGCCGTTGAATTCGATCTGGGAGGGCGCCGGGAACATCATGGCGCTGGACCTGCTGCGCGCGCTGCGTTCCGGCCCGGTCGCGGACGCGCTCGCCCACGAGACGCGCGCCGCCAAGGGCGCGCACCCGCTGCTCGATCGCGCCATGCAGCGGCTGATGGTGCGCGTGGAGAACGGCGTGGACGAGATCGATGCGCGCCGCTTCGCGCGCGACGTCGCGCTCGTCACGCAGGGGGCGCTGCTCGCGCAGACGGCGCCCGCGCCGGTGTTCGGCGCGTTCTGCGAGAGCCGGCTGGACGGCGCGCCCGACGCGTTCGGCCAGCTGGGCGCGTCCACCGATTTCGAGGCCATCCTGAGGCGCGCCGCGGCGCACTGAGCAAGTCCGTCGCAAGACACCAGCCGCCTGCGCGACGGATCGACCGTCCGTCCAGGCCGGTCCGATACGAGCAACGACAGCGAGACAACGCATGACCACCACTTCCTGGCACGGCCGCACGGCCGTCATCACCGGCGCGGCTTCGGGCTTCGGCCTCGAGACCTCGCTCCTGGCCGCCCGCAAGGGCATGAACGTCGTGATGGCCGACGTGATGATGGAGGCGCTCGGCGACGCCGTCGCCCAGGTGCAGGCGCTTGGCGCGCAGGTGCTGTCGCTGCGCTGCGACGTGCGCCACGCCGCCGACATCGAGGCCATGGGCGCCGCCACGCTGGCCCGCTTCGGCGCGCCGCACCTCGTGTTCAACAACGCGGGGGTGGGCGCCGGCGGGCTGATCTGGGAGCACAGTGCGCGCGACTGGGACTGGGTGATGGGCGTCAACGTGATGGGCGTCGCGCACGGCGTGCGCGTGTTCACGCCGATGATGCTGGCCGCGGAGAAGGCCGACCCGGGCTACGCGGGACACATCGTCAACACCGCGTCGATGGCCGGCCTCGTCAACATGCCCAACATGGGCGTCTACAACGTCAGCAAGCACGCCGTCGTCGCGCTCAGCGAAACCCTGTTCCAGGACCTGCAGCTCGTCAGCGAGCGCGTGCACGCCCACGTGCTGTGTCCGTACTTCGTGCCCACCGGCATCGCGCACAGCGAGCGCGCACGCCCGCAGGACGCGCAGGAGCAGGGCCGCAAGGCGACCACCAGCCAGCGCGTGGCCCAGGGCCTGGTCGAAAGGGCCGTCGCGGGGGGGCGCGTCACGGCGGCCGACGTCGCGCAGTTCGTGTTCGACGGCCTGGAGGCCGACCGCTTCTACATCTACAGCCACCCGAAGGCGCTCGCGCCGGTGACGACGCGCGCCGAGGACATCGTCGCCGCCCGCAACCCCAGCGACCCGTATCGCGAGCGGCCCGAACTGGGCGAGCAACTGCGCGCGGCGCTGCGCCGCTGACGCCGCTTTCAGGGTTCGTCCCGACCCGCGTGCCCTCGGAACGCGGGTTGGCGTCGTGTATCATGTCGGGGTAGGCAATACATAAGACCGTCGTCCAGAAGGACTCCTCCGGCACCCGTCGTGTGAACGACGATTCGGCCAGGTCGAACTCTCCAGTTTGATTTTCTTGCGTAGTACCTGCCCTGCGTTGGCATGTGCTGCGCATGATCTTGAAATTAGGATTTAGAGAATGACGACCGAAACTGGTGTTGTGAAGTGGTTCAATGATGGCAAGGGCTTCGGGTTCATCACCCCGGACTCCGGCGGCAAGGACCTGTTCGCCCACTTCAGCGAAATCAAGGGCGAAGGCTTCAAGAGCCTGGCCGAGAACCAACGCGTCGAATTCGAAGTGAAGCAAGGCCAGAAGGGCCTGCAGGCTTCGAACATCCGCGCGCTGTGATGCGCCTGCTGCGCGCTCGGACCGGGCGCGCAGCGTGATGTCCAGGCGACGTTCCCCCGCGAAGCAGCATCCGGCATGAAGCCCCCCAAGGCGCAGCCGATCACCGCCGCCGACAAGGTCGAGGCGGCGCGCAAGGAACGTCTGCGCCTGGCTCTGCCGGCCGCCGTGGAGCTCTTGCGCACCCGGCAGGCCGGCATGATCTCCGCCACGGAGATCGAGGAATTCGTGGCCATGAACTGGCTGGAATGGCACGGCGGCACGCTCAAGCTGACCGTCACCGGTGCCAACGTCTGCTCCCAGGGCAAGGCGAGTTCGACAGCCCCCCGCGGCTGATTCGTGGGGCGCCCGCCACGGGCGCCAGCCTCCCGGGTTTCCGGTGAGACGACGAATGGTCCAGATAGCCGTAAAATCTCCGGTTGTGTCCGTTTCGGCACGTACGCGGTTTGCCCCGGCATGAAATCCGCGCACTGACGCCGGTCACCGCCCAGGCAATGAACGGCGCCGTCGCGGCAACGCGACCCGTGCCTGCGCCATGCGCTCCGCAGCGTCCGCCTCCGGCCTGCACGAGCGGCAAGGTGCATCGTCATCTTCGAAGGCCAGCCCGATTCGCCGCCGTCAGCCTCGAGCGATTCCGCTGGTCTTGCATCGCAGAATTTCAGGAGCGTTTTCAATGGCAAAGGAAGAACTGATCGAAATGCACGGGGTGGTCGAGGACGTGCTGCCGGACTCGCGTTACCGCGTGAAGCTGGACAATGGCCACGAGCTGGTCGCCTACACGTCCGGCAAGATGCGCAAGCACCACATCCGCATCCTGGCGGGCGACAAGGTGTCGCTGGAGCTCTCGCCCTACGACCTGACCAAGGGCCGCATCACCTTCCGCCACATCGAGCGCCGCGGCCCCGGGCCGAACTGAGGGCGCGACGGGGCAGGGCGCCGACGCGCCGGTTCCGTGCCCGCCAAGAACAGGCCCGCCGGTGTGTGCCCGCGGGCCATTTTTTCGGGCTCATCGCCGATTTGCGTGGCGTAGCCGCCGCCGCGCCCGGACCGAGGAACCCGGCGCAGTGTCATCCTGCGCGCAGTCGCAGGATCCACGCCAGCCATGGCGTCGACCTACGTGTGCGGCGCCGCCGACGACCTCGCGTCGCGGCAGGGGTGGATCCTGCGACTGCGCGCAGGATGACGGCATCTTCTTCTGCGTGGGCACGCACGCGCACTGCCGCATTGCGGCATTCCCGCCGATCGGCGATGCCCTTTTTTTTGTCCGCGCGACAGGTCCGGCAGGGGCGACGGGCGCCGCCGGAATGCTGCAACGGCCCGTTTCGCGGCCCTAGCTAGTGTGTGCTACGACGCTCCGGCTCGTTTGCAGCCGTATCGCGCGTGCGTACTTCCGGGACAGCACTCTAGAGCAGCTTGTGCAGGCGCCAGTTGGGCGCGTCGACGGCGGCGGCATCGCCGGCCTCCTCGGCGATCGGGCGCACGTCCGTCACCAGGTGCACCAGCACCTTGCCCGGCTCCTCCAGCTCCATCATGTGGGCGGAGTTCTCGAACATCACCAGCCCCTTGCGCGGCGCATGCAGCGCGGCGAGCCAGTCGACCGCCAGTTGCGACGGCGTCTCGTAGTCGTGGCGGCCGGCGAAGATGAAGACGGGGCAGTCCAGGCGCGTGACGTTGCGCACGTCCCACGCCATCATCGCGGGCAACAGGCGCGGCAGGGACTCGCCGATGCCGTCCTCGGGCGACAGCTCCTGGCGGGTGTAGTCGGGCGACAGCTTCGCGGCGTCCTGCGCGTAGTCGAAGTCGGGGCGGCCCCAGGTCAGCCCGCCGTAGTGGATCACCCATTCGCGCTGCGTCATGATCTGCGGCACGGTCACGGTGCCGTCCGCCCGCGGGTACGGGGCCAGCGCGAGCAGCGCGCGCACGGCCTTGTCGTTGTGGTCGGCGCGCGCGGCCTGCAGGGCCCATTCGTAGCCCAGGCGCTCGTTGTCCCGGCCGTCGATCATCTGGCCCATGCCGATGTAGGCGTGCAGCCAGTCGGGGTGGCGGCGCGCGAGCTCCAGGCCGATGATCGAGCCCCACGAGTGGCCCAGCACGAACACCTTGCGCTTGGCGTAGTGCTCGCGCAGCCAGGCCACGAGCTCCTCGCCGTCGGCGACCATGCGGTCGGCGGTGATCGTGGGCGCGACGGCGGCCGCGTCGTTGGCGACATGGGTCTTGCCTGCGCCGCGCTGGTCCCACTGCACGACGGTGAAGTAGTCCTCCCAGCCGGACTGGTACAGCCAGCTGACGGGCATCTCGGTGGACGCCGGGCCGCCGTGGATGAACAGCAGGATGGGATTGCGGCGGTCGTGGCCGCGCACGGAGATCCACTGGGCGATGCCCCCGATGCGCACGGCGCGCGTCTCCTCGATGCCGGGCGGCGCGGGGATGCGGCGGACGTCGCGCAGGATCTTTTGCACCGGCGTGCGCCAGTCGGCCGACGACGCCGCGCCCGCGCTCGCCTGCGCCCGGGCGGACGAGCCGACGGCCAGCAGGCCGGCAAGGAGGAGGACGATCGTGCGGACGGCAACGGACATGGGCGGCGAGGCGTCGATGCGATGCCTCACGTTAGCGCGGGCGGGCAACCGTGAGAAGTTGCCTGCGACGAACTGTCGGAACACGGGCTCGAGGCGTGGCTGGCGCGCCCGGCTGCCAGAATCGCGTCGATGCTTCCGTCCCGACCCTGCGCGCATTTGCCCGATCGCGCTCGCCTGTTCCTTGCCGCGTTGGCGCTGTCCCTCCTGGCGCTCTGGCGGCCGGCGTTGGCCGACGAGGGGCCGCAGTCGGCCGAGGATGCCCGGGTGCGCCAGGCGCTGCAGACGCCGGTCGGCGACGCGCCGCTGGCGCGCCTGCACGTGGCCGAAGTCATCGCCGCCCTGGGGCAGTCCGCGACGGCGGATTCCCTGCGCGCTGCACTGCTGACCCTGCAATGGCGAGCCCTCGACGGCGCGCCGATCGACCCGGCCGCGACGCTGGGCAGCCTGCTGCCGGCCGCGCCCGAGGCCTTTCCCGTCGGGCCCGAGTCGGCGGCCGCGAACGCCTGGTCCGTGGCCGTGGCCACGCACCTGCGCCTGCGCTTCCTTGATGTCCAGGCGTCGGCCGCGCATCCGCTGGCCGTCTCCGACCGCGCTGGCCGTCTGGAAGTCGCCCCCGGCATGTGGGTGTCCAGCGCGCCGGTGGGCAGCATGGTGCTGTTCCTGCGTGCGCACCAGCTGCCGCCGGCGCGCCTGGTGCTGACGCGACTGCATGTGAAATGGCTCGGCGCCCATCTGGAATGCGCGCCGGTGCAAGGCCTGGCGGCGCGCGAGCAGGATGCGGTCTTCTCGTGCGAAGGCAACTCGCGAGCAGCCGAGCTGGCGCCGCGCGTGCTTGCGGTGACGTCCTCGCCTGCGGGTGAACTGGTGGGCGTCGTCACGCCCGGTGAGTTCGATTCACCGCGCGCCCTGTCGGCCTGGGTCGACGTGCTCGGCGCGGGACACGAGACCGAGCTCAAGGCGTTGCTCCAGCGCAGCGCCCCCTGCGAGAACGCGGCGAATGTGGCGAGCCGCTGCCCGACGAAGGGCGTGCTGGCGCGGGAGGAACGCGCACCGATGGACAGGCAGGCGGCCGCCTACCCGGCCCAGGCCGCAGCGGCGAGGCAGCCGTCGCCGCGGAACCTGTCCTCGCGCGACCTGTCGACGGCCCTCAGCTGGTTCTTCGCCGGTGCCGTGGTGAGCTGGATCATCTGCGCCATGCTGCCCACCCGTTCCATCATCCTGACAGTGCTGATCCACGTCGGCGTGACGATGGTGCTGGCTGCCGTGGCCTGGTGTGTCGGATTCGTCGCATGGGCGATATACAGCAACGCGCACCGGGACGAGAGTGCGGTCGCGGCACTGTTCGGGTTCGCCGCCTATGGCGTGGTCGCGCTCGGCATCCTGGTCGGCGGCATGGCCCACCTGGCGCGGCGCCTGCTCGCCATGCTGAGCGACGGCCCGATCTGGGCCTGACGGCCGCTCAACGAGCTTGCGCGGGCAGGTCGAACACCAGGCAGGTGGTGGTGGCGTGCGCGAACAGCGTGCCGTCCGGTCCGAACAGGCGCGCCTCGGCGGTGGCCAGTTGCCTGCCGCAGTGGAGCACCGTGCCCTCGGCGCGCACGCGGCCGACCTGGGGTCCCAGGCCGCGCACGAAGTTCACGCTCAGCTCGGCCGTCGTGTAGCCGCGGCCGGCGGGCATCAGCGTGTGCACGGCGCAGCCGAGCGCTGAATCCAGCATCGTCGCGAACCAGCCCCCGTGCACGCCGCCCATCGGATTGAAGTGCTCCCACGCCGGCTTGCCCTGGAACAGCGCCTTGCCGGGGCTGACGCGCAACAGCACG
>JBJMWE010000223.1:0-9481 GCA_045810285.1 Vitreoscilla sp. | reverse complement strand
CCACCAGCGCGCTCGCCGCCAGGCTGGCGGCGAGGCGCGGGTCGCGCAACATGGCGGGGCGCACCAGCGGCGCGGCCGCGCGCGTCTCGATCGCGGCAAAGGCCGCGGCACCCGCCGCCGCCGCGGCGAGCAGCGCGGGCGCCCGCGCCGTCATGCCCAGGGCGAAGCTGCCCGACGCCAACGCCAGGGCGGCGGTGCCTGCGAGGTCGAAGCGCGGCCGTGATGCCGTCGCCGCGCGCGGCGTCGCGGGCAGCCAGCGGTGCGCGAGCGCCAGGTTGACGAGGCCCAGCGGCACGTTGACGAAGAAGATGCTGCGCCAGCCCAGCGACGACATCAGCACGCCGCCCAGCGACGGCCCCAGCGTCGTGCCGATGGCCGACATGGTGCCCAGCAGCCCCATCGCGCGGCCGGTGCGTTCCTGCGGGATCGTCTCGCCCACGAGCGCCACCGCCAGCGCCAGCATCGCGGCCGCGCCCAGTCCCTGCAGCGCGCGCGCCACGACGAGTGCCGCCAGCGAGCCGGCGAGCCCGCAGGCCAGCGACGACGCGGTGAACAGCGCGATGCCGGCCAGCAGCACGCGGCGCTGCCCGAACAGGTCGCCGAGCCGGCCGGCGCCCACGATCAGCGCAGTGATCGCGAGCAGGTAGGCCAGCACCACCCACTGCACGTGCGCGAAGCTCGCGCCAAGCGCGAGCGCGAGCACCGGCAGGCCGGCGTTGGCGATGCTGGTGTCCAGCGACGGCATCAGCATCGCCAGGCACAGGCTGGCGACGATCCAGCGCTGGCCGCGCGGGGTGGAAGTGGGGGTCATGGTGCGTCCTTCGTGTCCTGCCGGCCAGCGTAGGCCGATCGCGGACATGGCGGAAGACGCACGAGTTGCAATCGAACAGTGCATGCGACGCCATGTCATGGCAGGATGCGGCGATGGACGCCCCCGATCTCAACCTGCTCGCGACGCTGGACGTGCTGCTCGCCGAGGGCAACGTCGCGCGCGCCGCCGAACGCCTGCGCCTGAGCCCGTCGGCGATGAGCCGCCAGCTCGCGCGCCTGCGCGTGGCCACGGGCGACCCGCTGCTGGTACGCGCCGGCCGCGGTCTGGTGCCGACCCCGCGCGCACTCGAGCTGCGCGACCGCGTCGGCGCGCTGGTGCAGGACGCACGCGCCGCGCTCCGCCCGGCCGACGCGCTCGATCTCGCGCGCCTGGAGCGCACGTTCACGCTGCGCACGCGCGACGGCTTCGTCGAGAACTTCGGCGCCGCGCTGCTCGAACGCGTCGCCGCCGAGGCGCCCGGCGTGCGGCTGCGCTTCGTGCCCAAGCCGGACAAGGACAACGCGCCCCTGCGCGACGGCAGCGTCGACCTGGAGACGGGCGTCGTCGGCCAGCGCACGGGCCCGGAGATGCGCGCCCAGGCCCTGATCCGCGACCGCTTCGTGGGCGTCGTGCGCGCGGGCCACGCGCTGGCGCGCGGGCGCATGAGCGCGGCGCGCTACGCGAAGGCCGGCCACATCGTCGTCTCGCGCCGCGGCGACGAGCGCACCGGCATCGACGACGCGCTGGAGACGCTCGGCCTGCAGCGCCGCGCGGCGGTCGTCGTCGACGGCTTCGCGCCGGCGCTGGCGCTCGCGCGCGACACCGATCTCGTGGCCAGCGTGCCCGAGCAGCACACCGGCCGGCTGCGTGCGGGCATGCACACATTCGCGCTGCCCGTCGTGCTGCCGGCGTTCACGCTGTCGCTGCTGTGGCACCCGCGCCTGCACGCGGACGCGGCGCACCGCTGGCTGCGCGAGTGCGTGCGTGCGGTGTGCGCCGGCGACGCCAAGGCGCGTCGCCGGAACGCGGGGTGACGGCCTGGGAGGCCGCATGGCGTGCGTGGCTCCTGCGACTGCGCGCAGGATGACACCGGGGGTGTCGCCGCCGCCGGCTTCAGGCCAGGCCGGCCTTGTCCAGTCCGTAGGCCTTGTCCATCGCACCCGGCACGTTGCGGAAGGCGGCGTTGGCGCGATTCCAGCCGTTGATGGCCATGATCTCGAACGTGAGGTCGCTGATCTCCTTCTCGGAGAACTCCTTGCGCACGCTGTCATAGAGCTCGTCGGGCACGCCGTGCTCGGGAATGCGCGTCAGCACCTCCGTCCACGCCAGGGCGGCGCGCTCGCGCGACGAGAACAGCGGCGACTCGCGCCAGATCGCGACATGGTGCACGCGCAGGTCGCGCTCGCCCTGGATCTTCGCCTGCTTGACGTGCATGTCCAGGCAGAAGGCGCAGCCGTTCATCTGCGAGGCACGGATCTCGACGAGCGTGCGGGTGGGGGTCTCGATCGCGCTGTCGTGCATGGCCATGCTGAAGTCGAGGAACTTCTTGAACAGGGCGGGCGATTGCTCGGAATAGTTCAGGCGGGCGGTCATTCGGTTCTCCTGGGGTTGGCGGGGTGAGTGGGTTTCCACACCCTCCATGACGAAGCGGCCGCTGGGTCTGTGACAGCCATGACGAAAGAAAGTGACTTCGCGCCGGCATCGACAGTGGGAGTCGTCGACACGCCTGGCCGGCCGCCGCGCGATCGCGCCGCCGGAGGGGTCTGGCTCCGCCCCGACACGGTCGCCGGGACGCATCGAGCTCCCGGGCGGTGCCTGACCCCGAATTGATCTGCCGGCGCGTCGAAAGGCATCTTCATGCCAGCCGATCGAAGCCGAGGTCAGGCACCGCCCAGCGCGTCCCGTGCCTCTCGGGCAGCCCCACGCGGCGGAGCCAGACCCCGGTACCGGTGCGCTCGCAGACGCCTCGTCGGCTCGCTCAGCGGCCCAGCGACGCCGCGATGCGGGCCAGCTTGTCCGGGTTGCGCTGCGAATGGATGCGCACGACGCGCTCGCCGTCGGTCTCGATGGCCTGGGCCGAATCGAGCATGCCGTCGACGAAGCGCAGCAGGCCCCATTGCCCGTTCAGGCGCACGACCTCGATGCGCACGTTGCCGCGGTGGCGCAGGGCCGTCGCGTAGAACAGCTGGGCGATGCGCTGGCCGCCCTCCAGGTGCGCGAAGGCGGGCACCTTGCCGCCGCCGTCGCCGATCAGCTCGGCCTCGTCGGCCAGCAGGTCGCGGATCACCGAGAAGTCCTGGCCGGTGAGGGCGTCCGCGAAGCGGCGCAGCAGGCGCTCGTGGGTGTCGGGCGGCACCTCGTAGCGCGGCCGCGCGTCCTTGAGCTGCGTCTTGGCGCGGCTGACGAGCTGGCGGCAGGCCGCCTCGGATTTGTCGATCATCCGCGCGACATCCGCGTAGTCGGCGTCGAACACCTCGCGCATGACGAAGGCGGCGCGCGCCTCGGGCGACAGCCGCTCCAGCACCATCAGGAAGGCCAGCGAGAGTTCGTCGGCGCGCTCCAGGATCTGCTCGGGCGAGCTCGGGGAATCGGTCAGCAGCGGCTCGGGCAGCCACTGGCCGACGTAGTGCTCGCGCTGCGCCTTGACGGCCCGGTAGCGGTCGATCGCCAGCCGGGTGGTGACGGTCACCAGCCAGCCGTCGGGGTTGTCGAGCGCGTCGCGCGTGGCGTCGTTCCAGCGCAGCCAGACGTCCTGCACCACCTCCTCGGCCTCGGCGAGCGAGCCCAGCATGCGGTAGGCGATGCCCTGCAGCCGGGGGCGCAGGCGATGGAAGGTGAGGGTGGCGTTGTCCATGGTTCCACCATGACGTTCGAGACGGGCCGCCTGTGACGCGGCCGCGGAAAATATTTTCACCAGGCGCCGTACTGTGCCACCACGCCGCGCCACAGGGCGTCGCGTTCCTGGGCGAGATGGGCACCGCTGGCGTCGCCGCGGGCGTCGGCGCCGACGGCCAGGTGCACCATCACCAGCCCGGCGGCGGGATCGACGTAGATCGCCTGGCCGTAGACGCCCAGCAGCACGAAGCGGCGGTGCGCGCCGGGCATCAGCCAGACCTGGTAGCCATAGCCGAAGTAGTGGCTGCCGTGCGAATCCATCGTGCCGGGGCGGAACTGCGGCGGCTGGCGCGCGGCGTCGGTCATCGCCAGCAGCCAGTCGCGCGGCACCACCTGCGTGTCGCCGGCGCGGCCGTTGCTGGCCAGCATCCAGCCCAGCCGCGCATAGTCGCGCAGCGTCGCGTTGAAGCCGCCCTGCGCCTGTTCCATGTGGTCGGCCGGGTTCAGCAGGTAACTGGCCGCCGCTTCCGCGCCCAGCGGCTGCCAGAGGCGTTCGTCGACGAAGTCGCACAGGCTGCGCTGCGTGGCCGCACGCAGCACCAGGCCCAGCACCTCGGTCTGCGCGCCGGCATAGTTGAAGCGCGCGCCCTGGGGGTCGGCACGCTCGGTGACGCTGCGCGCCGCCGCCAGCACGCCGCGCTGCCGCGCGAGCTTGTTGAAAGCGGCGCGGTCGTCGTGGTCGCCGTAGTCCTCCACGTAGCGCGCGCCCGAGGCCATGCGCAGCAGGTTCGCGAGCGTCGTCCCGCCGTACAGCGTGCCCTTCAGCTCGGGCACGTAGCGTTCGGCCGGGTCGTCCAGCGACGCGATGGCGCCGTCGTCCAGCGCCAGGCCGATCGCGAGCGCCACCAGCGTCTTGGCCATCGAGTTCGACAACATGCGCATGTCGGGCCGGCGGTCGTAGGCCTGGCGCTCGGCCACGATCTCGCCGTCCTTGAGCACGAGCACGCCCGTCGCGCGCTGGCGCTGCAAGTAGTCGTCCAGCGCCAGCACCCGGCCGTCGAAGCGGTAGTGGATCGTCGGCGGGGACGCGGCGACGCGCAGCGGCAGCGGATGCGCGCTCGGCGCGAGCAGGCAGTGCGGCGCGAGCGCGTCCATGGCGCTGAACGAGCCGACGATGTAGGCCGGGTCATGCATGCGCGCGAGCCCGGGCGCGACGGGATAGCCGGCATCGCGGCCCAGCAGCGCCTCGTCGGGCGACGCGGCGGCCGCCGCGCAGGCGAGCGCGAGCAGGCTCGTGGGCAGGACGCGCGAGGCCATGGCCCGCCGCTACCTGGCGGCCGGCTTCGCGCGCTTGACCACCGGCTTGCGGCGCGGCTGCGCGCGTTCCTCGGCGTGCTTGGCCGAGGCGTTGACGAAGGTGTCGATCATCGACTCGTCGCGCCCGCGCGGCGAGCAGGTGGTGATGGTGCGGCACGGGGCATCGGACGCCTTCAGGTAGGCGTGGCCCATCTCGCTGTCGAAGTAGATCGAATCGCCGGCGCGCAGCGTCAGCGGCGCGTACAGCTCGGTGTGGAACTCGACCTCGCCTTCCAGCACGTAGGTGAACTCCTCGCCGGGGTGGCGGATCAGGTCGCCGAATTCGGCCTTGAACTCGCCGAGCGTGCGCGCGTGCAGCTCCACGTAGATCGGCGTCATGCGCTTGTTCAGCAGCTCGGTGGCGAGGTAGCTCTGGCTGTAGCTGCGCGTCTCCACGTGCTGGCCGTCGCCGGCACGGTGCACCACGCGGCGGCCGCCGTGCGTGGCGGCGCCGCCGGGATGCGGCGTCGAATCCAGCAGCTCGGCCATGTCGATGCCCAGGCCGCGGCTGATCGTCATCAGCTTGTCGTACGACAGCGAGACGTGGCCCCCCTCCAGCTTGGACAGCGTGGAGACCGCCAGGCCCGTGCGCTCGGAGAGCTCGGCCAGCGTGAGCCCGGCGCGCTTGCGCATCGTGCGGATCGTGCCGCCGGGTCCGGGGAGGGGCGCTTTCATGCCGCGACTCTATCAGCCGGGGTTGGATGGAAAAGACATCTCCGGGAAAACGATAAAGTTTCCAAAAGAGAAAAAACTTGGATAAACGGAAAATGACGGATAGCATTTGAAAATGGCCCCGTCGAGCGTTGCACGGCGGGTCGTCCGGTTCATCTCCAACGAGGATCTCCATGAGCCCTGTCGCCAACACCCGCCCCACCAGGGCGCCGCATGCGAACGTCTGCCTGACCTCCACGGCGCTCGCCGTCGCGTCGCTGTTCCCGCTCGCCGCGCGCGCCCAGGCGCCCGCGCCAGTGGCTGCCGCCAGCGCCCCGGCCGCCGCAGCCAGCGCGGCCGAAGCCCCGCAGACGATCTACGTGACGGCCTCGCGCCGCCGCGAGCCGGCCCGCGAAGTGCCGATGCAGGTCGACCGGCTGTCGGCCGACGACCTGGACAAGGGCGGCGCCAAGAGCCTGATCGACTACCTCGGCGGCCAGACGGGCGTCGACGTCAAGACCTCCGGCGGCGCCGGCATGGGCGCGGTGAGCATTCGCGGGGTGACCACCGGCGACCAGACGATCCCCACCGTCGGCACCTACATCGACGACGTCGCCTATGGCTCCAGCAGCGCGTTCGCGGCGGGCTCGCAGACGGCGCTCGACATGTCGCTGCTGGACCTCAACCACATCGAGGTGCTGCGCGGGCCGCAGGGCACGCTGTACGGTGCGGGGGCGATGGGCGGCGTCGTCAAGTACGTCACCAACGAGCCGGACACCTCCGAGTTCTCGGGCAAGGTGTCGGTGGGCGCAAGCGCCACGAAGGGCGGCGGCGCGGGCAACACCGTCAGCGGCGTCGTCAACGTGCCGCTCAAGCAGGACTTCACCGCACTGCGCGTGGCCGCCTTCCACGACCACGACGGCGGCTGGGTCGACGTGCTCGGCCCCGCGGCCGGCAAGGACCTGAACAAGGGCGACACCAACGGCGGCCGCGTCGCACTGCTGGTGGAACCGAGCGCGCACTTCCATGTCCGCGCCACGGCCCTGACGCAGGAGATCAAGCGCGACAACTCCAACTACACGGACATCGACCCGTCCACCGGCCGCCCGGTCGACGGCTGGAACCGGCGCACCCAGGTGTTGCGCGAACCGCACCAGATCCGCACCAGCCTCGGCTCCGTCGACCTCGAGTACGACTTCGGCGGTGCGCGCCTGAACTCGATCACGTCGGTGCAGCGTTCGAAGATGTCGCTGAGCTACGACCTGACGGCAGTCTATGCGCCGCTGATCACGCAGGTCTTCCACTACACCCCCGACAGCGTCGGCGAGGACGAGCACACCTCGGTGCGCAAGACGACCCAGGAGTTCCGTCTCACATCGTCCGCGGGCGGCGCCGTCGAGTGGCTGGCCGGGCTTTACTGGGACAAGGAGACGGGCGACCTGGCGCAGCACGTGTCCAATACCGGCGGCGGCCCCGATGCCATCGCCCAATTGGCCGACCTCGACCTCCCCAGCCGCTACCAGGAGATCGCCGGCTATGGCGACGTCACCTGGAACGCGACGTCCAAGCTCGCACTGACCGGCGGCGTGCGCGTCGCGCAGAACAAGCAGGTCTTCACGCAGAACTCCAGTGGCGTCCTGGTCGGGCCGCCGCTCGATCCCGCGCATTCGAAGGAGACGCCCAAGACCTGGCTGGCCGCCGCGCGCTATGCGCTCTCGCCCACGAGCAACATGTACGTGCGCATCGCCAGCGGCTACCGCCCCGGCGGCCCCAATGCGGTCCTGCCCGATCCGGCCACCGGCCTGCCGACCGCGCCCACCACCTTCGACCACGATTCGCTGTGGAGCTACGAGGCGGGCTACAAGGGCGACCTGTTCGACAACACGCTGTCGATCGAGACCGCCGTCTACGACATCCGCTGGCACAACATCCAGCAGGCCTATTCCGTCAACGGCAATGGCGTGCTGATCAACGCCGGCAAGGCGGAGATCCAGGGTTTCGAGCTCGGCGCGACATGGCGCCCGAGCGCACGCTGGGCGATCGTGGGACACCTGTCGACCATCGACGGCCACCTCAAGGAGGGCGCGCTGGGACTCGGTGCGGCGGGCGCGCGCCTGCCCAACAGCCCGTCGCTGGCCGTGTCGCTGGGCGCCAAGGCCTCGTTCGACCTCGCCGGCCACGCCGGGTACTTCGGGCTGTCCGAACGCTACGCCGGCGAGCGCAACGCCGGCTTCGACGGCAGCGGCACCGCGCCCAACTACCGCATGCCGGCCTACTGGCTCACCGACGTGCAGGGCGGCATCGATTTCGGCCGGATCTCCCTGGCGCTGTACGCGCGCAACGTCTTCGACACGCACGCGCAGCTCGGCACCTCCACGTCCGAGATGGCGCTCGGCGGCCCGGCGCAGGTGGAGCTGGCGCGCCCGCGCACGCTCGGCCTGACGCTGACCGCGAGCTTCTGAGGGTGCGCATGACCGCACGCACGGCCGCCCCGAAGGGCGCTCGCACCGCAGCCCGCAGGGCGGAGGTTGCCTTATGACCGTCGACGGACAGACCTTCGATTTCATCGTGATCGGCGGGGGCATGGCCGGCGCGTCGGCGGCCGCGCACCTGTCGCGGCGCGGCGCGGTGGCCTTGCTCGAGCGCGAATCGCAGCCCGGCTACCACTCCACAGGCCGTTCGGCGGCGCTGTTCTCGACGATCTACGGCAACGCCCCCGTGCGCGCGCTCACGCGGGCGAGCCAGGCCTTCCTCTTCGAGTCGCCGTCGTGGTTCACGCCGGTGCCGCTGGTGAGCCCGCGCTCCACGCTGTTCTTCGCCACGCAGGCCCAGGCGGCGCTGCTCGCGGGCTTTCGCGAAGACGCCGACGTGGCCGCGAAGACGCAGGTTCTGGACGCCGCGCAGGCCGACGCGCTGGTGCCGGCGTTCATGCCCGGCTACCTTGGCGGCGCGGTGCTGGAGCCGGGATCGGCCGACATCGACGTCGCCGCGCTGCACCAGGGCTACCTGCGCCAGGCGCGGGCGCGCAAGGCGTCCGTGATCCTCGATTGCGCGATCGCAGGCCTGCACCACGCCGGCGGCCGCTGGGTGGTGCGCACGAACCACGGCACGGTGTCGGCGCCCGTCGTCGTCAACGCCGCGGGCGCATGGGGCGACGAGGTGGCGCGGCTCGCGGGCGCGCGGCCGGTGGGCCTGCGGCCGCTGCGCCGCACGGCGCTGCTGGTCGATCCGCCACGCCGGCTGCCGTGCGCCGGCTGGCCCGCGGCCATCGCCATCGACGAGAGCTTCTACTTCAAGCCCGATGCCGGCCGGCTGCTGCTGTCGCCCGCCGACGAGGAACCCAGCCCGCCCTGCGACGCCCAGCCAGAGGACCTCGAGATCGCCATCGCCGTCGACCGCTTCGAGACGGCCACCGGCGAGCGCGTGGCCAAGGTCCACCACCGCTGGGCCGGCCTGCGCGTGTTCAGCGCCGACCGAACGCCGGTCGTCGGCTTCGACCCGGTCGCCGAAGGCTTCTTCTGGCTCGTCGGCCAGGGCGGCTACGGCATCCAGAGCGCGGAGGGCCTCGGGCGGCTGACCGCCGCGCTCGCCTGCGACGAGGAGGTGCCGGCCGAGCTCGCCGCCGAGGGCGTCACCGCCGAATCGCTCGCCCGCACCCGCTTCTGACCCCATCCAGAGTCCAACCCACCAGGAATGACGATGAGATCCCTCGCTCCCCTTGCCGCCGTCGCCGCGCTGGCGCTCGCACTCACGTCGGCGCGCCTGTGCGCCGCGCCTGCCGAGGCATCGGCCGCGTGATCGGATGAGGGTGGTGTTGGGTATGAGTGT
>JBJMWE010000222.1:0-3623 GCA_045810285.1 Vitreoscilla sp. | reverse complement strand
CGCCCGCAGGATCTCGGCGATGACGGCGTCGAACGCGTCCCGCTGCGGCCCGCCCGTCCAGCGCACGGTGGCGGCGGCGTCGCTGTCGAAGGCCATCGGATCCGGCAGCGGCGCGTCGTAGACCGCGAACGCCGCCAGCGGGCGCGCCGGATCGGACGGCGCGTGCGTCTCGAAGGCTTCGTCGAACGCGCCCGCGGCCTCGTAGCAGAGGTAGCCCACGCACCAGGCGCCGCCGCGGGCCAAAGCGTCCACCCGGGCGAGCAGCGGCACCACGTCGTCGACGCTCGTCGCGCGCAGCGTCTCGCGCGGCGCGCCGAACGCCAGGCGCAGCGGCGCGACGCCGGTGTCGGGCGAGCGGAAATCGATCAGGGCGGTGGGACGGATCCCGGATGGGGACATCGCGGCAATGCTCGTGGCAGAGCGCGTGAGTTTACCGAGCAGCGCCCGGCAATCAGCCGCTCAGCGGAACATCGTCAGCATCTGCTCCAGCGCCGCGGTGAACGGCCCCTGCAGCAGCGGCAGCGTGAACATCACGCCCACCAGGCCCACGCCCAGCGTGATGGGGAAGCCCACCGAGAAGATGCTGATCTGCGGCGCGACGCGCGCGATGATGCCCAGCATCATGTTGACGAACAGCAGCATGGCGATCAGCGGCAGCGCGATCCACAGCCCGAGGCGGAAGATCTCGGCGCCCCAGGTCTCGGGCCGCACCGAGTGCAGGAAGGCGAAGGGCTCGGGGCCGACGGGAAAGGCGACCAGGCTCTGCACGACGGCGTCGATCACCAGCAGGTGGCCGTTCATCGCGATGAACAGGAACGCCACCATCGTGGAGAACAGGCTGCTCGTGGCGGTGGCCTGCTGCGCGGTGGCGGGGTCGAAGAAGCCGGCGAAGTTCAGGCCCATCTGCAGGCCGATGACCTCGCCCGCGAACTCGATGGCGGTGAAGATGATGCGCACCGCGAAGCCCAGCGACAGGCCGATCAGCACCTGCTGCACCACCAGCAGGATGGCCGCGGGCGAGTCGAGCGGCACGCTGGCGGCGGCTGTCGGCGCCACGGTGCCGGCGACGCCGATCGCGATGAAGAACGCGAGCGCGATGCGCACGCGGATCGGCACGTTGCGCTGGCCCAGCACCGGCATCGACGAGAACAGCGCCAGCACGCGCATGAACGGCCACAGCACCGGCACGAGCCAGGCCATGATCTGGGCTTCGCTGAGCGAGATCATGTCGATCGGAGGATCAGGTGTTCGAAGGGTGCGGTCGACGTCCCGCTCGGTCGCCCGGGAGCAGGCGGCAGCGCCCCTCGGGGACGGCGCAGGGCGCGAGCGCAGCGGTCACGGCTTCAGGACGCCGCCTGCGGCAGCGACAGCAGCACGCTGCGCAGGTACTCGACCAGCGACGTCAGCATCCACGGCCCGGCCACGCCCAGCACCGCGACGGCGGCCAGCAGCTTGGGCACGAAGGTCAGCGTGGCTTCGTTGATGGACGTGGCGGCCTGGAAGATGCTCACCAGGATGCCGACGACGAGCACCACCAGCAGCACGGGCGCGGCCACGGTGAGCAGCGTGTACAGGGCCTGCTGGCCGATGGTGAAGACTTGTGCGGCGTCCATGCGGGGTCGATTCCTGGCGTTGGGGGATGGCGTCATGTTGCCGGCGCGCGGCCGGCGCGAGAGCTCGATAAGCGGGGCATTGGCGCCCCACTGCCTGCGCTCAGGTGGCGAAGCTCGCCGCCAGCGATCCCAGCAGCAGGTTCCAGCCGTCGGCCAGCACGAACAGCATCAGCTTGAACGGCAGGGCCACCAGCACCGGCGACAGCATCATCATGCCGAGCGACATCAGCACGCTGGCCACGATCATGTCGATGATCAGGAACGGGATGAAGATCAGGAAGCCGATCTGGAACGCCGTCTTCAGCTCGCTCGCCACGAAGGCCGGCACCAGCACCTTGAACGGCACCGCGTCGCCCTTCACGTCGGCCGGCAGCTTGGCCAGCTTGGCGAACAGCTGCACGTCCGACTGGCGCGTCTGCTTGAGCATGAATTCGCGCATCGGCACCTGGCCCTTGTCGAGCGCGTCGTTGAAGCTGATCTGGTTGGCCTGGTACGGGGCCCAGGCCTGCGTGTAGACCTTGTCGATGGTGGGCGACATCACGAAGAACGTCAGGAACAGCGACAGGCCCGTGATGACCTGGTTGGGCGGCGCGGCCTGCGTGCCGATCGCCTGGCGGAACAGCGACAGCACGATCACGATGCGGGTGAAACCCGTCATCATCAGCAGGATCGCCGGCAGGAAGGTGAGCGCCGTGAAGAACAGCAGCGTCTGGATCGGCACCGAGAAATTGGTGCCCCCGCCGCCGGCGCCCACCAGCAGCGGCAGGCTGGGACCGTTGGCGGCCGGCGCGCCCTGCGCGAACGCGAGGACGGGCAGCGCGAGCATGGCGGCGAGCGCGGCGAGCCTGAGGGACTTACGCATCGCGCGAGCCCTCCTGCGAACCGCTGGCGCCGCGCCAGCGGGCGATCAGCTGGTTGACCGCGGCGGTGTGCGCGGGCGCGGCGGGCGTGGCGGGGGTGTCCGGGGCCGGGTAGCTCGCGAGCTGCGTCACGCGCTCGCCGGTCACGCCCAGCACCAGCCAGTGGCGCTCGAGGCCGACGGCGATCTCGACCACCGTCACGCGCTGCGACGTGCCCAGGCTCAGCTGCGATACATGGCGCAGCACGCTGCCCTGCGGGCCTCCGGCGCCGCCGAGGCCGGCGCGCTTCATGAGCCACAGCGCGACGGGGATCATCGCGATCACGAACAGGAATGCCACGAGGGGCATGAGGGATGTCGTCATGGGGTTTCTCTGTGTCGACCGGCGCATCGAGGCGCGGAAGCGTGGGCCTTGCGGCACCGTGGCCCGCCGCCGTCGCCCGGGGCCGGGGTGGGCGACGAGTTCGGCGTGCGGGGCAGGCGAATCTTCAGGTGCGGCTGAGCCGGCGCATGCGTTCGCTGGGCGTCACGATGTCGGTCAGGCGGATGCCGAACTTGTCGTTGACGACCACCACCTCGCCCTGCGCGATCAGGAAGCCGTTGACCAGCACGTCCATCGGCTCGCCGGCCAGCGCGTCGAGTTCGACGACCGAGCCCTGCGCGAGCTGCAGGATGTGCTTGATCGGGATGCGGGTGCGCCCCAGCTCCACGGTCAGCTGCACCGGGATGTCGAGGATCATGTTGAGGTCGTTGCCGGCCCCGCTGATCCCTTCGGTGGACGCGAAGTTGGTGAAGTTGGCCGGCGCCACCGTCTCGGTCTGAACCGCACCGCTCATGCCGCCGACCGGCTCCGGCTTGGACTCGGCCAGTGCCGCCGCCCACTCCGCCGCCATCGCGTCGTCGTCGCTCATCTCTTCAGCTGCCATTGCCATCTCCCAGCCAGCTCAGGTTCGAGCTGGTCAACAAACGATCGATCTTGATCGCGTACTTGCCGCTCGACGTGCCGTAGTGGCAGTCGAACACCGGCACGCCGTCCACCTTGGCCTGGATCAGCGGGTCGAGGTCCAGCTCGACGAAGTCGCCGGGCTTGAACGACAGCAGCTGTTCCACCGTCGCCGGCGCATGCCCGAGCTCGGCGACCAGGTCCACCT
>JBJMWE010000221.1:0-4171 GCA_045810285.1 Vitreoscilla sp. | reverse complement strand
TGCCCTCGGCCGGCGTCGGCGCGCTGCTGGCGCTGCTGATCGGCGGGCAGGATCTCGGGGTGATCGGCATCATCGGCATCATCCTGCTGATCGGCATCGTCAAGAAGAACGCGATCATGATGATCGACTTCGCCATCGACGCGGAGCGTGGAAATGGACCCCCCAGCGCCTCCGGCGCTCCCCCCCCCGAGGGGGGCGCGGCCTTGCTCGGGAGCGGCCCAGCGCAGCGGCCGCGATTGTCCCCTCGCGAGGCCATCCACCAGGCCGCCCTGCTGCGGCTGCGCCCCATCCTGATGACGACCTTCGCGGCGCTGTTCGCCGCCCTGCCGCTCATGTTCGGCTGGGGCGAAGGCAAGGAGCTGCGCCATCCGCTGGGCCTGTCGATCTTCGGCGGCCTGCTGGTGAGCCAGCTGCTGACGCTGTTCACGACGCCCGTGATCTACCTGTGGTTCGACCGCCTGGGCCGCCGCGTGCGCGCGCGCTTCGGCGGCGATGACGACGACGAGCCCGCGCCGCAGCTGGCGCTGGAGGCGCCGCCCGTGCCGCCGCAGATCGCGTTCGACCCCGACGCGCCGCACCCGGCGCCGGGAGCCGGGCGATGAACCTGTCGTCGCCCTTCGTCCGGCGCCCGATCGCCACGGTGCTGCTGACCGCCGGCATCGCGCTGGCGGGCATCGCCGGCTTCTTCGTGCTGCCGGTGTCGCCGCTGCCGCAGGTCGACTACCCGGCCATCTCGGTGTCCGCCAGCATCCCCGGCGCCAGCCCCGACACGATGGCCAACAGCGTGGCCACGCCGCTGGAGCGCCGCCTGGGCACGATATCCGGGGTCAACGAGATCACGTCGAACTCGGGCACCGGCTCCACGCGCGTGAGCCTGCAGTTCGACCTGGACCGCGACATCGACGGCGCCGCGCGCGAGGTGCAGGCCGCCATCAACGCGGCGCGCGCCGACCTGCCCGCCACCCTCAAGAGCAACCCGACGTACCGCAAGGCCAACCCGTCGGACGCGCCGATCATCATCCTGGCGCTGACCTCGAAGACGCGCACGCCGCAGCAGATCTACGACGCCGTCTCCAACATCGTGCAGCAAAAGGTGGCGCAGGTGCAGGGCGTGGGCGACGTCGAGATCGGCGGCGGCTCGCTGCCGGCGGTGCGCATCGACCTCAACCTGCTGGCGCTCAACGACCTGGGCATCCCGGCCGAGGACGTGCGCGCAGCGATCCAGGCCTCCAACGCCACGCGACCCAAGGGCAGCATCGAGGACGGCGTGCGGCGGCTGCAGATCTACACGCAGCAGCCGGGCCACTCGGCGGCCGAATACCGCAACCTCACCGTGGCCTGGCGCAACGGCGCGGCGGTCCGGCTGGCGGACATCGCCAACGTCACCGACGGGCCCGAGGACGTGCGCACGCTGGGCCTGTTCAACGGCAGCCCGGCGGTGATCGTGATCGTCACGCGCCAACCCGGCGCCAACATCATCGAGACCGTCGACGGCGTGCGCGCCCTCGTGCCCGAGCTCAAGGCGCAGCTGCCCAGCGACATCGAGCTGCAGGTGGCGTCGGACTCCACCAACTCGATCCGAGCGTCGCTGCACGAGGTCGAGGTGACCCTGCTCATCTCGGTGGCGCTGGTGGTGCTGGTCGTGGGCGTGTTCCTGCACAGCCTGCGCGCGACGCTGGTGCCGGGCATCGCGACGGTGGTGTCCCTGCTGGGCACGTTCGGGGTGATGTACCTGCTGGGCTTCAGCCTCGACAACCTGAGCCTGATGGCGCTGACCGTGGCCACCGGCTTCGTCGTCGACGACGCGATCGTCGTCCTGGAGAACACCAGCCGCCACATCGAGCAGGGCATGGACCGCTTCCAGGCCGCGTTGCTGGGCGCCAGGGAAGTGGGCTTCACGGTGCTGTCGATCAGCCTGTCGCTGATCGCGGTGTTCATCCCGCTGCTGTTCATGGGCGGCCAGCCGGGCCGCCTGTTCCGCGAGTTCGCCGTCACGCTGTCGGTGGCCGTGATGATCTCGCTGGTGGTCTCGCTCACCACCACGCCGATGATGTGCGCGTGGCTGCTCGATCGCAACCGGGCGCGCGAGAAGAAGGCGCACCGGCCCAAGGGCCGCTTCACGCGCGTGACCGAGCGCGCCTTCGACGGCCTGCTGCACGTCTACGAGCGCGCGCTCGACTGGGCGCTCGACGCCAGGTGGTCGGTGATGATCGTGCTGGCGGCGGTGGTCGCGCTGAACGTGTGGCTGTTCGTCGCGGTGCCCAAGGGCTTCTTCCCGCAGCAGGACTCCGGCCAGCTCAACGGCGGCATGCGCGCCGACCAGAGCATCTCGTTCGACCAGATGCAGGGCAAGCTGCGCCAGCTGGTCGACATCATCAAGGCCGATCCCGCGGTCGACTCGGTGGTCGGGTTCACCGGCGGCTCGCGCGCCGGCGGCGGCTTCATGTTCGTCAACCTGAAGCCCAGGGGCCAGCGCAAGGACGGCGGGCAGGCCGTGATCGCGCGCCTGCGTCCGCAACTGGCCAAGGTGACGGGCATCAGCCTGTTCCTCAACCCGGTGCAGGTCCTGCGCATGGGCGGGCGCTCGAGCAACTCCACCTACCAGTACACGCTCAAGTCGGACAACCAGGCCGACCTCGCCTCCTGGGCCACCAGGCTCGCGGAGGCGATGAAGAACGAGCCGGCTCTGACCGACATCGACACCGACCAGCAGGAGAACGGCGTCGAGAGCTTCGTCACGATCGACCGCGACGCGGCGGCGCGGCAGGGCATGAGCAACAAGGACGTCGACAACGCGCTGTACGACGCCTTCGGCCAGCGCCAGGTGGCCACCATCTACGACGCGCTGAACCAGTACCACGTCGTCATGGAGGCCAGCCCCAGGTTCACGCAGACGCCGCTGTCGCTCAAGGACGTGCAGGTGCCGGGCAACGGCAGCAACGCCGCGCCCGCCAAGGGCGCGGCCAGCACGGCCACGGCGGCGTCCACGGCCACCGTCAGCGCCAATCCCGGCTCGCGGGACGCCTCCACCGGCGCCACCGTCAACACCAGCGCGCACACCATGGTGCCGCTGTCGACGATCGCGTCGTTCAGCGAGGACGCGGCGCGCGCCAGCGTCAACCACCAGGACGGCGAACTGGCCACGACGGTCTCGTACAACCTGGCCGACGGCTATTCGTTGTCGGATGCACAGGCCGCGATCGCGCACGCCGAGGCCTCGATCCACATGCCGATCAACGTGCGCGGCAGCTCGCAGGGCACGGCGGCCGCCGCGCAGCAGAACAACAACCAGCAGCCGCTGCTGATCATGGCGGCCATCGTCGTGATCTACATCGTGCTGGGGGTGCTGTACGAGAGCCTGGTGCATCCGCTGACGGTGCTGTCGACGCTGCCGTCGGCCGGCGTCGGCGCCGTGCTGGCGTTGATGATGTTCGGCATGGAGTTCTCCCTGATCGCGCTGATCGGCGTGTTCCTGCTGATCGGCATCGTCAAGAAGAACGCCATCCTGATCATCGACTTCGCGCTGGAGGCCGAGCGCTCGCGCGGCCTGTCGGCGCACGACGCGGTGCGCGAGGCCTGCCGCCTGCGCTTCCGGCCCATCCTGATGACCACGCTGGCCGCCGCGCTCGGCGCGCTGCCGCTGGCCATCGGGTTCGGCGAAGGCTCGGAGCTGCGCCAGCCGCTGGGCATCGCCATCATCGGCGGGCTGGTCGCGAGCCAGTTGTTGACGCTGCTGACCACGCCCGTCGTCTACCTGCTGCTGGACTCGTGGCGGCGCCGCAGTCCCGACGAGAAGCTGCTGAGCCGCCACGCATCCGATCCGGATGCGCACGACCCGCACCCTGTTCCGCCCCCCGCCGCTGCCGCGGCCACCGGGAATTGACGATGACCAAGGGCACACCCCGCCTCTCCCTGCCCGCGCTGCCTTCGCGCGCCCCGCGCGCCACGCGCCTCGCGCTCGCCGCCGCGGGCCTGCTCGCGCTCGGCGCCTGCACGGCGCTGGCCCCGACGCGCCAGGCCGAGGCGCCGACCGCGGCGCGCTTCCTCGAGACCCCACCCGGATGGATGGCCGCGGCGCCGGGCGACACGCTGTCGCGCGGCCCGTGGTGGACGCTGTTCGACGATCCGGTGCTGGACCGGCTGGCGCCGCAGGTGGCGGTGTCCAACCAGA
>JBJMWE010000220.1:0-14178 GCA_045810285.1 Vitreoscilla sp. | reverse complement strand
GGCGACTGCATCACCATCACCGGCAAGACCGTGGCGCAGTCGCTGGCCGAGGTGCCGTCCGTGCCGCGCGCCGACCAGAAGGTGATCCGCACCATCGCCAACGCGATGTACCCCGACGGCCACCTGGCCATCCTGCGCGGCAACCTCAGCCCCGAAGGCTGCGTCGCGAAGATCACCGGCCTGAAGAACCCGGTCATCACCGGCCCGGCGCGCGTGTTCGACGACGAGCAGTCCGCGCTGGCCGCCATCATGGCCAGGAAGATCGTCGCCGGCGACGTGATGGTGCTGCGCTACCTCGGTCCCAAGGGCGGCCCGGGCATGCCCGAGATGCTGGCACCGACCGGCGCGCTCATCGGCCAGGGCCTGGGCGAATCGGTGGGCCTGGTCACCGACGGGCGCTTCTCGGGCGGCACCTGGGGCATGGTGGTGGGCCACGTGGCGCCCGAGGCCTACGAGGGCGGCGCCATCGCGCTGGTGCACGAGGGCGATTCCATCACGATCGATGCGCACCAGCTCCTGCTGCAGCTCAACGTCACCGACGACGAGCTCGCGAAGCGTCGCGCCGCGTGGAGCAAGCCCGCGCCGCGCTACACCCGCGGCGTGCTGGCCAAGTTCGCGAACCATTCCTCGAGCGCGAGCTTCGGCGCGGTGCTGGACAAGTTCGACTGACGCGTTCCCACGATTCCGCAACATTTCGGTAATCCGCCACGGACGCCGCCGGCCCGGGCGGCGGCACCGGCCAGGATTGCGATAGTCTCTCGCTCGGAACAAATACCCGGGGAGGGATGCATGACTCGATTCCAGCGCCTGGCACTGGCCCTGACGCTCGCCTGCGTGCCGTGGCTCGCGCACGCGCAGGGCTACAAGTGCAAGCAGGCGGATGGCTCCACCACCTACCAGGATCACGCCTGCCCGTCCGGCACGGCCAGCAGCAGCGCCGTGTCCACCGACCAGAGCCTGGACATCGGCCTGCCGCCGCTGACCGGCCTGGACGCGCCCTGCCAGCAGAGCGTGCACCACGCCGTGTCGGGCTGCATGTCGCCGATCCAGGACACGATCAAGCGCTGCTACAAGGTGCGCCTGTCCTCCTCGTGCAACGCCGCGATGCTGGCCGGCACCGGACGCAGCAACGCGGCCTGCGCGGCCCAGGCGACGCCGTGCGTGCAGGATGGCGTGTACGAGGCCAGGCGCTGCATCGTCAATGCCCTGCCGCCCACCTGCGTGTCGCAGCTGCGCACGGCCGGCATGCGCTGACGCGCTCGCCGGGTCAGCGAGCATCGAGGCGCCTGCGGGCGCCTTTTTCTTGGCTCTTCGCCGATCCGCGGGGAAGGCACGGCTCGGCGCCTGGCACGCCATGCGCGAGCCGACGACGCCCTGTCATCCTGCGCGAAGTCGCAGGATCCACGCCCGCCCGGGCCTTCGGCCCGCTGTGCCTCGCGGCAAGGCCAGCGCCGTGACAGACGTGGATCCTGCGACTTCGCGCAGGACGACCGAGGTTTTTCCGGTGGAGCAGAAAGGCGTCGCCCCTTCCCCGCACATCGGCGATGAACCTTTTTCTTTGGACAATGGGCCCATGACGCTCCCCGACCCGTCCGCGCCGGCGCCCGCCGACGACCCCATGCCGCTGCCCCCGCCGCAGCCCGACATCGACCTGTGCTGCGGCAACGGCTGCGATCCGTGCATCTTCGACCTGCACGACCTCGAGATGGACAAGTACCGCCAGGCCCTGCGCGCCTGGAAGCTGCGCCACCCCGACGCGCCCGCCGCCTGACGTGCGCCTCGGGTTCTTCAGGCCCGCTTGGCCAGCCAGTCCAGGTTGTCCACCACCATCCTCCAGGAGTCGTTCAGCACCGCGTCGTCGGGATACAGACGGTAGAAGCACTCGGTGTGCATCACCAGCGCCAGGTGCAGCGTGTAGAGCCGGCAGCGCACCATCTCCTCGGCGGTGAACGTCGTGCGGCCGTAGCCGCGCAGCGCATCCGAGACGCCGTCCCAAGACAGCGCGCGAAACTGCGCCTCCATCAGCGGGTCGGCCCACAGCGCTCGCTCGAAGTCGATCAGGCCCGTCACGCGGCCGTCGGCGATGAAGAAGTTCTTGTCCCACCCGTCCCAGTGCACCAGGCAGGGCTCGCGCACGGCGTCCAGCGCCGGGGCGTGGTGCTGGACCAGCGCGCGGATTTCCTCCGCCGGGCGCGGGAACGCCACATCGCGGCGCGCGGCGTCCTGCAATACCGATTCGACGATCTTGCCGAAGGCGTCGCGCCACGTGGCCGCGCGCAGGCCGGGATGGCCCGGCATGCCGAACCACTCGCCGCGGAATCCGTTGATGGCGCGCACCACCTCGCCGACGTGGCGGTCGACGGCGCTCGCCTCGCCGGGCGACAAGGCCTTGCGGACGTGGTCGAGGTTGGCGCCCGGCACCTTCTCCATGAAGAAGTACGGCGCATCGCACAGGCGGCGCGATTCGTCGTGGAACAGCACTGCCGGCACCGGGATGGCCGGATCGGACTTCACGAGGCGCATCGTCGCCACCTCGGTGGCCATCAGGTCGCGCTCGTAGGTCATCACCGGGGCGCCGGGCGGCGGCGCGATCTTGAGGACGACGCGGCGGCCATCGGCCAGCGCCAGCTCGTGGACGGCGTTGAACCAGCCGTCGGTCAGCTCGCGCAGGCCGGCGTCGCCCGGCACCAGCCCGACCCCGAAGGCGTGGCGGGCCAGGGCGTCGATCTCGTCGCGCGACTTCGCGTTCTTGGTCTGGCTCTGCACCGTGTCCCCGATCTCGTTTGCACGATTGTACGTGTTTGCATTCTTGTTTTTGCACGTTTAAGATGACTGCATGCAGACGCCCCTCCCGCTTGCCCGACGCGACGTCATCGCCCAGCGCCTGGCAGGCGGCACCGCCGTGGTGGCCGCCACGCTGGCGCTGGAGTTCGACGTGTCGGAGGACGCCATCCGCCGCGACCTGCGCGCCCTGGCGGCCGAGGGCCGCTGCCGGCGCGTGTACGGCGGCGCATTGCCCGTCACGCCGCAGACGCAGCCGATGTTCGCCCGCATCGACGAGGCGCGCGGCCGCAAGGAGGCGCTGGCGCGCCGGGCCGCGGAGTCCATCCGGCCGGGCGAGCTGCTGTTCCTCGACGCCGGCAGCACCAACCTCGCGCTCACCGAGTTCCTGCCGGAAGACCAGGAACTCACGATCGCCACCAACGCGATCGACATCGCCGGCGCCGTGCTGCGCCGGCCCGACCTGCGCCTGATCATGATCGGCGGCAGCGTGGACACCACCGTCGGCGGATGCGTCGACGTGGCCGCCGTGCAGGCCGTCGGGCAGCTCAACATCGACCGCTGCTTCCTGGGCGCCTGCGCGGTGCACGCGGAACGCGGCATCGGCGCGGCGCTCCACGCCGACGCCCTGTTCAAGCGCGTGCTGATGGACGCGACGCAGCGCTGCGTCGTGCTCGCGATGAACGCCAAGCTCGGCGCGCTCGCGCCGCACCGCAGCTGCACGCTCGCCGACGTCGACCTGCTCGTGGTGGAGCACGACGCCCCACCCGCCCTCACCCGGCCCCTGGCCGCCGCCGGTGCCACGCTGGCCCTGGCCGCCCCCGCCTGAACTTTTCTTGCCCACCGATGACAACGCTATCTAACGCCGCCCCGCTCTCCGCCGACCGCCCCGGCGCCCGCCTCGCGACCCGCATCGCCTTCCTCGTCGCCGGCTTCGGCCTCGCGGCCTGGGCGCCGCTGATCCCGTTCGCGAAGGCGCGGCTCGGCGCCGACGACGGGCTGATGGGCCTGCTGCTGCTGTGCCTGGGCACCGGTTCCGTCGCGGCCATGCTGCGCACGGGCCCGCTGTGCGCGCGCTACGGCTGCAAGCCGGTGGTCGTCGCCAGCGGCCTGGTGCTGGCGCTGCTGCTGCCGCTGCTGGCGGTCGCGAGCTCGCCGTGGACGCTGGGCGCCGTGCTGCTGGGCTTCGGCGGCGCGCTCGGCTCGCTGGACGTCGCGATGAACGTGCACGCGGTGGAGGTCGAGCGCGCTGCGCGCCTGCCGCTGATGTCGGGCTTCCACGCGATGTTCAGCGTCGGCGGATTCGCGGGCGCGGGCTTCGTCACCGCACTGCTGTCGGCCGGTGTCGGACCGCTGGCGTGCACGGTGCCCTGCGTGGCCCTGATGGTGATTGCGATGCTCGCGGCAGCGCCGCGCCTGGTCGAGGCCGGCCGCGTGGCTGCGGGCCATTCGCTGGCGTGGCCGCGCAGCGGCGCCCTGCTGCTGCTGGCCGCGCTGGCGGCGGTGTGCTTCCTGGTCGAAGGCGCGATGCTGGACTGGAGCGCGCTGCTGCTGACGACGCTGTCGCTCGCGGCCCCGGCGCAGGGTGGCCTGGGCTACGCGGTGTTCGCGGTGGCGATGACGGCCGGGCGCTTCAGCGGCGACGCGATCACCGCGCGCATCGGCGATCGCGCCACGATCCAGGCCGGCGGCGCCTTGGCGGTGCTGGGCTTTGCCGTGCTGCTGTGGGGAGGCCGCCTCGAGCTGGCGCTGGCCGGCTTCGCGCTGATCGGCCTGGGCGCCGCCAACATCGTGCCGGTGCTGTTCCGGCGCTGCGGCAGCGTGCCGGGCACGTCGGCGGCGATGGCCGTCGCGGCGCTCACCACCGTAGGCTACGCGGGCCAGCTGATGGGCCCGGCCGCGGTCGGCTTCGTCTCGCACCTGGCCAGCCTGCCCGCGGCGTTCTGGCTGCTCGCCGCCCTGATGGCCGGGGTGCCGCTGTGCGCCGGCCGGGTCGCCGGACGGCCCGCGCGCTGAGCGGGAGAACGACGAGCGACGGCCGGCGCCAGGCATCGCCGCGGAGCGCCGCCCGCAAGGCACCGGGATCCCCAGCAGTGCCTGGCACCGCTCACAAGGACGCGGTGCACGAAAGGCGTCTCGCCGGGCCGCTCGCGCGGCCACGGCGCGTGAGCGAACTCTCCGCGCGCCGGCGCCGTTTCCTCGTCGCGCCGGCCATGATCGCTCGCCCGGAGCGGCCTACGCTGCCAGGCATGTCCAACCAACCGAAGAAAGCCATGCGCACGTTCGCACGCCTTCGCACCGCCCTCGCCTCCGCCCTGCTCGTGTCCGCGTCGCTGCATGCGGGCGCGGCCGGCGCGCCGGCAGCGGGCATCTCGCTGCTGCACGCGAGCCCGGCAGGCTACCCGATCGACGACACCACCACCCCGGCGGGCAGCTACCTGGCCGTCACTTGCGACAAGGGCGCCTGCGCGCTGGTGCCGACGCAGGTCACCATCGCCAACCGCGACGTCGAGACGCACGAGGGCACCGAGTCCCTGCCCGTGATGCACGCCGACCTCAAGACGCACGCCCTGTTCCTCGTGCAGGGCGTGCCCGGCCTGGCCGCAGGCCCGGTCAGGACCTGGTACGTCAACGAGCGCTTCCTCGCCGCCGACGATCCCGCGTCGATGGCGCCGGCGCGCCGCCGCCTCGGTCGCGCGGTGTCCGTCGACGGCACGGACGTGTCCTTCGACGGCCATTGGCTGCAGGGCCAGGATCCCTCGTGCAGCGGCCCGGGCTGCGGCACGCGCCAGCTCGCATGGAAAGTGCACTTCGGCGAGACCGAGCGCACGCTGGCCGCGCTGTGGCCCGACGGCATCGTCGGCGAGGACGGCATGCTGGGCATCGACGACGTGCTGATCTGGGTCGGCGACCTCGACGGCGACGGCAAACCCGACTTCGTCATCCGCCCGCAGGCGCGCCCGGACTACCTCGAGCTGTCGCTGTTCCTGTCGACGCGCCTGCAGGTCGGCAAGCCGTGGCACCCGGCCGCCCGCTTCTACTACTGGGATCCGCGCAACGCGGGGTGCTGAGACCCACTCGCCGGGACCGACCGGGGCGCCTCACGGCGGCGCGCTCGTCGCGAGGAACGTGGCGACCCGGCGCGCGATCTCGCCGGGCCGCTCGCGCTGCGGCACGTGGCCCAGGCCCGCGAGCATCTCCATGCGCGCCGGGCCGCCGGCCAGGCGCGCGATCATCGCCGGGTGCGCAGAACTGCCGTATTCGTCGAGTTCGCCATGCAGGGCCAGCACGGGGCAGCGCGCGCCGGGCAGCACCCGCGCCAGCGACCAGTGCGCGAACGCCGGGTCCAGCCAGGTGTCGAGCCAGGCCGACAGCACCCACGCCGCCTTGTCGCCGTGGTATCGCTCCAGACGCGCCATCGCGCCCGCCTGCGCGAACGATTCGCGTGCCGCGCGCAGCGCCGACAGCGTGCGCTCCTCGACGAAGGCCTGCGCCGCGATCGTCACGAGCGCGGTGCAGCTGTCGGAATGCCGCGCCGCGATGTTGACGGCCATGCCGCCGCCCACGCTGTGCCCCAGCACCGCGAAGCGGTCGATGCCGAAGTGCCGCCGCACGATCGGGAACCACGTGGTGGCCTCCTCGACGATGAAGTCGAGCGACGGCCGCGTGCCGCGCGCGTCGGACGCGCCGAAGCCTGCGCGGTCATAGGCGATCACGCGCCGGCCGGTATCGCGCGCCAGAAGTGCCGGGAACTCGCGCCACAGCGCCACGCAGCCCAGCGAGTCGTGCAGCAGCACCAGCGGCGGCGCCGCGACGCCGGCGTCCACGGCGGGCCATTCCCGGGCGAAGATCCGGCCCTCGGCGTGCGCGATCCAGTGGTCGATGGCGGTCATGTGGCGCCAGGCCGTGTCAGCCCCTGAACGTGGCGTGGGCGAGCTGCAGCAGTCCGGGAGCCACGCGCGCTGGCGTGGCCTTGTCGATCATGCCGGGCTGCGCGTCGGACGGGTTCCGATTCCAGGTGAGCTTGAATCGCATGGCGGTGTGAAGGTCGAATCGTTCGAGCCGGTGGGGCGCCCGAAGTCGCTAGTCTGCGACGGCTGGCTCACTCGAACAAGGCCTCGACGTCCTCGCTCCACTGCCGCGACGCCTTCGACCACGCCTTGTTCACGGCGGCGTCGGGCAGCCCGGTCAGGCACCAGCCCTGGCGGCGCTCGAAGTCGAACGCCGCGTGCGGGTGGTCGTTGATCAGCAGCAGAGCCTTGCGGCCGTCGTCGGACCAGCCGATCTCCAGCGTCGAGTCGAGCGCGGCGTCGCTGACGTCCGCGGCCACGTAGACCAGCAGGGCGTCCTGCACCGGGTTGGCGTCCTCGACGTCGGTGTCGATGGCATAGAACAGGCCGGACCGGCCGTCGTCCTCGAACACGGCAGCGTAGCGGCCGGCGGGCGAATCCGCGTCGACCACCAGGGGCCGGCCCACGCGCAGCGTTTCCCTGGCGGCGATCTTCAGCGGCATGCCGCGCGCTCTCAGTGCTTCGACCGCTTCTTGCCGTCGCGGTGCTTGTGCAGGTAGCCCAGGCCCATGGCGTCGATGTTGCGATCCAGGCGGTCGCGCTTGCGCTCGGCATCGCGTTGCATGGCCCGGCGCTTCGTCCAGCCGCTCGCATCGGCCCAGATCCACCAGGCCACCGCGATGCCGAACGGCAGTGCGAACTTCCACAGGTCGCCCATGAGTTCCCAGTTCCACTTGCCCATCGGGCCGATGTCGAAGAAGTTGCAGATGATCAGGATCACACCGATCAGGACGAACAACATGCCGGAACCCCTGCCCCGGCCGCCGCTGCCGGGCGCCTGGCGCTGCATCGAGGGCGGCGCCGGCGTCCGGACGAGGGCGTCCGGGATCACGTTGAATGGACGAATCGCGCCAATGTAGCAGCAACACCGTCGCGCAAAGGACGAAGGCGCACCCGCGGGCGCGCCTTCTCGTACATTTGTTCTCGGCCGGCGGCACCCAGGAGCGTGCGCCGCGGGAGGCGTCTGCTGCCGCGCAGACTCCTGGCCGTCAGTTGTTCTCGGCCAACTGGTCCAGGATCGCCGGATTCTCCAGGGTGCTGGTGTCCTGCGTGACCTTCTGGCCCTTGGCGATGTCGCGCAGCAGGCGCCGCATGATCTTGCCGGAGCGGGTCTTGGGCAGGTTGTCGCCGAAGCGGATGTCCTTGGCCTTGGCGATGGGGCCGATCTCCTTGCCGACCCAGTCGCGCAGCTGCTTGGCGATCGCCTTGGCCTCGTCGCCCGTCGGGCGCGAGCGCTTGAGCACGACGAAGGCGCAGATGGCCTCGCCGGTGGTGTCGTCGGGGCGGCCGACGACCGCGGCCTCGGCCACGAGCTCGGTGCACGACACCAGCGCCGATTCGATCTCCATCGTGCCCATGCGATGGCCCGAGACGTTGAGCACGTCGTCGATGCGGCCGGTGATCGTGAAGTAGCCCGTCTTCGCGTCGCGGATCGCGCCGTCGCCCGCCAGGTAGTAGCCCTTGAGCTCGGCCGGGTAGTAGCTCTTCTTGAAGCGCTCCGGGTCGCCGAAGATCGTGCGGATCATCGACGGCCACGGCTTCCTGACGACCAGGATGCCGCCGGTGCCATTGGGCACGTCGTGGCCCATCTCGTCGACCACCGCCGCGTCGATGCCGGGGAACGGCAGCGTGCACGAGCCCGGCACCAGCGGCGTGGCGCCCGGCAGCGGCGTGATCATGTGGCCACCCGTCTCGGTCTGCCAGAAGGTGTCGACGATGGGGCAGCGGCCGCCCCCGACGTGCTCGTGGTACCACTCCCACGCGGCCGGGTTGATCGGCTCGCCGACGGAGCCCAGGATCTTCAGGCTCGTGAGGTCGTAGTTCCTCGGATGCACCTTGCCGTTCGTCTCGGCCGCCTTGATCAGCGAGCGGATGGCGGTGGGCGCGGTGTAGAACTTGGTGACCTTGTGGTCCTGGATCATCTTCCAGAAGCGGCCCGCATCCGGGTACGTGGGCACGCCTTCGAACACGATCTCGGTGCCGCCGAGCGCGAGCGGGCCGTAGGTGATGTAGGTGTGGCCGGTGACCCAGCCGATGTCGGCGGTGCACCAGAAGACGTCGTCGGCCTTCAGGTCGAACGTCCACTTCGTGGTGAGCGCCGCGTGCAGCAGGTAGCCGCCGGTGGAATGCTGCACGCCCTTGGGCTTGCCGGTGGAGCCGGAGGTGTAGAGCAGGAACAGCGGATGTTCCGCGCCGACCCACTCGGGCTCGCAGGTGTCGCTCGCGGCGTCGGCGAGCTCGTGCATCCACAGGTCGCGCGGCGTCCAGGCGATGGCGCCGCCGGTGCGCTTGTAGACGATGACGTCCTTGACCGCCTCGCAGCCGCCGAGCGCGATGGCGTCATCGACGATGGACTTCAGCGCCAGCGCCTTGCCGCCGCGCATCTGCTCGTCGGCCGTGATGATGGCCACGGCCTTCGTGTCCTCGAGGCGGTCGCGCAGGCTCTGCGCCGAGAAGCCGCCGAACACCACCGAGTGCGGCGCGCCGATGCGGGCGCAGGCCTGCATCGCCACGACGCCCTCGACGGACATCGGCATGTAGATGACGACCCGGTCGCCCTTGGCGACGCCGCGCGCCTTGAGCGCGTTGGCCAGGCGGCAGGTGCGCGCCAGCAGGTCCTTGTAGGTGACGCGCGTGACGCTGCCGTCGTCGGCCTCGAAGATGATGGCGACCTTGTCGCCGAGGCCGGCCTCGACCTGGCGATCCAGGCAGTTGTACGACGCGTTGAGCGTGCCGTCGCTGAACCACTTGTAGAACGGGGCGTCGCTGGCGTCCAGCGTCTGCGTGAACGGCGTCTTCCAGGACAGGAGTTCGCGCGCGCGCTTCGCCCAGAAGGCTTCGTGGTCGGCCTCGGCCTCCGCGCACAGCGCGTCGTAGGCCTCCATGCCGCTGACCCAGGCCTGCGCCTTCAGGCCGGCCGGCGGATCATAGGTATGCAGCTCGTGCGGGGTGTGCTCTGCGGCGCTCATGGATGCTGTCTCCTGGAATGGCGGAATCCGTGCGGACTCCTGTCTGGATCTCTCGATTCTGCTACTTCGACGGGACCGGTCGCGAAGCCGAGCGGGCCGTTCATGGAACGGGTCGCCACCATGTTGGGTCGGCGCTCTTACCCAGGCCTGACTCGCCTGGTGCTGGGCGCTCCCTACAATCGGCCGTGCACCCCCACGACCTTGAACAGGGCCCCATGACTCCGAACACGCCCCCTCCCCGCCTTCGCCCGCTGCCGCGACTCATCTTCGCGACGCGCTGGCTCCAGCTGCCACTCTACCTGGGGTTGATCCTGGCGCAGTGTGTCTATGTGGTGCATTTCTGGATCGAACTGGTACATCTTCTGCAAGCGGCGTTGGGCGACGGGCATGCACTGCAAATTCTCGTCCAGAGCATCGGATACCACCCGCCGCAGGGCGATCCGGGCGCGGCGACCACCGTCACATCGCTCAACGAAACGGTCATCATGCTGGTGGTGCTGGGGCTGATCGACGTGGTGATGATCTCCAACCTGCTCGTGATGGTGATCATCGGCGGCTACGAGACGTTCGTGTCGCGCCTGGACCTCGAGGGCCACCGCGACCAGCCGGAATGGCTGTCCCACGTCAACGCCTCCGTGCTCAAGGTCAAGCTCGGCACCGCCATCATCGGCATCAGCTCGATCCACCTGCTTCGCACCTTCATCAACGCCGACGCCTACGACGCCAAGGTGCTGATGTGGCAGACGCTCATCCACATGGCGTTCCTCATCTCGGCGCTGGCGCTGGCCTACGTCGACCGGCTGCTGCCGCAACACGCACCCCGACACTGAGCGCCCGCCATGCAGGAGACCCCCGACCTCGAAGACCACCAGGTGCAGAAGACGCGCACCGGCCTGGACCGCATCGCGCGCGCGTTCGACATCAGCCTGAAGGGGCTGCGCGCCGCCTGGCGGGAGAAGGCGTTCCGCCAGGAGGTGGCGCTGAGCGTCGTGCTCGTGCCGCTCGCCCTGTACCTGGGCCGCAGCTGGGTCGAGACGATGATGCTGCTCCTGAGCGTGGGCCTGGTGCTGATCTGCGAGATCGCCAACAGCGCGCTCGAGGCCGTCGTCGACCGCATCGGGCCCGAATTCCACGAGCTGTCCGGCCGCGCCAAGGACATGGGCAGCGCGATGGTGCTCGTGGCCATCGTGCTGTGCGTCCTGGCGTACGGCGGCGTGATCGCAGGGCACCTGCGCGCCTGAAAGCTTTCGGCAAACCTGCCGGGCGACTCGATAGCGTCCAGCCATCGCCCCCCGGTCAAGGTAGGGATGGCGGGCCGCCGCGCAACGCGCGCGCGGCTGGCAGGGAACACACTCCCGGAGTGCCGGCAAACGTCGCCTGAACGACGTCACCGCCCCCATCGCCCGCGGCCTCTGGACGCGCGCGCCGGAGAGGCCCTCGGCACGAGGAGGGTCCATGAACACGTCCAACGCTTCCCGCAGCAGGGAACTCGATGCGCTGCGCGGCATCGCCGCATCGTGGGTGATCCTGTTTCACTACACGGTGCGCTACGGCCAGATCTTCGGCGACGGCGACGCACCGTTCCACGTCGGCGACGGCATCTACGGCGTCGAGCTGTTCTTCGCGATCAGCGGCTTCGTGATGCTGATGACGCTCGCCCGGATGCGTACCGCCGGCGAGTTCGTCATCGCGCGCGCCGCGCGCCTCTACCCCACGTACTGGGCCGGCGTGGCCACCACCTTCGTCGTGATGGCCCTGTGGCCGCTGGCCGGGCGCACCGTGACCGCGCCGCAGGCCGCGTTCAACCTGACGATGCTGCAGGAATACTTCCACGTCCCCGACGTCGACAGCGTCTACTGGAGCCTCGAGGTCGAACTCGTGTTCTACGCGTGGATCGTCGCCGTGTTCGCCGCCGGCTGGCTGCCGCGCGCCCGCGCGCTCGTCACGGCATGGATGCTCGTGGGCATCGCCGCGTTCCTCGCCTGCAGGTACTTCGGCCGCCCCCTGCCAGTGATTCTCGACCGGACGCTGCTGCTGGTGCATTGCGGCTACTTCGGGATCGGCGTCACCGCCTGGCTCGACTACCAGGCCGGCCACACGGCGCGCGCGAGCTGGCTGCAGTACGCCCTCGCCGCGGCGGTCGCCTTCCTCGCGCAAGGGCCCCACGGCCTGCTGCTGGCGCTGGCGATCGTGGGCGTGTTCTGGCTCGTCTCGCAGCGCCGCGCGCAGCTGCTCGACACCCGCGTGCTGGTCTTCCTGGGCGCCATCTCGTACCCGCTGTACCTGCTGCACCAGAACATCGGCTACGTGGTCATCCACGTGCTTCGTGCGCACGCGGTGGCCTACGGCTGGGCCCTGCTGGCGGCGATCGCGGTATCGCTGGCCGCTGCCACCGCGCTGCACTACGCCGTGGAGGTGCCGGTGCGCGAACGCTTCCAGCGCTGGCGCAAGCGGCAACGCGCGAGCGTCACGCCCGCGATCGAGAGCGCGGGCGGATGATCCGGCCGCCCCGCCGGTTCGTTCCCGCATCCCCGCCGAGCGCGTGCCAGCGTCCGAACCCTGCGGCAGGGGCGCCCAGTGCCCGACCGTGGCGCTGCGGCTCCGCCGCGGCGGATAATGGCGGACTGCCTCCAGCAACCCCGGCCAGACCATGCCCACCATCATCAAAGCCGCCGATCTGATCGAGAGCGTCGCTTCCGCGCTCCAGTTCATCTCGTACTACCACCCCGCCGACTACATCGCCCATCTCGCGCGCGCCTACGAGCGCGAGGAGAGCCCGGCGGCCAAGGACGCGATCGCGCAGATCCTGACGAACTCGCGCATGAGCGCCGAAGGCCGGCGGCCGATCTGCCAGGACACCGGCATCGTCAACGTGTTCCTCAAGGTCGGCATGGACGTGCGCTTCGAGGGCTGCGACGCCGGCATCGAGGCGGTGGTGGACGAAGGCGTGCGCCGCGGCTACCTGAACCCGGACAACGTGCTGCGCGCTTCCGTCCTCGACGACCCCCTGTTCGCGCGCAAGAACACCAAGGACAACACGCCCGCCGTCGTGCACGTGCAGCTGGTGCCCGGCGACAAGCTGGACGTCACCGTCGCGGCCAAGGGCGGCGGCTCCGAGAACAAGAGCAAGTTCATCATGATGAATCCCAGCGACAACCTGGTCGACTGGGTGCTCAAGACGGTGCCGCTGATGGGCGCGGGCTGGTGCCCGCCGGGCATGCTGGGCATCGGCATCGGCGGCACGGCCGAGAAGGCGATGCTGCTGGCCAAGGAATCGTTGATGGAAGACATCGACATGTACGAGCTGCTGCAGCGCGGCCCGTCGAACAAGCTCGAGGAACTGCGCGTCGAGCTCTACGAGAAGGTCAACGCGCTGGGGATCGGCGCGCAGGGCCTGGGCGGCCTGACCACGGTGCTGGACATCAAGATCAAGACCTTCCCCACGCACGCCGCGTCCAAGCCGGTGGCGATGATCCCCAACTGCGCCGCCACGCGCCACGCGCACTTCGTGCTCGACGGCTCGGGCCCGGCCTTCCTCGAGGCCCCGAGCCTGGACCTGTGGCCCGACGTCAAGTGGGCCCCCGACTACAACAAGAGCAAGCGCGTCGACCTCGACAAGCTCACCCCGGCCGAAGTGGCCACGTGGAAGCACGGCGACACGATCCTGCTGAACGGCAAGATGCTCACGGGCCGCGACGCCGCGCACAAGCGCATCCAGGACATGCTGGCCAAGGGCGAGCCGCTGCCCGTGGACTTCACCAACCGCGTCATCTACTACGTGGGCCCGGTCGACCCGGTGCGCGACGAGGTGGTGGGCCCGGCCGGCCCGACGACGGCCACGCGCATGGACAAGTTCACCGAGATGATGCTCGCCAGGACGGGCCTGATCGCGATGATCGGCAAGGCCGAGCGCGGCCCGGTCGCCATCGAGTCCATCCGGAACCACAAGTCGGCCTACCTGATGGCGGTGGGCGGCGCGGCCTACCTCGTGTCGAAGGCGATCAAGTCGGCCAAGGTCGTCGGCTTCGCGGACCTGGGCATGGAAGCGATCTACGAATTCGACGTCGTCGACATGCCGGTGACGGTGGCGGTCGACTCGGGTGGCACTTCGGCGCACATCACGGGGCCCAAGGAGTGGCAGGCGAAGATCGGCAAGATTCCGGTTGCCGTAGCCTGATCGACAGGTCGCCGTGTGACTGAAGGCCCGCGTTTTGCGGGCTTTCTCGTTTTCGGGGCTTCGTTTGGGGAAGGGCTCGTCTTTGGGGAGGGCTCGACTTTGGGGAGGGCTCGTCTTTGGGGAGGGCTCGTCTTTGGGGAGGGCTCGTCTTTGGGGAGGGCTCGTCTTTGGGGAGGGCTCG
>JBJMWE010000219.1:0-4443 GCA_045810285.1 Vitreoscilla sp. | reverse complement strand
GACCTTCCAGAACTCCGCTCATCGAGCCAAAGCGCTCGCCAGCTGGCAGCACCACTACAACTGCCATCGTCCCCACAGCGGCATCGGCGGCGTGCCGCCCATCTCCAGGCTCAGTAAATCGAGGGACCACCTGTTGACGGTTCACAGCTAACCCGCCCTACGTATGGCGCAGGCAGCGCGCGAAAAAAACGGACGCCGCGGCGTCCGTTCTTGATGTTCTTGGGCCGTCATTCCCGACGTGTGGATCCTGCGACGGTGCGCAGGAAGACAGAAGGGCTTCAGCGCAGGTTGCCGAGCTGTTCCTCGGTGAGGATCTCGAACACCCGCACCACCTTCAGGACGCTGGGCTGGGCGCGGGCCACTTCGGAGGCGCGCGTGGCCTCGCGTTCGGTGACGCGGCCCATCAGGTAGACGTTCCCGCGCTCGGTGATGACCTTGATGGCGCTGGCCTGCACGTCCTTGGCGTCGATCAGCGCGCTCTTGACGCGCGTCGTGATCACCGTGTCGCTGGAGCGCGTGCTGATCGTGCTGCTGGGGCCGACCTCGAGCTCGTTGACGACGTTGTTGACGCCCTCGATGTCGTGCACGGCCTTCTCGGCCGCGGCCTTGTCCGCCTCGGACGGCACTTCGCCGGAGATCAGCACGATGCGGTCGTAGCTGGTGACGTTGACGTGGCCCCTGTCGCCGATGGCCTCGCGCAGGCGGCCGCCGGACTTCAGCTCGATGGCCTGGTCCTCGATCTGGGTGCCGCCGGTGCGGCGGTCGTTGAGCGACAGGCCGCCCGCGACCGCGCCCGCGCCCAGCAGCGCGATGCAGCCCTGCAGCGAGGCCAGCGTGGCGACGGCCAGGGCGCCTGCGACGAGGGAGGTGGCCAGCGGGTGGCGGCGGCGGAGGGTGGTCAGGTTGTGCATGGTCATCCGAGGTCGGCGTCGCCGAGCAGTTGAAGGTCGACGGCATCGCACAGGGCGTGCAGCGTCAGCAGTTGGAGTTCGCAGATGCGCGCCGGGCGCTCGTGCGGCACGCCGATCCAGATGTCGGTCTCGGCCATGGCCATCTGCGCGTTGCCGCGCATCGTGGTCGAGCCGGGCTCGCGGCCGGCGACGACGATGGCGCTCATCTCGCGGTCGTGCGCCGCCTCGACCACCGAAGCGAGCAGCGAATCGTCGGGACGCAGCGCGAACGCGACGAGCACGTCGCCCGCCTGGCCCAGCACGCGCAGCTGCGTGACGGCGGGGGCGTCGCCCAGGGCCTCGGGTGGCCTGGACAGCAGCAGCGGGGCGACGGCCAGCACCATGGCGGCCAGGCCCGGGCGGTCGCGTTCGAAGCGGCCCGACAGCGCCGCCCCCAGCAGCTGCGCCGGCGCCTGTGCGACCCCCCGCCCATGCACCCACACGCGCCCGCCCGAGGTGACGCAGTCGACGATGGCCTGCGCCGCCTCGCCGATGGGTCGCGCCATGGCCTCGGCCGCCTGGTAGCTCAGGTCGGCGCTTTCGAAGAAATGCTGTTGGATGCGGGGTTCGAGCATGGAGGCCAGTTGACGCGACGGGAGGCCGCGCGGGGATCATAGTTCAGCGCGCCGTAGGACAGAGTCGCGTTCGCGCCGCCGAGTTCCCTGCAGGCGCCGGGGCGCACCCTTGATGAATTCCGCAATCGAGGCCGACCTGCGTTCCCGTTTGTTGACGCGTCCGCAGCAATCCAGGTGTGGAACGGCGCGATTCCAGGGTTTGCACCTATCAAGAAGGCGTCCCGCCGGTCGAAAGGCGACTCATCCCGCATCGAACGCCGCCTTCAGCCACTGGACGCGGTCGCCATCCACCGCGACGACGTCGAACCGGCACGGCGGCAGGCGGGGCAGCGTGGCCAGCCAGGCCTGCGCTGCGTACACGAGCCGCGCCTGCTTGGCCGGGCCCACGCTCGCCGCCGCCCCACCGCCCATGCTGCCATGGCGCACCCGCACCTCCACGAACACCAGCGTGCCGTCGGGTTCGAGCGCCACCAGATCGATTTCGCCGCCACGCTGCGAGCGTCCGCGCGCCACTCGATAATTGCGCGCGAGGATGCGCAAGCCGCGCGCCTCGAGGTGGCGCTGCGCCAGTGCCTCGCCGGCGCGTCCGGCGAGCGCGCGTGCCGTGGCGCCGTCGCCCGTTGCCTCCGTCCTGCTTCTCCAAGGCCTCGCCATCGTGTCCGATCACTCCCCGAACCGTTCCGGCGACGACGTCCCGGCCACCGGCCTGCGCCAGGTGCTGCAGGTGGCCGCGGCCGTGGCCGGCGCGCAGGACTACCCGCGCGGCTGCCTGTACGTGGTGGCCACGCCCATCGGCAACCTGGCCGACGTCAGCCTGCGCGCCTTGCACGTGCTGTCGCTGGTCGACGCCATCGCTTGCGAGGATACGCGCACGAGCGGCGCCTTCCTGCGGCATTTCGGGCTCGAAAAGCCGCTGTTGGCGCTGCACGAGCACAACGAGCGCGCCGGCGCGGCGCACGTCTGCGGGCGCCTGGCGGCGGGCGAGCGCATCGCCTACATCAGCGACGCCGGCACGCCGGCGGTCTCCGACCCCGGGGCCGTGCTGGTGCGGTCCGTGGCGGCGGCCGGCCATCGCGTGATGCCGCTGCCCGGGGCGAGCAGCGCCGTCACCGCCCTCAGCGTGGCCGGCGACGTGGCCGCGCACGGTTTCACGTTCGCGGGCTTCCTGTCCAGCAAGGCGCAGGAGCGCGCGGCGGCGCTCGCGCGCCTGCTGGACGCGCGCCAGTCGACGGTGATCTTCGAGGCGCCGCACCGCATCGAGGCGCTGGCCGCGGCGATGGCCGAGGTGCTGGGCGGGGACGCGGCACGCCGGCTGACCGTGTGCCGCGAGCTGACCAAGCAGTTCGAGCAGGTCGTGACGCTGTCGGTGGCCGACTTCGCGCGCTGGCTGGCGGACGACGCCAACCACCGTCGCGGCGAGTTCGTGCTGGTGCTGCACGCGGCACCGGCGGGCGCGCCGCAGGATGACGGGCTGCCGGCGGAGGTCGAGCGGACCTTGCGGGTGCTGCTCGCGGAACTGCCGCTCAAGCAGGCCGCGGCCATCGCCGCGGAGCTGAGCGGCCTGCCGCGCAAGCGCCTGTATGCGCAGGCGCTCGCATGGCGCGCGGACGCGCCCGACGCGCCCGACCCGGACGACGTCGACTGATGGCGCCGCCGCCCGGGTGATGCCCGCCGTCAGTAGGCGTGGCGGTTGGATTCCACGCGGTCGATCGAGCGGTCGACGCGATCCTGCAGGTAGCGGATCTGGTGGCGCTCGTCACGCGTCAGGACGCCGTCGCGCGACGCCTGCCATTCCACATGGCGGATCCGGCGTTGCTGGTCCAGCAGCCAGGCTGCTTCGCGCGGCGTGATGCTGCCATTGGCCTGGCCATCGCGGATGCGCTGGTACTGCTCCGCGGTCCGTTGCTGTTCGCGCCAGGTGGCGTGCGAACGGCCCTCGTCGCGCTGCCAGTCGCCGTAGTGCTGCGGTTCCGCGTAGCGCGGCTGGTCGGAGTAGGTGCCCTGGGCGAAGGCCGCAGTGGTGGCGAGGGCCATGCCGGCGACGATGAGCAGATGGCGGTTGAACATGTCAGACTCCTTCTTCAAGAGGAAGAAGGCAGCTCGACCGCTGGCGGAACTTTTCCATCGACGCTCGCGCAGGGGTCGCCAGCCGGCGAACAACCTGCACAATCGAGCCACCTTTCCCAGGATTCGCCGGAACGTGCCGGCTTGTCCCTGAACGAGCAAACCAGGAGCCCGCCGTGATCACACGCGAACCGACGATCGAACGACTGGCCATTGCCGAGGGCCTGCTGCTGGCGCCCTTCGGACTCACCGAGACACACCTCGCCGCGACGCTCGCCGCGATGGGCGAACACCGCATCGACGACGCGGACCTCTACTTCCAGACCACGCGCCACGAGGGCTGGAGCCTGGAGGAAGGCATCGTCAAGAGCGGCAGCTTCTCGATCGACCAGGGCGTGGGCGTGCGCGCCGTCGCGGGCGAGAAGACGGCCTTCGCCTACTCCGACGACATCTCCGCCGACTCGCTGATGGACGCGGCCCGCACGGTGCGCGCCATCGCCGCGGCGGGACAGAGCCGGCGCGTGAAGCTGCAGGGCAAGACCAAGGTCTCGGGCAGCCGCCTGCTGTACGGCACGGGCGATCCCATCGCCACGCTCGACTCCACGCAGAAGGTGTCGCTGCTGGAACGCATCGAGAAGATGGCGCGCGCCCGCGACCCGCGCGTCGTGCAGGTGATGGCCGGCCTGGCCGCGGAGCACGACGTCGTGCTCATTGCCCGTGCCGATGGCACCCGGGCGGCCGACGTGCGTCCGCTGGTGCGGCTGTCGATCACCGTCATCGCCGAACAGAACGGACGCCGCGAGACGGGCTCGGGCGGCGGCGGCGGCCGCTTCGGGCTGGGCTACTTCACCGAG
>JBJMWE010000218.1:0-14597 GCA_045810285.1 Vitreoscilla sp. | reverse complement strand
GATGAGCCCGCGCTGACCTTTCCCGATCGGTGAGATGAGGTCGACGATGCGAGCCACCATGTTGTTGGTGTCGCCCGGGACCTCGAGGCGCAGCTTCTCGTCGGGGAAGAGCGGCGTGAGGTCCTCGAAGCGGGGGCGGGTGCGGGCCTCCTCGGGGGAGAACCCGTTGATCTCGTCGAGGCGGAGCAGCGCCGGGTACTTCTCGTTGCTGGCCGCCGGGCGGGTGGCCCCCTTCAGGTAGTCGCCCTTGCGCATGCCGAAGCGGCGGATCTGGCTGGGGGAGAGGTAGATGTCGTCGGTCGACGCCATGTAGCTCTCGTCGATCGCGCGCAGGAAGCCGAAGCCGTCCGGCAGCACTTCGAGCACGCCGTCGCCGAACACCTGTTCGCCGCCCTTGGCGCGCTTCTTCATGATCGCGAACATCAACTCCTGCTTGCGCAGGCGGGCCACGTTGTCGATCTCGAGGGCTTCGCCCATCGTGATCAGCGCACCGATGTGCATGGCCTTCAGTTCGGAAAGATGCATTTGCTTGTTCACCCTGGGGTGTGAGCCGGGGCGCAATGACGGGCGCCGGACGGCTTGCCCGACCTGTTGCACCTGCGCCTCGCGCTGGCCGATCCGGACAACCGGTGCGCGCAGGGTGGGCGTGCACTGGCCGGGTCGAGGCCGTCGTGGCGACGTGAAACGGTTGGGGCTTGGGACGAATCGCCGAGACCGCGCGCCGGACTCCGCCAGATCTGAGGCGGGGACTGGGTGCGGGGGCGCTACCTTGACTCGGTGCGGGCGCCGCTGCTCGTCAGAGCGGGGCGCCAGTTCCTGCACTGGTCAGGGCCGATTATAGGGGCCGGGCGAGGATGCCCGTCAACTGCGAGTTGACGAACACCCGCCGCGGGCCGTCTTCAGGCCAGGTGACCTTCGAGGAATGCGGTCAGTTGCGACTTCGACAACGCGCCGACCTTGGTCGCCGCGAGCTGGCCGTCCTTGAACAGCATCAGCGTGGGAATGCCGCGGATGCCGAACTTGGCGGGCACATCGCGGTTGTCGTCCACGTTCATCTTGGCGATCTGCAGGCGCGGGCCGTAGTCCTTGGCGACCTCTTCCAGGATCGGGGCGATCGCCTTGCAGGGGCCGCACCACTCCGCCCAGTAGTCCACCAGCACCGGGGTGCCGGACTTCAGGACGTCCGTCTCGAAGGACGCGTCGGAGATGTGTTTGATTGCTTCGCTGCTCATGCGTTTTCCTTGGGACACCGGCGGCAGGAGTTCATCGGGAAACTCGCATTGCCCGTCGTCGGTGAAAAGATTCTGACACAACCGCCCGGCCCCGACCGGGGTGGGGACGAGGGCGGCGACCGGGGTTTCCCGCTCCAGGGCCGAGTTGGTGGCGAAATGCCGGATTGGAAGGCCCGGCCGACAGGCTTTTGAATACTTTAGGGGCGCCCGACAGTGAATTACGCATCGTTTTCGGCCCTCTTTCGCCCGTCGGGCGTCTTCGCGCAGGGTTCCAATCGACCGATCCTTCCGTCAATGCGCTCATGGACGCCATCGTTCCTCCCACCACCGCGCCCGCCGCCTCGCCCGCCACGCCCAACCGCGCGGTGCGCCTGCTCGGCCGCTACCAGCTGATGCGCCTGCTCGGCAAGAGCGCGCAGACCATGCTGTGGCTGGCGCTGGACACGCGCGGGGATCTCGAGGTGATGCTGGCGATGCCGCGCGCCCGGCCGGCCGACCCGGACGCGCTCGGCGCCTGGATCGCCCGCGTCACCCGGAGCGGCCGCCTGAAGCACCCGAAGCTGGCCCGCGTGCTGGACGTCGGCGAGCACGAGCGCTGGCCGTACGCCGTCTACGAGCGCGAGCAGTTCGTCACCTGGGGCGAGAAGCTCACGTCCAAGGGCATGCCCGCGCCGGAACTGACGCAGTGGAGCGTGCAAGTGCTGCAGGGCCTGGCCTTCGCGCACGAGGCCGGCTCCGCGCATCGCGACCTGCAGCCCTATTCGCTGCTGGTCGACGACGCCGGCAACGTCAAGCTGCTGGGCCTCGAGATCGTCGACGCCCATTCGTTCGCCAGCGCCTTCATCGCCATCTCGCCCGACGCCGACGGCCAGCAGGCCGCGATGGACGAACGCCGCATGCAGCGCCTGGCCGCCGAGATCGACGTGCTGTCGTTCGGCCTCGTGATGCACCAGGTGCTGGCCGGCGTCGCGCCGCTGGAGGAGCCCGATGTCGCCCGCGTCGTCGGCCGCCTGCCGCCGTTCGGCCACGAGATGGTGCGCCTGCCGTGGACGGTGCCGCAGCCCATTCCCGAGCCGCTGCGCGCCATCGTCAACCGCGCCACCGACCGCCAGGAGCGCCAGCGCTATCGCAGCGCACGCACCTTCGAACGCGCACTGGAAGGCTGGCTGCAGGCGACCGCCGACCAGGACGCCGGCCCGATCACGCTGCTGCTCGGACGCATGCGCTCCGTCGGCCTGCTGCCCGCCATGCCGGGCGGTGCCGACCGCGCCGCACGCCTGGCGCTGCTGGAGACGGGCCACACGCACGAACTCTCCAGCGTCGTGCTGCAGGACTTCGCGCTGTCGTTCGAGCTCGTGCGCATGGTCAACTTCGCGCAGTCGCAGGCGGGCCACAGCGGCAGCGGCGCGGTGCTGGCGATCCACCGCGCGATCGCCATGGTGGGCCTGGACGGCGTGCGCCAGGCCGCGCTGTCGCTGCGCCCCTGGCCGGGCCCGCTCAACGACGAGGCCGCCAACGCGCTCACCGCGCTGATCCTGCGCGTCAAGCGCGCCGGCAGCATGGCGCGCGCGCTGCAGCCGGCCGGCTACGACCAGGAAGTGGTGTACCTCATCACCGCGCTGCAGAACCTCGGCTGGCTCGTCGTGCAATACCACTTCCCCGACGAAGCCGCGCAGATCCGCCGCCTGATGCAGCCCGTCGCCGCGCAGAAGGAAGGCGAGCCCGACGAGCAGGGCATGACGGGCGAGGGCGCGTCCTTCGCGGTGCTGGGCATCGACATCGACGCCCTGGGCGCCGCCGTGATGCACCACTGGGGGCTGGACGATGGCGTGCAGCAGATGGTGCGCCGCGCGCCGCCCACGGGCCCGATCCACACGCCCACGTCCGACGTCGACATGCTGCGCCTGGTGGCCAGCTGCGCCAACGACGTTCTCGATGCGGTGGCACTGGCCCCGCGCCAGTCGGCCACCGCGCTGCAGCGCGTCGCGCAGCGCTATGGGCGCGCGCTCGACATCACGCTCAAGGACATCCAGGACGCGCTCCAGCCCCCGGCGGCCGCCAGGCCGGATCGGATGGACGCCTGATGCGCGCCGCGCGCCGTTCTCCCGCGCGCGGGGCGCCCGTGCGCGCAACGCGGGGAGGCGCGCAATGAGCGTCGCCCGGCCGCCCGAAGGCGCTCGCAGCGCAGCCCGCAGGGCGGAGGTTGCCTCATGAGCGCCGTGCAGCAGCCCGCCCGCAACGGGGCGCGCCGCGTCGGCCGCTTCGAGATCAAGGGCGAGCTCGGCCGCGGCGCGCAGGCCACCGTCTGGCTGGCCTATGACCCGCGGCTGCAGCGCGAGGTCGCGGTCAAGGTGATCAATCCCGACGCCGATGCGGCGTCGGTGGCGCAATGGCTGGACGAGGCTCGTGCCGTCAGCCGGCTCGCGCACCCGAACGTCGTGCCGGTGTTCGAGGCCGACCAGGACGGTGCCGTGTCGTTCATGGTGTTCGAATACGTCAAGGGCCCGACGCTCACCGACCTGCTGAGGAAGCGCGGCAAGCTGCCCGAGCGCGAAGCCGCCACGCTGATGCGCGACGTGCTCGACGCGGTCGCCACCGCGCACGCGCAGGGCATCGTGCACCGCGACCTGAAGCCGTCCAACATCCTGCTGGATGCCCAGGGCCGGCCGCGCGTGATGGACTTCGGCATCGCCGCGCGCGTCGCCGACGCCCACGACGGCCGCATCGCCGGCACGCCCGGCTACATCTCGCCCGAGGCGATCAACGGCGCCAAGCCGCATCCGCTGATGGACGTGTTCGCGGCCGGCATGATGCTCGGCCAGATGATCTGCGGCCGGCCGCTGCGGGTCGAGCGCGACCCGTACCGCATGCTCGAGCGCACGCGCGACGAGGATGTCGCCTGGCCGCCCGAGATGGTCGACGCCCGCACCGGCAAGGATCCCACCGACGACGCGCTGCGCGCACTCGTCATGCGCGCCGTCGCGCGCGATCCGTCGCGCCGCCCCGAGTCGGCCGCCGCGTTCCGCAACGCGCTGCACGAGTGGCTGGACCCGGCGCCCGTGGGCGCCGAGGGCGGCGACCGCGCGACGCTGGAATTCCTGCTGCGGCGCATGCGCCACAAGAGCGATTTCCCCGCGCTGTCCGACGCCGTGGTGCGCATCCAGCGCGTGACGCAGTCCGAGAACGCGAGCATCGCCGGCGTCACCGACGAGATCGTGCGCGACGTGGCGCTCACCAACAAGCTGCTGCGCATGGTCAACACCGTGCACTTCCGCAACGCGGGCGCCGGTTCCATCGCTTCGGTGTCGCGCGCGGTGTCGCTGGTGGGCCTGGCGGGCATCCGCTCGATGGCGCTGTCGCTGGTGCTGCTGGAACACATGCAGGACAAGGCGCACGTCGGCCGGCTCAAGGAGCTGTTCCTGCAGGCGATGATGGCCGGCACGCTGTGCGACGAGCTCACGCCCACCGCGAAGGCGCACGACGAGCCGTTCCTGGCCGGGATGATGTCGCAGCTCGGGCGCATGCTCACCGAGTTCTACTTCCCCGAGGAAGCCACGCTGATCCGGCGCCGCGTCGAGCCCGCGTGGCAGCGCGGCGAGTGGTCGCAGGCGATCGAGGATCGCGCCGTCGGCGAGGTGCTGGGGCTGTCGTACGAACAGCTCGGCGTGGGCGTGACCAAGGTCTGGGGCCTGCCCGATTCGCTGCGCCGCGCCATCGCGCGGCCCGAAGGCGAGGCGCCGGCGCGACCGGTCGACAACGCGGCCGACCGGCTGCGTTGGTGCGTCCAGGCGTCCTCCGAGATCGCGCTGGCGCTGATGCAGACGCCGGCCGACCAGGCGGCCGGCAAGATCGCCGCGATCGGCGAGCGCTACGCACGGGCGCTGAACCTGCCCAAGGACCAGTTCGAGAGCGCGGTGCGCGGCGCGCAGTCGCACCTGCAGTCGATGTCGGCGGGCCTGGGCATCGACCTGAAGGCCGATTCCCAGGCGCGTCGCCTGATGCCGGCGGACCTCGAGGTGCCCACCGGCAACGTCAACCCTGCGACGATCGTGACGAACGTCGGGCCGGCCACCGCGCCGGACGACAAGACGATCGTGGCGGCCTCCGGCGAGCGTCCGGGCGCCCCGTCGCCGCAGCAGGTCGCGGTCAACGTCGCCCCCGATTCCGCGGACCGCATGCTGGCGCTGGAGAACGGCATCTCGAGCGTGACGAGTGCGCTGGCCGGCGACAGCTTCAAGCTCAACGAGGTGCTGCGCACGATCCTGCAGACGATGCACGCGGCGCTCGGCTTCCGCTGCGTGATCTTCGGCCTGCGGGACCCGAAGACGGGCGTGATCACCGGCCGCGTGGGCCTGGGCGGCCCGGCGGCCGCGCTGTCCGCGCAGTTCCGCGTGGACGTCAACCCGAACGGGCCGGTCGACCTGCTCTCGGTGGCCTGCAAGAAGGCGGCCGACACGCTGATCTCCGACGCCTCCGCCGACAACGTGCGCACGCGCCTGCCCACGTGGCTGCAGCGCGACGCCGACGCACGCAGCTTCGTGCTGCTGCCGATGACGATGAAGAGCGCGCCGTTCGCATTGATCTACGCCGATTGCGCCACCGCCGGCGGCATCGTGCTGGGCGAGCGCGAGCTGAGCCTGCTGCGCACGCTGCGCAACCAGGCGGTGATGGCGTTCAAGACGGCCGGCTGATCCGGCGCGATGCGCGTGGCGGCATGGCGGCATGGCGGGTTACGCCTGCGGCTAACCCGCCCTACGACCTCCCGCCGCGCCATTCGTGCGGGTCGGCCGCGCGCCTGCTGCCGCGCTGCGCGTTCCGTAGGGCGGGTTAGCCGCAGGCGTAACCCGCCGTTCGCCGACATTGCGACATGCCACCGCCGGCGTGCCGACACGTCACCACCGGCGCCACACGACGCCGCCTCCACGAGCCGCTCACCCGTCGCGCAAGGCGCCCCGCTAGTCCGGCTTCTTCCTCGCCGGCGTGCAGGGCAGGGCGTCCGCGTCCTTGGCCGCAGCCACCTGCCAGCGCACGTTGGCGATGCTGACCACGAACGGCCGGTCGGTGTCGATGCCGAACGGCATGTCCACGCCGGCCAGGTCGACGCCCTGGGCGACGAAGCACTGCAACGGGATCTTCAGCGTGGCCCTGGCGTGCAGGGGCAGCGCGCGCACCGCCGCCGTCACGTCGATCGAGCCGCCGCACGGATGGCCGCACTCCACGCGCACGTGGACGTCGCCTTCGGGCGGGCGATCGACGACGAGGTCGAAGGCCAGCGCGCCGTCCACGCCCTGCCAGCCGCCCAGGTCGTGCCCCGATCCGGCGTAGGCCCAGAACTGGCCGTCGCCGGCGAACGCGATGCGGCGCGCGTCCTGCTGCACGTTGACCTGCGCGGGCTCCGCCTTGACGGCGCCGTCCTTCGTCGTGACGACGGCATCGGGGTCGTCGCCGAGCGGCACGATCCAGTTGGCCGGCGAGCCGATGCCCAGCTTGCCCATCGGATTCTCGACGCGATCGAAGACCACCAGGTCCTCGACCGCCTTGGCCGGAGCCGCACCGCAGCGCTGCGGCTGCGGCGACTCGTCGAGCTTGCCGAGCGCGGCATGCCGCTTCGCATACGTCAGGCCGTACCCGACCGCGAACAGCGGGCGGTAGCCGGCATCGCCCTTGTTGACCGTGGCCTGGCAGGCGTCGCGCGGCCAGGAGAATGCCAGCCGGCCGCGGAAGTCGTTGACGCCGCCGTCGGCGCGGCGAAACAGCAGGTCGGTGATCCCCTGGCCTTCGGTGCCGGGCAGCCACGCGGCGACGAAGGCGTCGCTGCGGTCGATCTCGCGGTCGACCCACAGCGGCCGGCCGCTGAACAGCACCGTGGCCACCGGCACGCCGTGCCCGCTCACGCGCTCCAGGACGGCGAGATCCTCGGGGTGGCGGCGCGCGTGTTCCAGCGTGCTGGAGCGGCGGATGTCGCCCACGCCCTCGGCGTACGGCGTCTCGCCGATCACCGCGATGACCGCCTTGAACGCCTTCACGTCGACGTCCTTGCCCTCGGCGGAATAGACCACGTTGTCGGCGCCCACGGTGGCGCGCACCGCCGCGAGCACCGATTCGCCCGCCGGGTAGTCGGCGTTGGTGTTGCCCGTGCCCTGCCAGGTGACCGACCACCCGCCGGACTGGTCGGCCAGCGAGTCGGCGCTGCGGCCCACCACCAGCACGCGGCCGGCGCGGGCCAGCGGCAGGGTGCGGCGATCGTTCTTCAGCAGCACCAGCGATTCGCGCACGGCCTGGCGCGCGAGCGCGCGCGGCCGCGCCGCCGCCGCGTCATGCGCGCCCGCGCGCTGCGAGGGCGGTGTCGACACGCTCGCGCCGTCGACCACCTTGAACAGGCCGGCGCGCATCTTCACGCGCAGGATGCGGGTGACGGCGTCGTCGATGCGCGCCAGCGGGATCTCGCCGGCCTGCACGGAGGCGATCGTGTGCGCGATGAAGTCCTTCCACTCGAACGGCACCATCACCATGTCCACGCCGGCGTTGATGGCCACGGGGCACGACGACTTGCTGCAGGCATGCTTCCGTCCGGCCGCGTCGACCCAGCTCACCTGGCCGATGGCGTCCCAGTCGGTGACGACCAGGCCGTCGAAACCCCAGCGCGTCTTGAGCAGGTCCGTCAGCAGGAACCTGTTGCCGGTGTTCTTGACGTCGGCGAAGGCGAGCGGGCGGCCGGTGTCGTCGGCGCCCGTGGTGGTCCAGCTGTTGAACGACACCATCACCGTCTGCACGCCCGCGTCGATCGCCGTGCGATAGCCCGCGCCGTGCACGCGCACCAGCTCGGCGAAGCCTGCCTTGTTCTCGCCCTGGTCGACGCCCTGGTCGGTGCCGCCGTCGCCCAGGAAATGCTTGGCGGTGGCGACGATGGTGGGCCGCCCGGCCGGGTCGAAGCGGCCCTGCAGCCCGGTGACGTAGCGGCCGGCGTAGGCGGCGACGATGGCCGGGTCCTCCGAGAAACCTTCGTAGGTGCGGCCCCAGCGGTCGTCGCGCGGCACGGCCACGGTGGGCGCGAACGTCCAGTCGACGCCGGTCAGGCGCACCTGCGCCGCGACCGCCGCGCCGATGCGTTCGACCAGCGCCGGGTCGTTGGCCGCGCCGAGCCCGATGTTGTGCGGGAACAGCGTCATGCCGACGACGTTGTTGTGGCCATGGACGGCGTCGGTGCCCCAGATGACCGGCACCTTCACGGCCATGTCGGTGTGCATCGAGGCGTCCCACAGCGCATCGGCGAGCCGGCGCCAGTCGTCGAACGACGCGTGCTTGTCGTGGTTCGGCCAGGAGCCGCCGCCGTCGAGCACGGAGCCGACGAAATACTGGCGCACCTCCTCGGGAGTGATCGCGCGGATCTCGGCCTGCGTCATCTGGCCCACCTTCTGCGCCAGCGTCATGTGCGCGACGATGTCGCGGACCGCCGCCTCCTGCGCCACGTCGAGCGGAAATGCGGGCGGCGGGGCGGCTGCGCGCGTGCCTGCGGCGAGCGCCAGCAGGCCGGCGAGCAGCGCCGCGGCCCGGCGCGGCGGGATCGAGAAGGGCATCGCGTCTCCCTGTTGTCGTTGCTGGCTGGAACCGATTCCAATGCCGGATGGCGACTATAGGACCGGAGGCGGCGCAGCTCAATGGGGCAAGCGCGGCCGCGCGACGCCGCTGCCCGCCACGGTAAAGTGACGCCATGAACGAACTCGCGCAGAAATTCCTCGCTGCCTACGCCGCCGGCACCGAGCCCGAGGGCGGCTGGACCTACGCCAAGGCCCTGCAGCAGGCCAAGCTCGACTTCACGCCCGACAGCCTGAAGCGGCTGGATGCGCTGCTGCTGCAGATCCGCGAGCGCGCCAAGCCCACCCGCGCGGATCTCGACACGGTGCCCGGCCGCAACTTCGAGTCGCTGGTGGTGTTCTACGTGATCGAGTTCGCGCGCCGCATGTCGCATGCGATGCTCGTCTGGCACGACCAGGCCTCGGCGCGCGTGGTGTTGCCGACCGGTACGCCGCTGGACGACACGCCGGCCACGCGCCTCGTGGTCGATGCGCCGGCGCAGGGGGCGCTGTTCAAGCCGCTCGCATGGCTGGAAGGTCAGTTGCTGCCGGGCGGAACGGATCTCAGGGCGGGCGACTTCATCGCCAGCGTCGTGGCGCAGCTGGAGCGCGACGGCCCGGCGCGCTGGTGGACGGCCATGTGCAACGTCGGCCGGCTCGGCTCGTGGCACATGATGTTGGCCGCCGACGGACGCGGCATGTGGCCGACGCTGGTGACGGCCGCTTCGCCCACCACGCTGCAGGAGATGGAGCGCGGCGACCTGCGTCGTGCAGTGCAGTATGGCGACCACCTGCTGTCCAACAACCCGAACGACCTGCCCTGGCAGGTCTTCAGCTACCCCGGCTTCGCCGAGCGCAAGGGCCAGCGGGTGGACGCGCTGATCGTGCTGGCCGCCACCTACGGCGACATGCCGATGCGCATGCGCGTCGCGTTCCCGTTCCGGCCGGCAAGTGACGGCGCGCGGCTGGTGATCTGGCAGCCGATGCTGGTGGACGGCAACCTCACGGTGGAGACGTCCGCCAAGCTGGGCGCGGCGATGGAACGCGGCATCCGCAGCGTGAAGTGGTCGTTCGACACGACCTGGGACGCGCTCTACCAGGCCTGAACCGGCGCAGGCCCCGGGACGGGGGCCGCGAAGGCGTCAGTCGCGCAACTGCCCCACCATCGCCTTGCGCCGCGGCGTGTACGCCCACCACGGTGCAGGCGGCGCGCCGTCCATGAAATCGACGATGGCCAGCAGCGTGTCGAGCACGCAAGGGTCGTGGCGGTGGCCGGTGGCGGTGCACAGCGCGCGGTAGAGCTGCAGGCCGTCGCGGCCCTGGAGGGCCTGCGGCGCGTGGATGCCCAGAAGCCGCAGGTCGGCGGCCATGGCGGGGCCGACGTTGGGCAGTTGCTCGAGCGCGAGGCAATCGGCGGCCGTCGCCGCCTTGGGCGACTTCATGGCAGTGCGGCGAGGCGCGCGCGACGAGGAGCCCATGGCCCGCTGCTCAGCCTCGCGCAGGCGCACGCGCGGCGGGCGCGCGGCGCGACGGGCGATGCACGCCGGCCCGCATGCTCAGCTCGTCATGTTGTTGCGCACCAAGCCCACGGCGATGCCCTCGAGCTCGAAGTCGACGTCGCCGAACGGCACGATGATGGGCTGGAAATCGGGGTTCTCGGGCAGCAGCTCGATGGTGGTGCGGGTGCGGCGGAAGCGCTTGACGGTGACCTCGTCGCCCAGGCGCGCGACCACGATCTGGCCGTTGCGCGCCTCGCGGGCCTTCTGCACCGCCAGCAGGTCGCCGTCGATGATGCCGGCGTCGCGCATGCTCATGCCCTTGACCTTGAGCAGGTAGTCGGGCCGGCGCGGGAACATCGAGGCCTCCAGCAGGTACGTCTGCTCGACATGCTCCTGGGCGAGGATGGGCGAACCCGCCGCCACGCGGCCCACCAGCGGCAGCGTGAGCTGCGAGAGGCTGGGCAGCGGCAGCGAGAACTGGCGCCCGCGCGCCTCGTTGACCGCGCGCAATGTGTCAGACTTCAGGCGGATGCCGCGCGAGGTGCCGCCCACCAGCTCGATGACGCCCTTGCGCGCCAGGGCCTGGAGGTGTTCCTCCGCCGCGTTGGCCGAGCGGAAGCCCAGTTCGTTGGCGATCTCGGCCCGCGTGGGCGGCGCGCCGGTGCGTTCGATCGCGCTCTGCACGAGATCGAGGATCTGCTGCTGGCGGGCGGTGAGCTTCGGCGATTCGACTTCCATGGTGCGTCCTGTCCGCCAGGAGACTTGCGTCCCGCGGCCGGCATCTGGTTGTTCATACAGGTCTGTATTTTTATCCAAGGTTGCCAAGAATGCAAAGCCCCAAGCCGATTGTCGTGATCCTCGCCACGGGCGGGACGATCGCCGGCACCGCCGCCGCCGCCACCGACACCACCGGCTACCGCGCCGGCGCGCTGGGCGTCGAGGCCCTGGTCGCGGGCGTGCCGGCGCTGGCCGACCACCGCCTCGAGGCCGAGGCGGTGGCCGCCATCGACAGCAAGGACATGGACGAGGCCACGTGGCTGCGCCTGGCGCAGCGCGCGGCGCACCACCTCGCGCGGCCCGAGGTCGCCGGCATCGTCGTCACGCACGGCACGGACACCCTCGAGGAGACCGCGTACTTCCTGCACCGCGTGCTCGCGCCGGCCAAGCCGCTGGTGCTGACCGCGGCGATGCGGCCGGCCAGCGCGCTGTCGGCCGACGGCCCGGCCAACCTGCTCGACGCGGTGACGCTCGCCGAGGCGCCCGGCGTGCGGGGCGTGAGCGTCGTCTTCGCCGGCGCGGCTTGGGCGGCCGTCGGCCTGCGCAAGGTGCACACGCTGCAGACGGTCGCGTTCGCCGGTAGCGACTGCGGCCCGCTCGCACGGCTGGAGGGCGGCGTGGTGCGGCAGTTCCGCGCGTGGCCCGAGGGCGCTGCGCTGGGGCTCGAACGCATCGCCGCGGATCCGGCGACGTGGCCGCGCGTCGAGATCGTGATGAACCACGCCGGCGCGGACGGGCGCATCGTCGACGACGCCGTCATTGCCGGCACCGGCGGGATCGTCGTCGCGGGTACCGGCCACGGCACGGTGTCCGAGCGGATGGCGGCGGCCCTCGCCCGGGCGCGCGGCGAAGGCGTGCGCGTCGTGCGCGCGAGCCGCTGCGTCTTCGGCCCGGTGTTGCCGCGCGACGCGAGCGACGACGAAGCCGCCGGCGAGCTCAGCGCCGTGCAGGCGCGCGTGGAACTGCAGCTGGCGTTGCTGGCTGCCCCGCGCTGAGGGCGGGGACCTCGCAGGCGGTGAACGAGTCGCGGCGCCCCGCCCCGGCCGGGCTGGTGCGCTCGCGGCGTCTTACGAGTCGCCGGGCAGCGGCCGGGCGTCGCGCGCAAGCGCGTGGCCGGCGGACAGGGCCTGCGCGATCTGGTCCGCCGTCAGCGACTGGCCCATGCGCTGGGTGACGCTGTCGGCATTGGCCAGGATCGCGCTCGGCTGGCCCACCAGGCGACGCCGGCATTCCATGTATGCGACCCAGTAGGTCAGCGCCTTCGTGCGGTCGGGCGCCACGCCCTGGCCGTTCTGGTAGGCGTTGACGCGGCTCTCCAGCGAGTCGGGGTCGCAGGTGTGCACGCCGGCCTCGAGCGCGGCGTCCACGCGCTGCTTCCACGACGCGTTCTCGGGCGCGTCGATGTCGGAGTTGGCCAGGCCCAGGCCGTCGGGGCCCTCGCGCAGCATCTCGGTGGCCGCGTGGTGCACGCCCGCGAGCGCCGCGCGCTCGAGCCAGCGCAGGCGGCTCTGGATCTGGTCGGAGGCGATGTCGCCGCAGGCCTGCTGCGGCGTCGGCAGCAGCGCGCGGTCGCTCGGCAGGATGTGGTGCGCCATCCAGCCCTCGTGGTCGCGCGCCCACACGCAGGCCGTCACCAGCTGGTAGGCCGCGAAGGCGTCGACAGGATCGGGCGAGCGGCCCAGGCGATCGACCTTGTGCGCCAGCGATTCGAAGCGGTCGGCCGGGGCCGAGGACGCGCGCCTGGCCGGCGCGGGCGCCGATGCCGCGAGTTCCGGCAGGGGGGCGGGCGCTGCCGCGACGGCGACGGCCGGCGGCTCGGGCGCGGGGCGCGGCGCGATCCTGGCCGGACCGTGGTCGAGCCCGTAGACCAGCGCGCCGCCGACCAGGGCGGCGGAGACGGTGGCGGCGAGAAGCAGGAGCCGGTTCTGCACCGCCGCATGATAGGGGACGCTCGCGCGCCGGACGCGCGCAGGCCCGCGCTGGGCGGGCCTGTCCGGGGACCTTGGGCGCGGCGGCCACTCGCCGCCGGCGCTGCCGCTCGCTGGTCTCGAACAAGCGTCGAGGGAGCGGCGGATCCGGCTTTGCCGGGCCGCTCGCGGCCGGCCCCTCGGGGCAGGGAGCGCGCGCGAAGCCTCCCCTCCGGGGGAAGCGACCGTGGGGCTCAAATGACCGTGAGGGACACGTCGATGTTGCCGCGGGTGGCGTTCGAGTACGGGCACACCTGGTGCGCGGCCTGGACCAGTGCTTCGGCCGCGGCCTTGTCCATGCCGGGGACCGAGATGCGCATCGCGACCTTGATGCCGAAGCCGCCGGGGATCGGGCCGATGCCGACGTCGGACGTGATCGACACGTCGGCCGGCAGGGCGATCTTCGGGCCGCCGGTCATGCCGGAGGCCACGGCCTTCATCGCGCCGATGAAGCAGGCCGAGTAGCCGGCCGCGAACATCTGCTCGGGGTTGGTGCCGGGCGCGCCGTCGCCGCCGAGCTGCTTGGGCGTGGTCAGCGTGACGCTCAGCACGCCGTCCGACGACTTGGCGGTGCCGGCGCGGCCGCCGGTAGCGGTGGCGGTGCCGGTGTACAGGATGTTTTCGGGAGAGGCCATGGTGTGCTCCTTGGGTTGGATGGGGCGGGGGATGCGCGCCGATGCGCGCGGAAGGGAAAACGGTCGGTCAGTGCTCGGCTTGCCTGGCCAGCGCGTCGCGCATGGCGGTGAGCTGGCGCGTGAGGTCCATGATCTCGGACAGCTCGCAGCCCGAGGCGCGCCCGATCTCCTGCGGGATGCGGCGCGCCTGCGCCTTGAGCTGGCGGCCGGCGGGCGCGAGGCGCACGATGACGCGGCGCTCGTCCTGGACGTCGCGCTCGCGGCTGATGCGGCCCTGCGCCTCCAGGCGCTTGAGCAGCGGCGTGAGCGTGCCGGAATCCAGCGCGAGCCTGTCGCCGAGCGTGCTCACCGACTGGCCGTCGTGCTCCCACAGCGCCAGCATGACCAGGTACTGGGGGTAGGTGAGCCCCAGCGGCGCCAGCAGCGGCTTGTAGACCTTGGTCATCGCCAGCGACGCCGAGTACAGCGCGAAGCACAGCTGCCTGTCGAGCGCGAGCCAGGCATCGGCCCGGTCATCGGCAGCAGCGGTGGAGGAGGGGTTGGCGCGAGGCATGGAACGAAATATAGCGCGCAATCGAATTGCACACAATAGAAATGGTCTTTCGACCGAATGGGCGATCCCGGGCACGGTGCCAAGGAATGGCGCCGCGCAGAGGTACTTGGCGGCGATGCGTGGATCCTGCGACTACGCGCAGGATGACATTTGAGTGGCGTTGCCCGGCGGCCCGACATCTTTCGCGACCTTGCGTCGCATGCAGGAACTGGTCTGCCTTTCTCCGGCGCTGCCGCTCAAGCGGTTCAATCGAATTTCGAGGGAGCGGCGGATCCGGCTCCGCCGGGCCGCTCGCGGCCGGCCCCCTCGGGGGGCAGGGAGCGCGAGCGACCGTGGGGGCACAAGGATCCGGCTCCGCCG
>JBJMWE010000217.1:0-4594 GCA_045810285.1 Vitreoscilla sp. | reverse complement strand
GTGTGGCCCGGCACGCGCATGCGCTCGCCGGCCATCGCGACGATGCGGCCGTCGACCTCGATGCCGACGAAGCGTCCCAGCTCCGCCGTGCGCGAGAACCACGGGCCAGGCGCGGTGAGTTGCACCAGCGCGGTCATCGCCGGCACGTCGGCCGGGCCGAGTTCGCGCAGGCCTGCCGGATCGCCAGGTTCGCCCGCCACGGCGCCGACCATCTGGATGAGCGCCTTGCGATCGAGCACTTCGAACGCGGGTCCGGGGTCGACGTCGCCTGCCAACGACAGCGCGACGAACTCGTCGCGCGCCATGTCGGCCGCGAGCGCCTCGAACGCCGCCGGCGTCACGGCCGGCATGCCGGCGAAGCGCGCGAAGTCGGGCTGGTAGCGGCGCGCCAGCGGGCCACCGCGCGCCAGGTCGACGTGCTGCGTGGTGAGCGCGCTCCAGATGACGTTGTCGAGGGGATGGGCGGCAGTCATGCGCGACAGTGTGCCCCGCACGCTCGCGGCGCAGGCGCGTGGGGCCTTGCGCAGAGGCAGCCCGGCCAGGCGGCGGCCGCCGCCCATGGCCACCGCGTCGCCCACCCGCCCATCGGCGCCGGGCCGGACGGCGTTGCCTGGAGTGCCAGCGGCCGCATCAGTCCGATTCGAACGACACGACGAACTCGGCGCCGACATCGCCGTTGCGCGCTTCGAGCGACCAGCCGTGCGCCAGGGCCACCTCGTGGCAGATGGCCAGGCCCAGGCCGGCGCCGGTGTCGCGCCGCGCGTCGCCGCGCCAGAAGCGCTTGAACAGCTCGGACAGGTGCTCCTCGGGGATGCCCGCGCCCGCGTCGCGCACGGACAGGCCCGTGGCACGCACTTCCACGGTCACCACGGCGCCGGGCGGCGAATGCTGGATCGCGTTCTCGATCAGGTTCTTCAGCAGCACGAACAAGGCGCCGCGGTCGGCGCGGCGTGGCGCCGGCGCGTCGGACACCCGCAGGTCGAGATGCACGCCGGCACGCTGCGCCAGGCGCTGCAGGAACTGCACCGCCTCGTCCGCGACGGCACCCGGCTCGAGCTCGGCCATCTGGAAGTTGTGCGACTCGCTGACCTCGGCCAGGTGCAGCAGCTGGTGCACCTGGCGCGCCATGCGGTCGATGTCGCCCAGCAGGACCTCGCGATCCTCCGACTCGCTCAGCTCCACCTGCCCGCGGATCAACGCCAGCGGCGTCTTCAGCTCGTGCGCGGCGGCGGCCAGGAACTCCTGCTGCACTCGATAGCCCAGCTGCAGGCGGTCCAGCGCCTCGTTGAACGCGCGGATCACCGGCTGCAGCTCGCGCGGCATCGCAGCCTCCGAAAGGCGCGTCTCGAGGCTGCGCGGCGAGACGCGCGAGGCCGCGTCGGACGCCCGGCGCAGCGGCAGCAGCAGGTGGTGCAGCATCGCCTGCACGCCGCCGGCGAACAGCAGCAGCGCGATCGCCGCGATCACCAGCGCGTTCTGCAGGATGGGCCCCACCATCGCGCCGCTGAACAACTTGGCGGCGCGCTCGCTGATCGCCACCTGGATGAAGTAGGGCTTGCCCGCCCGGGATTCCGCCGCCGTGATCACGTGCATCGGCAGGCCGTCGAGGACGATGTCGAAGCGCTCGCGTGCGGCGTCGAAGGCGGTGCCGGGCGGCGCGAACGGGGCCCCGCCGGCGTCCGAGGACAGCAGCGCCACGCCGCGCGCGTCGACCACGCGGTACTTCCAGTCGTGCGAGGCCGTGCCATACACCCAGGAGGTATCCGCGGGCTCGTTCAACGCGGTCGGCGTGCCGGCCGCGTCGAACGCGAGGTGCGACTCGATCCAGTCGACCTGCTCGCCCATGCCGTGCGCCAGGCCGATCGATGGATGCCAGCGGAATGCCGTCTCGAGACCGAGCGCGGCCAGCAGGATGCTGAGCAGCGACGCGAGGATGAAGGTCGCCAGCAGGCGCTTGCCCAGGCTCTCGCCCTGGTGATGGCGCCGGTAGTGCACCAGGTGCCAGGCCGCGCGGCGGCGCATGCGCTGCTCGCGGCGCGCCGCATGGGCGTCGTCGCCGCGGCGCGGATTGGGGGTGCCGGCGTCCCAGTGGCGCCAGTCGCTGTCGCGCCAGGGGCGGCGCGCGCCGCGCGGTTCACTGCGCATCGGGACGCAGCGCGTAGCCGTGGCCGCGCACGTTGACGACCTGCAGCGTGGAGTCGATCGCCAGCAGCTTCTTGCGCAGGCGATGCAGCGCGACGTCCAGCGCGTTGGGGGTGACGGCCTCGGTCAGGCCCCAGGCCGCGGCCTCGAGCGCGGCGCGGCGCACCACCATGCCCTCGGCCTTGACGAGGCACAACATGATCTGCAGCTCGGCCGACGGCAGCGTCACCGTCTCGTCGCCGCAGCTCATCGTGCCCTGGTCGGGCGCCAGGCGGATGTCGCCGTGCGACGGGGTCAGGCTCTGCATCGCGGCCGGCCGGCGCAGCAGCGCGCGCACGCGGGCCGCGAGCTCCTCCATCGAGAACGGCTTGGCGAGGTAGTCGTCGGCGCCGGCCTCCAGGCCCTCGACGCGGTCGTGCACGGCGTCGCGCGCGGTGAGCATCAGGCAGGGCGTGACGTTGCCGTCCGCGCGCATGCGGCGCACCAGCGACAGCCCGTCGCCGTCGGGCAGGCCGCGGTCGACGACGACCGCGCCGTAGGGCGTCTCGGCGATCGCGTGGCGCGCGCTGGCGATGCGGTCGAAGACGTCGACCTCGATGCCGGCCGTGGCCAGCGCCTTGCGCACCAGCGTGGACAGGCGTTCGTGGTCTTCGACGAGGGCGATGCGGTTCATGGTCAAGCGGAGCGGTTCAATCGAGGGCGGCCTTGCCGGGGGCCCAATGCGCCTTGGCCAGGATTTGCGACGGCCGCGCGCCGGCGGCCTTGAGCACGCGCTGCAGGCGCCGGATGGTCAGGGACTGGCCGCTCAGCACGTACTGGCGGAACGAGTCGGCGCCGGCGTAGCGCGCCAGCGCCGCCTCGACCTCCGCCAGGTGCGTGCCGTCGGGCCGCCGCTCGAGCAGCCACGCATGTTGCAGCATGCCACGGCCCATCGCCTCGAGCACGCTGCGCACCTCGGCGGCGTCGGCCACCTCGAAGATGAAGTGCGTGTCGAGCCCGCCCAGCGGCGTGCCGCACAGCGCGAGCGCCAGGCCCAGCGAGGTCTCGTCGCCGACGAACACCGTGGAGCGGTCGATCGCCGCCAGGTCCAGCGAGCGGCGCGGGCCCAGCACGTGGCAGCGGTCGCCGGGGGCCACCGCGCCCAGCCAGCCGCCGGCCGGCGCGGCGTCGCGCACGAAGCCCAGCAGTTCCAGCGCGTCGGCGCCCTCGCCCAGCCGGAACGGCGTGAACGTGCGGAAGGCCATGCCGGCCACGCGCACCTGCACCTTGTCGCCCGGCAGGTGCGCCACGCGCCGCAAGGCCTCGCTGCGCAGCGACACGAGGCGGAAGTTCGGCGACAGCGCGTGCACGGCGGCGACGCGTGTCTCGCTGGCCATCAGCTTGAGCAGGGCCAGCTCGATCAGCCCGGGGTCGTCGCGGACGGCGTCGGGGCCCAGGGCGCCGGGGGGCGATGCGGTGGTGGTCATGGGCTGCTCCGGGCGGCGGTGGATCGGTGCACGCATCGTCGCCGCGCGCGGCTTTCCGCCGACTTACCGCCACCCGGCGGTCACCGGCCACGATCTTGTGTCCACCGACCGCGACCCCTGCGGTCACCGCCGCCACCCCTGCGGTCACCGCCGCCACCCCTGCGGTCACCGCCGCCACCCTGCGGTCACCGACCGCCACCCCGGCGGCCACCGCCACCCCGCCGTCATCCTGCGCGCAGTCGCAGGATCCAGGGAGCGCCGCCCGGACGCCGCGAGCCCGGCGACCGCGCTTCGCTCCGCCCGGCATGGCGGCTGCGTGAGCGTCGCTGGGCCGTCTTGTCATATGTAACAATACGCAGCCAATACCCCCACCCGCATGACATCCCGAGCGGGAACCGCCAGACGCCCGGGATTCCCCGCTTTCGGGGTGCTCGATCACGGGAATCCCTAGCTTGCGCCCGCATGGACTTCAAAGGCGCGCACCGGCCCTGTAGCATCCTGCTCGGCCGACACTCGAGGGAGGCCGGGCGACATCCGGAAGCAGGCGCAACGCCGGCGGGATGCGCCACCATGGGAACACCGCCCGGAACCGCACTGCAAGGCCATGGCCAAGCCGAATTTTCACGACCGCAGCTGGCACGAGATCGACTGGGAGACCTGGGGCTCCCAGTTCAGCATCGTCGACCGCGCCACGTCCATCGGCGAGCTCCAGAACGGCATCGCCACCCGCTACATGGAAGTGCAGGACCTGCTGTCGCAGCTGCCGCCGCACGCCGGCCGTGCGCATGCGCTGGTGGCGGGCTGGCGCATGGAGGTCAGCGGCTACGGTCGCACCATCGTGTTCGCCGAGTCCACCCGCATCCTGCGCCGACTCGACGACCTGCACGGGCAGGTCACCGCGCAGTTGCACGCCGCGCGCCAGGCCGCGCGGGCGGCCCGCAAGGCGCGCCAGCGCGCCCAGGTCGCCAGCGGCGCGCGCGACGCCG
>JBJMWE010000216.1:0-7946 GCA_045810285.1 Vitreoscilla sp. | reverse complement strand
GCCAACGTCACGGTCAACTGGGGCATGGCCTGCGCGCTGGGGGCGCTGCTGCTGGGGGCCACGCTGGTGCTGTATGCGCTCTACCGCCGGTTCTCGCGCGCCGAGCTGAGCCTGGGGTGAACGATGGCCCTCGCACGCCGCTTCCTGCCCGACTTCCCCGACTACGCGACGCTCGCCGACAAGGCCGGCTGGTGGGCGGTGCGCGCGCTGTGCGTGGGCGTGCTCGCGTTCCTGCTGCTGCCGGTGCTCGTGGTCGTCCCGCTGTCCTTCAGCAGCAGTTCCTTCCTCGCGTACCCGATCCCGGGCTGGTCGCTCAGGTGGTACGACAACTTGTTCTCGTCGGCCGAGTGGGCCCGCGCGACGAAGAACAGCTTCATCGTGGCGCCGGCCGCCACGCTGATCGCGACGACCCTCGGGACGACGGCCGCCGTCGGTCTCGTGCGCACGCAGTTCCCGTTCAAGGGCCTGCTCATGAGCCTGCTGATCGCGCCCATGGTCGTGCCCATCATCGTGGTGGCCGTCGGCACCTACCTGTTCTTCGCGCCGCTGGGCCTGGCCGACAGCTACGCCGGCCTCATCCTCGTGCACGCGGCGCTCGGCGCGCCCTTCGTCCTCACCACCGTGCTGGCGACGCTGCAGGGCTTCAACCAGAGCCTGGTGCGCGCGAGCCTCGCGTCGGGCGAGACGCCGCTGCGCACCTTCTTCCGCATCACGCTGCCGGTGATCGCGCCGGGCGTGGCCTCGGGCGCGCTGTTCGCGTTCGCGACCTCGTTCGACGAGGTGGTCGTGGCCCTCTTCCTCGCCGGCCCGGAACAGCTCACGCTGCCGCGGCAGATGTTCAACGGCATCCGCGAGAACATCTCGCCGACGATCGCCGCCGTCGCGACGCTCCTGATCCTGTTCACCACCGCGCTGCTGCTGGCGCTGGAATGGCTGCGCGGCCGCCGCCGGTAGGGCAGGACGGTGTCAGGTCTTGAAAGTTGCGCGCTCAGCCTGTCACCTTGCGCGTGCGGCTTTCCGCGCAACTTTCAAGACCTGACACCGTCCTTCTGCCACACGGCGAGATGGTGCCGCGCAACTTTCAAGACCTGACACCGTCCTGCCGTCAGGCGGCCTGCAGCGCGTCCTGCTTGTCCTTTTCCAGCAGGCCGGTGGCCGTGGCGGCCGGCGCGGGCCGGAAGCGCAGGAAGCCCTGGATGACGTCGCAGCCCCAGCCCTGCAGCACCGATTCCTGCTCGATCGTCTCCACGCCTTCGGCGGTGACCGACAGGCCCAGCGTGTGCGCCAGTTCGATGACGGTGCGCACGATGGTGTCGTCCTGCTCGCTCATGGTGAGCTGCTTGACGAACGAACGGTCGATCTTCAGGCGGTCGAGCGGGAAGCGGCGCAGGTAGGACAGGCTGGCGTAGCCGGTGCCGAAGTCGTCGATGGCCAGGTGCAGGCCCAGGTCGCGCAGCGCGTGCAGCTGTGCGATCGACGCTTCGGCGTCGTTCATCACGCTGCCCTCGGTGATCTCGAGCTCGATCTGGCGCGGGTCGACGCCGGTACGGGCGAGGGTATCGCGCACGGTGGCGAGGAAGTCCGGGTGGTTGAACTGGCGCGGCGAGATGTTGACGGCCACGATGGGGCGGCCGGCGCCGGTGTCGGCCCATGTCTTCGCCTGGCGGCAGGCTTCCTCCAGCACCCAGGTGCCGATGCGCACGATCAGGCCCGTCTCCTCGGCCAGCGGGATGAAGTCCGCCGGCGAGATCATCTTGTCGCCGTCGCGCCAGCGCAGCAGCGCCTCGAAGCCCTTGATGCGCCCGTCGGGCAGGCCGCGCTGGCCCTGGTAGAACAGCTCGAAGTCGCCGTGCTCCAGCGCCTTGAGCATGCGGCTCTCCATGCGCAGCTTGTCGCGCTGGCTCTCGCCGATGCGCGAGTCGTAGACCAGGAAGCTGTTGCCCGGATCGGCGTGGGCCTCCAGCTTGGCCAGCTCCGCCAGGCGGGCGACCTCGTCGGCGGTGCCGGCGTCCTTGGGGTATTCGGAGGCGCCCACGCCGATCGAGACGATCAGGTCCTGGTTGCCGATCTCGAACGGCGCGCCCATCGCTTGCGTGAGCGCCTGCAGGATGCCGCCCAGGCGCTTCGGGTCATGGCCGAAGTGGAACAGGGCGCCGAAGGTGACGCCGTCGACGCGGTACAGGCGACCCTCGTGGCCGCGGGTGACCTGGTCCAGCCGCGCGGCGATCTGGCATAGCAGCGCGTCGCCCAGCTGGTGGCCGACGCTGCCCACGATCAGGCCGAACTGCTTGACGGAGATCGAGACGTTGCAATAGCTCTGGTTGCCGGCCAGCTCGATCGTGCGGGTGTCCGCCTCCATCGCGCGGCGGTTCAACAGCCCGGTGACCTTGTCGTGCAGGCTCGCGTGGGCCAGCTTTCCGTTGGTGACGGCCAGCTCGCGGTTGGAGCGGCGCGTGCGCAGGTACAGGCTGGCGGCCACGGCCACGCCGATGGCCAGCACCGCGGCCAGCGCGATCATCAGCGTGCGCTCGGTGGAGCGGCGCTGCAGCTCCACCGTCTGCAGGGCGTTCTCGTGCTCCAGCTGCTCCATGTGGCGCTGGTGCTGCTCGAAGCTGGACTGGCGCTGCAGGGCGACGACGGTGCTGGCGCGGTCGCGCCGCGCGAGCTCGTTCTCGAGCAGCAGCGACTGGCGCAGGCGAACCAGCGCCTCGCGGGTCTCGCCGCTGCGCTCCAGCATCGCGATGTAGCGGTTGATCTGGCCCAGCAGCTCGGGGTCGCGCTTGACGGCCGCCATTGCGCGCAGGCCGGTGTCGACCTCGTTCTTGCCCAGCTGCACGTGGCCCAGGCCGATGTCGGCCATGCCCAGGTTGATCAGGGCGTGCGCGGCGGTGTCGCCGTCCTGCCGGGATTCGGACTGCTGCTTGGCGCGCGTGGCGGCCTCGGCGGCCCTGGCCCAGTCGTGCACATCCAGATACAGGCCGGCCAGGTTCATCAGCGCGTCCTGCTCGCTGCTGAGCCATTCGGGCTGGCCCGCCAGCGAGTTGATCGACTGCGCGGCCGACGCGGCCACGCCCAGTTGCCGGCCGATCTCCTTTTGCAGCCGCACGGCCTCCGTGCGCGCCCGCGCGGCGCGCTCCGGCTGGCCCGCGGCGGCGGCCGCCAGCGATTCCATCACCCAGCCCGCCACGACCAGCCCGCGATCCGTGGAGCGGCCGCCGAGGTCGCGCACCAGCACGGCCTCCTTCAGCGCGGCGCCGGTGTCGCCCTTGACGATGCGCATCGGCACCAGCGACACCCAGGCCTGGGCCTCGCGCCGCGGGTTGTCCATCTCGTGGCCCGATTTGGCGGCCGCCTCGAACAGGCGCGTGCCTTCCTCGAGCTGGCCGTTCTGCATGGCCAGGTCCGCGGCGGTCATCTCGACCCAGTAGTGCAGGTCGGGGCTCGGGTCCTGGCGCGCGAAGGGCAGCGCTTCCTCGATCCACCCGAAGGCGGCCCGCGTCTGGCCGGCGAACGACAGCTGCGAGGCCTTGAGGGTGTAGGCCGAGGCGAGCGCGCCCGGGTTGCGCGTGTGCTCGCCGAGCTCGGTCAGTTCCTCGACGGCGGCATCGGCCACCGCGGGCTTGTCGGTGGCCGCATGGGCGTAGCCCCAGGCGGCCAGGAAGGTGCGCAGGTCGTCGCCCCCGCTGGCGCGCGCGGCAGCTTCGAGCGGGCGCAGGTGTTCGATCGTCTCGCCGGGGTCGGCGCCGTAGCGGGATTCGACGTCCAGCACCTGGCGCATGATCGACTCGGCGGCCTGCACCGGGCCGGCCGCGAAGGCGCCCAGCAGCGCCAGCGCCGCGGCGATGGCCGGCAGGCGGCCGCGCAGGGCCGGGTGCCGGCGGGGCGCCGGGGCGGTCGGGAGGCGGTGCGAGGAGGCCACATCGCGTTATCGACCCGAAGCCGCGCCAATTGAAGACGGGAGACCCCGACGCGGCGCGCGCCGGGTGTGACTTAATGCCGCCCGGGCGCCCCCATGTCCGCAGGGCCGATCAGCCCGTGTTGCGCAGGCCGGCGGCGATGCCGTTGATCGAGAGGTGGATGCCGCGCTTGACGCGCTCGGTGGACGGGTCGTCCGCCTTGCGCATGCGGTAGCGCCGCATCAGCTCGACCTGGAGGTGGTTCAGCGGGTCGAGGTAGGGGAAGCGGTGCTCGATGGAGCGTGCCAGCGACGGGTTGGACTGCAGGCGCTGCGCCTCGCCGGTGATCGCGCCCAGCATCGCCTGGGTGCGCTCCCATTCGGCCTTGATGGCGCCGAAGATGCGCTTGCCCAGCTTCCTGTCGTCGACGAGATCGACATAGCGCGCTGCGATGCGCAGGTCGCTCTTGGCCAGCACCATGTCGAGGTTCGACAGCAGCGTGCGGAAGAACGGCCACTGCTTGTACATCTTGCGCAGCAGCTCCAGCCTGCGGTCATGCTCGTCGCCCGACGCGCCCAGGAAGGCCTCGACGGCGGAGCCGAAGCCGCACCAGCCGGGCAGCGCCACGCGGCACTGGCCCCACGAGAAGCCCCACGGGATGGCGCGCAGGTCCTCGATGCGGCGGGTGGACTTGCGCGAGGCCGGGCGCGAGCCGATGTTGAGCTCGGCGATCTCGCGGATGGGGGTGGCCGCGAAGAAGTAGTCGGTGAAGCCCGGGGTCTCGTAGACCAGCGCGCGGAACGCGTCGAAGCTGGCCTGGCTCAGCTCGTCGGCGGCGTCCAGGAAGGCCTTGGGCGGCGTCTTGGTGGTGTGCAGCAGCGTGGCCTCCAGCGTGGCGGCCACCAGCGTCTCGAGGTTGCGCAGGCCGATCTCGGGGTTCGCGTACTTCGACGCGATGACCTCGCCCTGCTCGGTGAGGCGGATCTGACCGTTCACGGTGCCGGGGGGCTGCGCGATGATGGCCTGGTAGCTCGGGCCGCCGCCGCGGCCGACGGTGCCGCCGCGGCCGTGGAACAGGCGCAGGCGGATGCCGTGCTCCTCTTCCAGCTGCGCGAACAGGGTCACCAGCGCGACCTCGGTGCGATAGAGCTCCCAGTTGCTCGTGAAGAAGCCGCCGTCCTTGTTGCTGTCGCTGTAGCCCAGCATGATGTCCTGCTCGGCGCCGCTGCGCTTGACCAGCGCCGCGATACCCGGCAGGGCATAGAACTGCTGCATGATGGGCGCGCCGTTGCGCAGGTCGGCGATGGTCTCGAAAAGCGGCGAGACGATCAGGTCGGCCCTGGCCTCGCCATCGAGCGTGCCGCGCATCAGGCCGCATTCCTTCTGCAGCAGCAGCACTTCCAGCAGGTCGCTGACGTCCTCGGTGTGCGAGATGATGTAGTGGCGGATCGCCTCCGTGCCGAAGCGGGCGCGCATCTTCAGCGCGGCCTCGAAGATGGCCAGCTCGCCGAGGGCCAGCGGCGAGTATTCGGCGCCGTGCACGCGCAGCGGCCGGGCGTCGTTGAGCAGCTCGAGCAGCAGCTCGCGGCGCGCCGGCTCGTCGAGCGCGCCGTAGTCGTCCTCCAGGCGCGCGGTGCGCAGCAGCTCCACGATCACGGCCTCGTGCTGGTCGGAGCTCTGGCGCAGGTCCACCGTGGCCAGGTGGAAGCCGAACACCTGCACGGCACGCTGCAGCGGGGCCAGCCGCGGGGCGATCAGCGCGTCGGCGTGATGCGAGCGCAGCGAGCGCTCGATGACGGCCAGGTCGGCGCTGAACTCGCTGGACGACGCATAGGGCCCCTGCGGCACCACGGCGTGGCGCAGCGCCTCGGTGCCCGTGAGCTGCTGCAGCGTGGCGGCCAGGCGCGCGTAGATGCCCACGAGGGCGCGGCGGTACGGCTCGTCCTCGCGGTGCGCGTTGTGGTCGGGCGAGCGGTCGGCCAGCGCGACCATCTCCGGCGTGACGGGCGCCAGCATCTGCGAGATCGACAGCTCCGCGCCGAGCGCGTGCACCTCGTACAGGTAGTGGCGCAGCGCCGTCTCGCTCTGGCGCGACAGGGCGGCCAGCAGCGTCTCGGCGGTGACGTTGGGGTTGCCGTCGCGATCGCCGCCGATCCAGTTGCCCATGCGGAAGAACGGCGCGATGTCCTGGCCGGGCAGCGCGTCCTCGATCGCCTTGTACATGCGCGGGATCTGGCGCAGGAAGGTGGCGTGGTAGTACGACAGCGCGTTCTCGATCTCGTCGCCCACCGTCAGCTTGGTGAAGCGCAGCATGCGCGTCTGCCACAGCTGCGTGATGCGGGCGCGCATGAGGGCGGTGTTCTCGTTGAGCGTGCGCTCGGTGGCGAGCTCGCTGCGCTCGGCCAGCAGCTCGGCGATGGCGCGCTCGGCGTCGAGGATGCTCTTGCGCTGCACTTCCGTCGGGTGGGCCGTGAGCACCGGCGAGATGAAGGCCTTGTTCAGCGCGGCGGCGATCTCGGTGGCGCGGTGGTCGGCCTCGTGCAGGCGCTCGAACGCCATGGCGAGCGAGCCGTCCTGCAGGTTGCCCTCGCGCTCGTGGTGCGCGCGTCGCCGCACGTGCTGGCGGTCCTCGGCGATGTTGGCCAGGTGCGAGAAGTAGCTGAACGCACGGATCACGCTGACCGTCTGGTCGGCCGACAGGTTCTTCAGCAGCCGGTCGAGCACCCGTCCGGCGCTCGCGTCCTTGTGGATGCGGTAGGCGACCGAGAGCTGGCGCACGCGCTCGATGAGCTCGAAGGCAGCCAATCCTTCCTGTTCCCGGATCACCTCTCCGAGCAGGCGCCCGAGCAGGCGGATGTCCTCCACCAGCGGGCGTTCCTTGTCCACCGTCGAGGGAATCGGCTTGGCCGCGGCGGTCTTGCGGGGCGCTTTGGCGGGCTTGCGGGCGGCGGCGGTGCTGGGCATCGAGGAGTTCCGTTTGATGTAACCGAATTACCAATTGCCAAATGTAGCAGGCAGCCTTCGCGGCGGGAAGAGGGTGGCGCCGCGATCCGGGGCGCGCGGTGCTGGCCGATAATCCGCGAATGAACAACATCGTGATCGCCACCCGCGAAAGCCGTCTCGCGCTGTGGCAGGCCCGGCACGTGCAGGCGCTCCTGGACGGCATGGGCGTGAACGCGTCGCTCCTGGGCATGACCACGCGCGGCGACCAGATCGTCGACCGCACGCTGTCCAAGGTGGGCGGCAAGGGCCTGTTCGTCAAGGAACTCGAGACCGCGCTGGAATCGGGCGACGCGCACCTGGCCGTGCACTCGCTCAAGGACATGCCCATGGACCTGCCCGCCGGTTTCGAACTGGTGGCCGTCCTCGACCGGGAGGACCCGCGCGACGCCTTCGTCTCCAACAAGTATGCGTCGCTCGCCGAGCTGCCGCAGGGTGCGCTGGTGGGCACCTCGAGCCTGCGCCGCGTCGCCCAGCTGCTGGCGCTGCGGCCGGACCTGCGCATGGCCCCGCTGCGCGGCAACCTCGACACCCGCCTGCGCAAGCTCGACGAGGGCGGCTACGACGCCATCGTGCTGGCCGCCGCGGGCCTCGTGCGCCTGGGCCTGGCCGAGCGCATCCGCGCGCGCTTCGACGTCGACCAGATGATCCCGGCCGCGGGGCAGGGCGCGCTGGGGCTGGAGATCCGCGCCGACAACGCGTCGCTGCACGATCGCCTGGTGCCGATGATCGCCCCGGACACCTGGCTTGCCGTGCACGCGGAACGCGCGGTCGCGCGGGCGCTGGGCGGCAGCTGCAGCATGCCGCTGGCCGCGTTCGCCGTGCGCGATGCCGACGGGCGCTTCACGCTGCGCGCAGCGCTCGGCGACGCCGCCGTGGGCGCCGCCCTCGAGACAGGCATCGGCCACGAAGGGCCGCGCGTCGACGCCCGCCCGCTGCTCAAGGCCGGCGAGACGGCGGCGCTCGGCGACGCCGCCGCCGCCGAGGCGCTGGGCCGGCGCGTGGCCGCCGCGCTGCTGGCCGCCGGCGGCGACGCCTACCTGCCGCGCG
>JBJMWE010000215.1:0-7630 GCA_045810285.1 Vitreoscilla sp. | reverse complement strand
GGCGCGCGCCGGTGGGCGACCGCCTGCAGTGGATCCGTGCGTCGGTGGGGCAGATGATCAAGCTGATCCCGGTCGACGAGGTGCTGTACTTCCGCTCCGACGAGAAGTACACGCTGGTCGTGTGGGTGGGGGGCGAGGCGCTGATCCGCAAGTCCATCCGCGAGCTGCTGGAGGGCCTCGAGCCCGAGACCTTCATCCAGATCCACCGCTCCACCATCGTCAACCTGCGCTTCGTGGCGCAGGTGGTCAAGGGCCCGAACGAGACGGCCGAGGTGCACCTGAAGGGCCGCAGTGAGACGCTGAGCGTGAGCCGCAACCATGTGCACTGGTTCCGGCAGTACTGAGGCCGTCCGGCCACGCGGTCGCGGGTTCCCCACGAAGTGTCATCCTGCGCGCAGTCGCAGGATCCACGCGCCAGTCAACGCCTGAAGTGTCATCCTGCGCGCAGTCGCAGGATCCACGCGCCGGGCAACGCCTGAAGTGTCATCCTGCGCGCAGTCGCAGGATCCACGCGCCGGGCAACGCCTGAAGTGTCATCCTGCGCGCAGTCGCAGGATCCACGCGCCGGGCAACGCTTGCTCAGGGGTGGATCCTGCGACTTCGCTGCGCTGCGCGCAGGATGACCGCTGGGCGGGGCGCGCGGCCGTCCTATCGGGCCGCGGCCGCCGATGCCGCCAGGCGGGATTCCAGCGCCTTCAGGCGTTCGCGGATGCGCGGGCCGACGCTGATCTGCGGGTTCGAGTAGCCGTCCTCCTTGCCCGCCACCTTCTCGCGCTGCTCGATCAGCTTGCGTGAGGCCGCGTGGGCCTGCTCGAACGACCAGGTGTGGCGCAGCTGCTCGTCGTACATGGCCTGGCCGAAGAAGGTCAGCGTCGACTTCGAGCCGCAGCCGTAGGACGTGTGGTCGGCGTCGGCCGCCGTCATCACGAGCGTGTCGTCGTTGGCCAGCGGCGCGATCCAGCTGCCCGAGAAGCAGGCCGAGATCGAGATGACGCGGTTGCGGATGTGCGCGTCGTCCAGCCACCGGCGCAGCTTCTGCGGCGTCAGCGCGTCCACCGTGAGCGGGAAGAACGACGCGGCCAGTTGCCCGTCGGCGCCGCCGTGCGACGTCAGGTGGATGAACAGGATGTCGTTGTCGCGATCCATGCGCCGGGCCATGCGCTCGATGCTGCGTTCGAGGTTCAGCGGCGTCGCCCAGGGCAGGCGCTCCGCCGTGGCGACGTTGTTGACCAGCTGCAGCGTGCGCCCGCGCGTGTCGAAGCGCTGTGCCATGACGCCCGCGACCACCGCGCTCTCGCGCATGAACACGTCGACGTCCGCGTACGGCGCGAACGTGATGGCGTACATGTCGACCACGCCCGGACGCTGCGGCGCGATGGCGTCGAGCTGCGTCGCCAGGAGCTGCTGCTGGCGCTCGAACATCGCCTGCGAGAGCTCGAGGACGGGGACGTCCGCCTCGTCGCTGGCGTCCTCGCCGGCATCCGCCGCACTGGCCGCGGCGCTCGCCGCCGTCGACGCGTCGACGGCGCGCGCCTTCGCGTGCTTCGACCAGTCGGGTTGCCAATAGCGCAGCGGCACCGCGACGTCCAGCGCCACCGCCACCAGCAGCGTCGCCACCAGGCCGGCGCGCGGCCAGCGGCTCGCGGCGCGCGTGGCGTCCAGCGCCAGGCGTGTCTGCGCCGTCACGATCCACGCGACCTGCACGACCATCGGCAGGTAGGCGAGCGCGCCGCCGGGCCAGTGCAGTCCGCCGATCCCGCGCATCAAGGGCAGGTCGGCGGCGCTGGTGACGAAGGTGAAGACCAGGCCCTGCATCCACAGCATCGTCAGCAGCGCGGGCGCGTCGACGCGGCCCGGCGACGCCTCGTCGCGCGGCGCGGCGAGCCAGCAGCCCCAGGCGACCAGGACGGCCTGCAACCAGCCGTAGTCGAGCAGGTACCAGTGGAAGACGGCCGGGCCCGCGATGTCCAGGCGCGTGAAGGCGATCAGCACGGCGAAGTTGGCGGCGCAGGCCCACGCCAGGAGCAGCGGCGTGCCGCGCAGTCCCGTCCAGTCCGGCCGCAGGAAGACGGCGCTGCGGGCGGCCTGCACGATCCAGCGCCGGATCGTCACGCCGCGGCCTTGCGGCGGGGCCGCCGGTGCATGGGCCTCGTCCAGGGTCGTCTCCGACATCTCGCTCCCTCTCGTCGCTTGCGTTGTGCGGGGCATTGTCAGCGAAGCCGTCGGTGGCCGCGTTCGGGGCTCAAGAAGCCGCCCGTCCGGCCGACCGGGCGCAGGTGGGCGGGCGGCCGAGAAATATGTGGCCTGACAGCGCTGGCGCTGCCTCAATTTCGGCCAGGGGCAGCCGATACCCGAGGAATCCCTGTCTGGTCTTTCCCATGTCGAACACCCCCGCCCGCAAGAATTTCTCCGTCGCCCAGCGACTCGCCTTCGGCTTCGGCACGCTCGTGGCGCTGTCGCTGCTGGGCTCGGCCGTGAGCGCCTGGCAGGCCCAGGTCATCGCCGCGAAGGTCGAGCGCGTCGTCGAGGTCAACAATGCGATGTCGGACGCGGTCGGCCACCTGCGCAACTCGATGGACGAGATGGCGATCCAGGTGCGCGGCGTCGCGCTGATGACGGAGATGAAATCCATCACCGCCGAGGTCGAGGTCTTCAAGGGGGCGAAGGCGCGCTATCTCGCCGACGAAAAGACGCTGCAGGCGCTGGCCGCCGGCGCGGGCGGCAACGAGGGCGAGCGCCGCACGGTCAAGGACATCGCCGCGCTCGCCGCGCAGACGATCCCGATGCTGCAGGAGACGGTCGACCAGGCCGCCGACGGCAACAACGTGGAGGCCGCGCTGTCGCTGACCAACCGGATCCTGCCGCTCGAGAAGCAGTGGCGCGGCCAGCTGCAGTCGCTGCAGAAGGCGATCGCCACCGACAGTGCCGCTGCCGCGTCCAGCGCCCGCACGGCCGAAGCCGCGCTCACGACCATCCTGGGCGTGTTCGCGCTCGCCGCGATCGGCGTCGGCTCGCTGGTGGGCTGGCGCGTGATCAACGGCGTCAAGCGCCCGCTGGCCGACGCGATGTCGTTCGCGCGCCGGGTCGCCGAGGGCGACTTGTCCGTGCACGTGCGCGCCGAGCGCGACGACGAGCTGGGCCAGCTGCTGCAGGCACTGGCCACGATGCAGGCGCGCCTGCGCGACCTCGTCGGCCACATCCGCAGCACCGCCGAATCGATCGGCACCGCCAGCCGCGAAGTGGCCGTCGGCAACCAGGATCTCAGCGAGCGCACCGAGCAGACGGCCGGCAACCTGCAGGACGCCGCCAGCGCCATGACGCAGCTGACCGGCAACGTGCGCCAGAGCGCCGACGCCGCCTCCCAGGCCAACACGCTCGCCACCTCGGCCAGCGATGTCGCCCGCCGCGGCGCCCTGGCCGTGTCCACGGTCGTGTCGACGATGGACGAGATCAACGCGTCGTCGCGCAAGATCTCCGACATCATCGGCGTGATCGACGGCATCGCCTTCCAGACCAACATCCTCGCCCTGAACGCCGCGGTGGAGGCGGCGCGTGCGGGCGAGCAGGGCCGCGGCTTCGCCGTCGTGGCGAGCGAGGTGCGCTCGCTGGCCCAGCGCTCCGCGGGCGCGGCCAAGGAGATCAAGTCGCTGATCGGCGCGTCCGTCGACCGCGTGGAGACGGGCGCCCGCCAGGTGGCCGATGCCGGCGCCACGATGCGCGAGATCGAATCCAGCGTCGAGCGCGTGACGGCCATCATTTCCGAGATCAGCGCCGCGGCTGCGGAGCAGTCCTCCGGCATCGTGCAGGTGGGCGGCTCGGTGCAGCAGCTCGAGACGATGACGCAGCAGAACGCCGCGCTGGTCGAGGAGAGCGCCGCCGCCGCCGAATCGCTGCGCGGGCAGGCGGAGAGCCTGAACACGCTGGTGCACGCCTTCCGGCTGGAGTGAGCCCGGCGCCGTCGCGCCCCTCCGCGGCGCGCGCGTCAACCGCCCTGGCTGCGGCGCGTCGAGTTGCTGCCGCTGCATCGCCCATTCTCGAAGTCCGGTCTCTGGCCGATCCGAACGACGCCTGCGCGCGCCGTTCGCTAGCCTTCCGGTTTCGGAGGCCGCGCCATGCGAACGCCCGATTCACTGCTGCTGCGCTACCTGCTGCCGATCGGGCTCGCCCGCGAACCGCAGGGCGACGTGTTCCTGCAGCACGCGATGTTCGTGTCCAACGTCGAAGCCTTGCGGCGCTGGCTGCCGCACTACGTCCGCGTCCACGCCGCCCTGGCGGCGCTGGCGCTGGGCGTGTCGGCGTTCCTCGGCACGCATGGCGCGCCCTGGGTCGCCGGCGTGGCCGCGGTCGCGGCGGCGCTGGAGCTCTGCCTGGCGATCGCGTTCGCGGCGACGGCCATCGCGCTGCGCATCGTCTAGTGTGCTGGCCCGGAAGTACGCACGCGCGATACGGCTGTAAACGAGCCGGAGCGTCGTTGCAAAGCCTCGCCGTACCGCCCGGTACGACTCGCCTTTGCGCCTGGCTCCGACTCGTTTCCAGCGCGTCTCGCCTGCGCGCGTACTTCCGGGGCAGCACACCAGCGCAACGGCTTCAACCGGTAAGCGCCAGCGATCCTTCCGGATATTGCTCGCACATGAAATCCACGAAGGCCTTGACCTTGGGGCTGGCCAGGCGGCGCGAGGTGTGGAGCACCCACAGCTCGACGTCCTTTGCACCCACGCTCCCCCATTCGACCAGGATGCCGCTCGCGAGCTGCTGCCAGACGATCGATCGCGGCACCAGCGCCACGCCCGCGCCGGCGAGTGCCGCGTCGCGCAGCATCAGCATCGATGACAGGCGCAGGAGCGGCACCGGCTCGAGCGTGAGATCCTGGTCGACGAGGGGCCACGTGTCGCCGTCGCGATGGGCGCCGACGATGGCCGCCACGCGCACCGGCGTCCGGCTTGCGCCGGGCTTGGGGATGGCCGGTGCCGCGACGACCACGAGCCGGTCCCGCGCGAAGCAGCGGCCCACCAGCGCCGTGTCCGGGCGCGGGTTGGGGCGGATCCCCACGTCGAACTGCTCCTCGACCAGGTCGACGACCCGATCTTCGGCCACGACCTCGACGTTCACGTCCGGGTAGACCGCGCGGAACTCGGCGCACAGGCGGCCCATCGCCAGTTGGGAGAACAGGATCGGGGCCGCGATGCGCAGGACGCCCGCGACCTTGCCCGTGCCTTCGCGCGCGGCGGCGATGGCGTCGAGCACCTCGCGCAGGGGCCCCGCCGTGCGCCCGAGCAGCTGCTGGCCGGCTTCCGTCAGCTCGAGGCCCTTGGTGCTGCGTTCGATCAGCCGGACGCCGAGCCCCTCCTCGAGGTCGGCGACGCGCCGCGACAGCGTCGCCTTGGAACGCTTGCTCGCGCGGCTCGCGCGCCCGAAGCCGCCGTGGCTGGCGACGAGGTTGAAGTCGATCAGTGCGTTGACGTCCATCGTTCCGAATTCGAGACAGCGTGTCCAAATATTAGCGGCTATGTCCAAGTTGTGCAACGACGTATCGTTTATCCATCGCACCAAGGCAGATGCCGCAACGCGAAACCTTCTCGATCAACCCACTCGGAGTTTCATCATGAGCATCCTCGTCATCGGTTCCACCGGAACCATCGGTTCACTCGTCGTCCAGGGCCTGGCTCGCCAGGGCGCCGACGTCACGGCATTCGTCCGCCAGTCCGGAAAGGCGCCCGCCGGCGTCCGGGAAGCGGTGGGCGACCTGGCCGACATCGCGTCGGTGCGCCGGGCGATGACCGGCGTTCGCACCCTGTTCCTGCTGAATGCGCTGGCGCCCGACGAAGTCACGCAGTCGCTGCAGGCCCTCAACGTGGCGCGCGAAGCGGGCGTCCAGCGCATCGTCTACCTGTCGGTGATCAACGCCGACAAGTACGTCGAGGTGCCGCACTTCACCGGCAAGCACACGGTGGAGCGCATGATCGAGGTGCTGGGCCTGCCCGCCACCATCCTGCGGCCGGCGTATTTCATGCAGAACGACATCACCATCCAGCCGGTGATCGAAGGCTACGGCGTGTTCCCGATGCCGATCGGCGACAAGGGCGTGGCCATGGTCGATGCGCGCGACATCGCCGACGTGGCGGTGGCCGAGCTCCTGCGGCGCGACCGTGCCGCCGAGCCGCTGCCGCGCCTGACGCTGGATGTCGCAGGGGCCGAGATCATCACCGGACGATCGGCCGCCGCCGTGTGGAGCGACGTCCTGGGGCGGACGATCGCCTACCCGGGCGACGACGTCATGGCCTTCGAGGCGCAGCTCACGCAGAACGGCACGCCGGCCTGGATGGCCTACGACCTGCGCCTGATGATGAGCGGGATCCAGCAGCACGGCCAACTGCCGCAGGCCGGGGCGGTGGGCAAGCTCGAGCAGATCCTCGGCCGCAAGCTGCGCACGTACCGCCAGTTCGTGGCCGAGCGCGTGGCGGCCTGAGGGCGCGGCGTCAGCCGGCCAGGCCGGCGTAGACGTTCTGCACGTCGTCGTTGCCGTCGATCGCCTGCAGGAAGCTTTCCACTTCCTCCAGCGCCTCGGCGCTCAGCGACGACGGGTCGACCGGGTTCCTGGGCTTGTAGCCGAGCTTGGCGGACAGCACCGTGAAGCCATGGTCGGGCAGGGCCTTGGCGACGACGTCGAGATCGGCGGCGTCGGTGATGAACAGCGTGGTGCCTTCGTTGTCGCCGGCCTCGAAGTCCTGCGCGCCGGCCTCGATGGCGGCAAGCTCGGGATCGGCGCCGTCCCTGGGCTCGGCCTCGACCATGCCGACGTGGTCGAAGTCCCAGGTGACCGAGCCGGGGGTGCCCTGCTGGCCCTTGCGGAACAGCACGCGCATGTCGGAGGCGGTGCGGTTGACGTTGTCGGTCAGGCACTCCACCACGACCGGCACGCGATGCGGCGCGAAGCCTTCGTAGAGCACGCTGGTGTAGTTGATCGTCTCGCCGGTCAGGCCTGCGCCCTTCTTGATCGCGCGGTCGAGCGTCTCCTTGGGCATCGACACCTTGCGGGCCGCCTCGATGGTCATGCGCAGCCTGGCGTTGTCCTTCGGATCGGCGCCGCCGCGCGCGGCGATCATGATGTCCTTGACGAGCTTGCCGAACAGCTTGCCCTTGGCGTCAGCGACTGCCGCCTTGCCTTTTTCTTTCCATTGCGCGCCCATGGCGATCTCCGTCCGTCGAGTTGCTGTTGGCCCGCGAGCGGGGCGGGCGGCCGCGGCTGGCGCGGGGGTGACAGTGTCGCATCCCGCGCGGCCGCTCAGGCGCCCCTCAGTCCTTGCTGGCCGCCAAGCCGTCATCCTGCGCGAGCGAAGTGGAGTCGCAGGATCCACGCACGCCGGGGCGCCGTGGGGCGAAGCGGGGACCTGGCCGGCGGCGGTGGATCCTGCGACTGCGCGCAGGATGACGAGCGAGGGGGGCGAGCCTGCGGGCGGTCGCGTGCGGGTGAGCGCGTGCGGGTGCGTGACGCCCGCGCGAGTCCGCGCCTCAGCCCGCGAACGGCTCAGTCCCCTTGTTCCGTCATCCTGCGCGAAGCGAAGCGGAGTCGCAGGATCCATGCAGGCCCTGGGTGCCGTGGGGTGAAGCGGGGACCTGGCCGGCGGCGGTG
>JBJMWE010000214.1:0-3528 GCA_045810285.1 Vitreoscilla sp. | reverse complement strand
GCCCGGCGCGGCGCAGCCGGCCTGCGGCCTGTGCGGCGTGACGGTGAGCATCGGCGTGGCCGCGGTCGCGCCGGGCTGCGAGGGCGTCGACGAGCTGATCGCCCAGGCCGACCAGGCGTTGTACGACGCCAAGCACGACGGCCGCAACCGCACGCGCGTGGCCGACGACGAACCGGCCACGTCCGGCGCGCCGCCGCTGCGCGTGATCCAGGGCCGGCCCTGAAAAGGACGAAGGCCCGGACGATGCCGGGCCTCCCGGGGCGATGCGGGCCGTCGCGGCCCGCACCTGCTCAGTGCGAGCGCCGGAGCACGGCCGCCGGGCCGGTGTTCGCGCCGGGGCTGCTCGGCGCCTGGCCCTGGCCGCACATCTGGCCGGCCGCCTGCGAGGTGCAGCTGACGAATTCGCTCTCGATGTTCATGCCCGTCGCGTCCCGGCCGCCGAGGATGAACTCCTTGTAGTCGCCTGCCAGGATGTGGGTGGCCGGCGCGCTCAGCGATGTCGTGGCGGCGACGGCGCCCGGACGGATGCGCGACTGCCCGAGCCGCGCCGCCTCGCCCTCGCCGCACGAGCCGGCGGTGCAGAACGTGGCCTCGTTGAAGCCCGTGATGCCGTCGGAGAACGTCCACGCGCTGCTGAAGCTGCCCGCGTGGCCGCCATCGAGCGTGAAGGCCTCCAGCCCGGCGGCGGTGTCGGCGGTCAGCGTGCCCCACGGCAAGGCCGGCATCGCCGAATCGACCGGCGGCATGCCTGCCACGTTGACGGGCAGCACGGTCCGGCTGTCCACCGCGGCCGGCGTCGAGCAGGCGGCGTCCGAGTAGAGCGACACGTCGACGGTGCGCCCGGCACGGTAGAAGCGGCGGATCACCTCGTCGCCTGCGGTGCCCTGCGGCAGCTGGATCCAGCTGTCGTCGCCGCTGCGCAGCGAACCGGCGGCCGGATCGGTGCTGGCGATGTTGCTCGAGCCGTCGTGCGTCCACAGCGACATCCGCTCCGAGCTCGGCGAGTACACCTTGTAGATGGCGATCGTCGTCTGCGCGTCGTCGCGCATGGCGATGCGGGCGCAGGCGATGCCGTCCGTGCGGGCGATGTCGAACTGCAGCGCGCGCGAGTACTGCACCGGCGTCGTCGGATCGTCGATGCGCACGTTGCGCTGCACGGCCGCGTTGGCGTTGATCGAGATGGGCAGCAGTTCGCCATGGAACTGCCAGCGGTTGTCGCGATAGACCACGCCCATGCCGTCGGCCACGTTCTCGACGCTGCCGTCGGTGGACTCCAGCGCGAAGCTGACGGCGCACAGCGGCGCGCTGCCGGTCAGGTCGCACTTGCCGAGCGTCGGGCTGAGGAACTTCGCTCCCCACATGGCGCCCGAGCCGCCATCGCCGTGGCCGAAGAACTGGCACAGGCCGGCCGACACGTTGGCGCCGCCGGACAGGCCCTGCATGCGGGCGTCGCTGGCGATGACCGTGGCGATGCCGATGTTGGCGTCGGTGCAGGAATCCGCGCTGGCCATGGCGGCCGTCATCTTCGTGAACAGCGTCTCGAGGCTGCCCAGGGGCAGCGCCGCGGCACCCGCGGCGGTGGTGATCGTGCCCGTGGTGCTGCCGGTGGTCAGGTACAGGTTGCCGTCGCCCAGGCGCGGCGTGACCTGCACGAAGGCCCCGTCGTCGCTGCCGGTGGTGACGTTGACGGCGTCCAGGATGCGGTCGTAGCCGCTGCGCGTGCCGGCGGCCAGCGAACCGGTCGTGAAGTCGAAGTTCGCGGGCACGCCGGAGTCGCTCAAGGTGCCGGCCAGGCCGGCCTGGAGCTGCGCCTGGGCCGCGGCGAGCGCGGCGGGCGTGGGCGCGCCGCCGTCGGTCATCACGGTGTCGGGCGCATGGCCGGTGGCCAGCGTGATCATGGCGGTCGTCAACGGCGTGACGTTGGCCGTGCCCGCCGCCTGCGCGACGGAGTAGATGCAGCCGTAGTTCGCGCCCGTGTAGCCACAGGCTTCGAGGCGCCACGGGCCGGTGCCCGTCAGTACGCCGGCGTCGTAGCTGCCGTCGGCGTCGATGGCGATGTCGCGGGCCACGACGGCGCCGGTGGCGTCGATCACGCGCAGCTTGCCCTGCGTCATCGGCGCGCCGACCGCGGCGGAGCCCGTCAGGTGCAGCGGGGCCGGCGCAGGGGCCGGCGCGGGCGCCGGACTGTCCGAACCCCCGCCGCAGGCGGACAGGAGGGCGAGCGACGCGACGCCCACCGTGAGGAAATGGATCTTGCCGGGGGTCGGGCGCATGCGGGTCTCCGTGACGTGCATTGAAGGGGATGCACGGCCGCGCGCCGGAAGCGGCGGAGCGGTCGGGCACCTGCCTGCATATCGGCCGCGGAGCGATTCGTTGAGCGCGCTGAACGCCCGTTCGAGACTTTGTTGGCGCCGCGCCGGTCGCCGCCGGACGAGCGGTCGGCTGCGGCCAGCGGACGGCATCGCGCCGCCCGGGCGCGTTCAGATCTGCACGCGCGTGCCCAGCTCGATCACCGAGTTGTTGGGCAGGCGGAAGAACTCCACCACGCTGCCGGCATTGCGCGTCATGGCGGCGAACAGGCGTTCACGCCAGTGCGCCATGCCGTCGCCGCGCGTGGGCACCACCACCTCGCGGCTGAGGAAGTAGCTGGTGGTGAACTCGTCGACGTCCAGCCCGTGCGACCGGCACAGCGTGAGCGCCTGCGGGATGTCGGGCGTGTTCTTGAAGCCGTAGTTCACCGTCACGCGCCAGAACCCGCGCGCCAGCGGCTCCACCTGCACCCGGTCGGCGAACGGGATCCACGGCACCTCGTGGAATTTCACCGTGAGGATGACGTTGGTCTCGTGCAGCACCTGGTTGTGCTTCAGGTTGTGCAGCAGCGCCTGCGGCACGGTGCCCACGTTGGCCACGGTGAACACCGCGGTGCGGGGCGTGCGCGTGATGTCGTCCTCGGCCAGCGCGGTGATGAACGGGATCAGGTCCGGGTCGTCGCGGCGGATGCTTTCCAGCAGCAGCTCGCGGCCGCGCTTCCACGTCGACATGATGGCGAACATCGCCAGCGCGAGCAGCAGCGGGAACCAGCCGCCGTGCAGGAACTTCAGCGAGCACGCGGCCACGAGCAGGCCGTCGATCACCGCGAAGAAGCCGGTGGCGCCGAGCGCGATCCACAGCGGGAAGCCCCAGCCGTAGCGCACCACGAAGTAGGTGAGCACGGTGTCGATCAGCATCGTCACCGTCACCGCGATGCCGTAGGCCGCGGTGAGCTTGGAGACGCTGCCGAAGCCGATGACCGCGCACACCACGGCCACCATCAGCACCCAGTTGACCCGCGGCAGGTAGATCTGGCCGGCCTCGCGCACCGAGGTGTAGACGACCTCCATGCGCGGCAGGAAGCCGAGCTGGATCGCCTGCTTGGTCATGGAGAACGCCCCCGAGATCACCGCCTGCGACGCGATGACGGCGGCCATCGTTGCCAGCACGACGACGGGGATCACCCACACCTGCGGGAACATCTTGAAGAACGGATTG
>JBJMWE010000213.1:0-5204 GCA_045810285.1 Vitreoscilla sp. | reverse complement strand
GCTTCCGCGCCGTCCACCGCGACGGCGTCATCCGCAGCCGCATCCGCGCCCGCAGCCGCGCCCGCGCCCGCCCCCGCAGCAGCGCCCGCGCCGGTGCCGCCCGCCAAGCCCGCGGCCAAGCCGGCCAAGGGTGCCAAGGAGAAGAAGCCATGACCGCACGACGCGCACTCGCCGCGCTGCTTACGATCGGTTGCCTTGTCGCGCCAGCGTTTGGCCAGGATCGCGCAGAAATCGATCCCACGAAGATCATCGGCAACCGAGAATTGCCGAAGGTGCTCTACATCGTGCCGTGGAAGAAGCCGCTGCCCGGCGACCTCGCCGGCCGGCCGCCGGTCAGCGTGGTCGACGAGGCACTGGCGCCCGTCGATCGCGACGTCTTCAAGCGCCAGGTGCGCTACGACAAGCTCGAACGGGAGCACGCCGCCGCGGTGGCACCGCCCGTCGCGACACCCGCAGCACCCTGAATCGCATCGCCCCTTTTCGTTTCACGTTCCCGAACCTGTTCCCGGAGATTTCCAGATGGATACCATCAACTCGATCATCAAGTTCTTCCAGGACTGTGGTTGGTTCATCTTCCCGAGCCTCGCGATCATGGCCACGGGCCTGGCCATCGCCATCGAGCGCTTCGTGTTCCTGCAGAAGGCGCGCGTCGCCAACCGCCACGACTGGGCACGCGTGCTCCCGCTGCTGCAGGGCGGCCAGTGGAAGGAAGTGCTGGGCATCACCGCGTCGTCCGATTCGGCCATCGGCAAGATCGTGCACAACGGCCTGTCGCGCCTGCAGTCCACGCGCCGCCGCGACGACATCGACGCCGCGATGGAGGAAGGCATGATGGAAATCGTGCCGCGCCTGGAGAAGCGCACGCACTACATCGCCGTGTTCGCCAACGTCATCACGCTGGTGGGCCTGCTGGGCACCATCACGGGCCTGATCCACGCGTTCACCGCCGTCGCCCAGGTCAACCCGGCCGAGAAGGCGGCGCTGCTGTCGGCGTCCATCTCCATCGCCATGAACAACACGGCCTTCGCGCTGATGGTCGCGATCCCGTTCCTGCTGATCCACTCGTTCCTGCAGGCCCGCACCGCCGACATCGTCGACGGCCTGGAAGGCGCCAAGATCAGCTTCCTGAACCTCGTGCAGCGCCTGGCGCCGGAACACAAGGCCGCCTGAAATGAGCTGCCCCACCCACCCGCAGAACCGGGGGTGCCGCCATGGCCGGTAGACGCCGCCTGAAGAAGGGCTCGGAGGCGCTGGAGGTCAGCGCCTTCATCAACCTGATCGTCGTGCTGGTGCCGTTCCTGTTGTCGACGGCGGTGTTCTCGCGCATGGCGGTGATCGACCTGACGCTGCCCGCCAAGTCGGCCAACTACGAAAACCTGAAGGACAACGACCTCAAGCTCGAGGTCGTGATTCGTCACGACAAGATCGAGATCGGCGACAAGATCGGCGGCCTGTTCTGGACGGTTCCGAACCTGCCGACCGGCCCGGATCTGGTAACGGTCAACGCTCACATGTTCCAGGTCAAGAACGATCACCAAGCCGTCATCGCCGCGTCCGTGCTGCCCGAGCCCAACATCCCGTACGAGACCGTCGTGCAGGTGATGGACGCGATGCGCACCGGCAAGTCGGCCAACGGCGGCACGACGGTGGTCGACGTCGACCTGTTCCCGGCGATCTCCATCGGCGACGCGCCGGTGCGGCACTGAAAGGGGGCCCGCGATGAAGCTCACCCCCATCCAGAAGCGCGCCGCGCGCAATGCCCGCCACGGCAACTCGCTCGACATGAACCTCGTGTCGTTGATCGACGTCTTCACGATCCTGATCTTCTTCCTGCTGTCGAACTCCGGCGTCGAGACGCTGCCGGCGGCCTCGGTGCACCTGCCCGAGTCCACGGCCAAGGTCGATCCGAAGCAGACGGTGGTCGTGGCCGTCAATGCCAACGAGATCGTCGTCGAAGGCCGCAAGGTCGCCGATGTCGCACCGCTGATGGCACCCACCGCCACCGACGACGTCATCCCGGGCCTGAAGGCGGAGCTCGACGTGATCGCCGCGCGCCCCGTGGCGCAGGTCGAGAATGCCGCCACGGCGCACTCGGTGACGATCATGGGCGACAAGGACATCCCGTACCAGTTGCTGCGCAAGGTGATGTACACCGCCGCGCGCGCCGACTTCACGAATGTCTCGTTCGCCGTGAACCGGAAGGACTGACGCGATGACCGCGATTTCCTTCCGCTATTCGACGCTTCCTTGGGCGCTGGCGCACGACGACGAGGAACGCTTCCGCAAGCTGTTCCTCGCGCTGATGGGCTTCGTGATCATCTTCGGGATCGCGCTGCGCTTCATCACGCTGCCCGAGCCCGAGCGCGCGCCGGTGGCCACGCTGCCGCCGATCGCCGCCAAGCTCCTGCTGGAAGACAAGCCCAAGCCCCCGCCGCCTCCGCCGCCGAAGACGTCCGAGAAGATCGAGCCGCCCAAGCCCGACCTCAAGGACAAGTCCGAGCCGGCGCCGTTGCCCACCAAGCCGGTGCCGCGCGAGCGCCCCGTCGTGGAGGCGCGCCAGCCGATCCCGGGCAAGCCGCCGGGCGAGGACCGCGACGCCGCGCGCAACAAGGCCGCCGGCGTCGGCCTGCTGGCCGCGCTGAAGGACCAGCCGCCCGAAGTGCACGGCGCGCCGCTGGCCGTGCAGCTGAACCAGAACATCGACAAGAAGGGTGCCGGCGTCGGCACGGGCGTCGGTGTCGGGGTCGGCATGGGCAAGGAACAGGGCCTTCCGGATCGCAACATGATCACGTCGAACGCGGCCGGCGGCTCGGGCGGCATCAACACCGCGGGCTTCAGCCGCGATTCCGGCGGCGGCGGCCTGGCCGGCCGTTCCACCACGCTGGTCGCAGGCGTGGCGGGCGGCGGCGGTGGCGGTGGGCCGGGTCTCGGCGGCGCCATCACCGGTTCGGGCGGCCGCGGCACGGGTGCGGGCGTCGGCAAGGCCGGCGGCTCGATGTCCAAGAGCGGCAGCGGCAAGGCATCGCGCTCCCTGGAGGAAGTGCGCCTGGTGCTGGAACGCGCCAAGGGCTCGCTGTACGCGATCTACAACCGGGCGCTGCGCGAGGACGCCTCGCTGCAGGGCAAGGTGGTGGTGGAGTTCACCATCGCGCCCAACGGCAGCATCACGTCGTGCCGCCTGGTGTCCAGCGAGCTGAAGAACCCCGATCTCGAGCAGAAGCTGCTGGCGCGCATCCGCACGCTGGCGTTCGCCGCCGAGGACGTGGAGACGCTCGTCACCACCTACCCGCTGGACTTCCTGCCGTCCTGACGCCTCCGCGCTTCCCGCGCCACGCCGGCCCTCGCGACGCGCTCGCGGCGGCCGGCGTTCTTCATGGCGCGGGGGAGGCGCGGCCACCGGCGCAACGGCGCACCCGTGCGCCGAAACGCCCGTCATCGTGCGTCCGGCGCAGGGCGATCCCGACGGGGATGCTTGAAAATGGGGTTCTGGCGGCAAAATGGGTGCTCGAGGCACTCGTCGAGCGCCCCAACCCGACAACGGACTTCCCCATGAACCAGGCAGCCAGCACGCTTCCCCCGACCGCGGCACCCACGCCCGCGCGCGCGGCCGCGGCCCTGCTCGCCAGGCACTGGGACGGCAAGCTGCCCGTCGATCCGCGCCGCATCGCCGCGGCGCTGGGCATCCGCGTCGTCGCGCGCGGCGGCCCCGACGATCCCGGCTACGCCTACAGCGGCTACTTCGACAACAGCGGGGAACAACCCGTCATCGAATACAACCAGTCGGAGGCGGTGGTGCGCCAGCGCTTCACGATCGCGCACGAGCTGGGCCACTACGCGCTGGGCCATGCCAGCTCGCCGCGCGACACGCCGGCCAACTTCAGCACCCGGGTGGCGGACGACGCCGAGCGGCTGGCCAACCGGTTCGCCGCGGAACTGCTGATCCCGGCCAAGGAGCTGCGCATCCTGCTGCAGACGGGCAAGTTCAAGGACGTGGCCGATTTCGCCGCCGCGTTCTGGACATCCCAGCTGGCCATCACCTACCGCATGCAAGGCCTCGGGCTGATCCCATGACCTTCGATCCGGACGACATCAGCGACGACGCATCGCCGCCGGTCACGTCGACGGTCGCCAACGATCTCATCTCGGATCAGTCCACGCGCCGCTGGTTCCGCAGCATCGCGCTCGGCGCCGCGTTGCTGACCCTGCTCGTGCTGCTGGGCACCATGGCCGCCATCGTGCACACGTTCCTGTCCGAGTTCCGCGTCCTGGCGCTCGACACCCAGGTGCAGCTGGCCGCCGCCCCGCGCATCGCCGCCGCGCCGGCCGTGGCCGCGTCGGTGGCCGTGGCGGCGGTGGCCCCGGCAACGACGCACGTCTGGGTTTCGCTCGGGGCGTTCACCACCTCCATCGCCGCGCTGGTGACGGCGCTCGTCGTCGCCGCCACGGTGCTGGCCATCGCGCTGGTGCGCGCCAGCTTCACGCTCACGGCCCGCGGCGACGATGCCGCCCGCGCCACCACCGACGCCATGGAGGACGCCCCGGTGACGCTGCCCGCGGCGGAATTCGTCAAGGCCTTCGGCGAATCGGTGCAGACGGCCCTCAAGGGCCTGCAGACCCCGGCGCGGTAGGGCGGGTTAGCCGCAGGCGTAACCCGCCGTTCGCCCTTGCTCTTACCCACAAATCTGACGCCTGACGGTCCACCAAAGTGCCCGTCGGTCCGTTATCCGCTGCATGACGAAGCAACAACGCGGATCGAGCAGGCAAGCCGAGGACAATGGCGCGTGGGTAGCAGGCGAGGTCGCCGGCTGCCAATTCCACGACGCGCGACTGGGCAAGAGATTGGGCAGCCTACTTCATCAACTCGGCGGCAGCATCGGCGGCACGATTCCGGTCGCATGCCAGGACTGGGCCAACACCAAGGCCGCATACCGGTTCCTGTCCAACGACGACGTCGACGAGCAGGCGATCCTCGCGGGGCACTTCCAGGCCACCGGCGATCGAGCGCGGGCCAGCACTGGCCCGCTGCACGTTCTGCAGGACACTACCGAGTTCTCGTTCAAACGAGACAAGCCCGAATTGGTCGGCTTCAAGGGGGTCACCCATAGTCGCCGCGACAAAGCCGGTCGGCCGCAACCGCACACGACCTGTGGCATCTTGATGCACTCGAGCCTGGTCGTGACGGCGCAGGGGCTGCCACTGGGCCT
>JBJMWE010000212.1:0-7248 GCA_045810285.1 Vitreoscilla sp. | reverse complement strand
GACACCGGCGCTGGCCTGGGCCTGGCCATCTGCCACGAGGTGGCCCTGGCGCACGGCTGGTCGCTCGAGGCGCGCAACGGCGGCGTCGGTGCCGAGTTCGTGGTGTCGTTCGAATCGAACTGAGGCGGCCGCCGGCGCTCCATGCGACGCCGTCCGGCCCGGCGGCGATGGGCGGGCGACGCCGTGGCCATGGGCGGCGGCCGCCGCTTGGCCGGGCTGCCTCGGGCGCAAGGCCCCACGCGCCTGCGCCGCGAGCGCGCGGGGCACACTGTCGCGCATGACTGCCGTCCATCCCCTCGACAACGTCATCTGGAGCGCGCTCACCACGCAGCACGTCGACCTGGCGCGCGGCGGCCCGCTGGCGCGCCGTTACCAACCCGACTTCGCACGCTTCGCCGGCATGCCGGCCGTGACGCCGGCGGCATTCGAGGCGCTCGCGGCCGACATGGCGCGCGACGAGTTCGTCGCGCTGTCGCTGCCGGACGAGGTCGACCCCGGGCCCGCGTTCGAAGTGCTCGATCGCAAGGCGCTCGTCCAGATGGTCGGCGCCGTGGCGGGCGAACCCGGCGATCCGGCGGGCCTGCGCGCGCTCGGCCCGGCCGACGTGCTGGCGATGACCGCGCTGGTGCAACTCACCGCGCCCGGCCCGTGGTTCGCGCGCACCGCGGAGCTGGGGCGCTTCGTGGGCATCGAGGTCGACGGCCGCATCGTCGCGATGGCCGGCGAGCGCATGCGCGTGCCGGGCCACACCGAGATCAGCGCCGTCTGCTGCCACCCGGACTTCCGCGGCCGCGGCTGGCCGACCGAACTGATGCGGCGCGTGTCGCGGGCGATCGTCGCGCGCGGCGAGACGCCGTTCCTGCACGCGCTGGCCGAGAACGCGCCCGCGATCGCGCTGTACGAGAAGCTCGGCATGCGGGTGCGGCTGCGATCGCGGCTGCTGATCCTGCGCCGCGTGTAGGCCCGGACGGGAGCCCCGGCGGCTTCTGCGGCGCAGGCTCCTGGACGGCGTCAGAGCGCCTTGCCGCGGGGCTTCGGCGCCGTGGGCGTGCGCGGCGCGGCCTGCTGGCCCTGGGGCAGCGTCTTCGTCAGGTCGACGAACGCGCGGCCGTGCTGGTCGTCGACGGGTTCGGCGTCCTCGTCGGCGCCTTCGATCGGCGCGACCACGGCCTTGCCGATCGATTCGAGCACGTTGTCGTCGTTCTCGCCGACGACGCGGCCGTTGCGCCCATCGGGCAGGTCGTCGCGGCGGGGGTCGTCCTGGCGGGGGGTGTGGGTGGTCATGTCGATTCCTGCGAGTGAATTGCGTCTTGTCAGGCAATCGCCATGCCGCCGCGCCGCGGCCCGGATGGGCACGAGGCCTGCCTCGCCAGGGCCAATCGCACTTCGAAAGGACATCCCATGCAGATCCAGGTCAATGCCGACAGCCACATCGAGGCCACCGAGGCGCGCACCCTCTGGGCGCGGGGCGTGGTCGAGTCCGCCATGGCGCACTTCGCCGACCACGTCACGCGCGTGGAGGTGTACCTGAGCGACGAGAACGCCGGCAAGGGCGGCGCGGCGGCCCTGCGCTGCACGATGGAGGCCCGCGTCAACGATCGTCCGCCGGTGGCCGTGACCAACGACGCGTCCGGCATGGACGCGGCCGTCAACGGTGCGGTGCGCAAGCTCGTGCGCGCGACCGAGAGCGCGCTGGGCCGTGCAGGCAAGCATGCGCACGACGAACGCACGCTGCCGGTGGGCGACGCCAGCGGCGACGATTTCGTGCCGTCGCGCGCGCCGTTCTAGCGCGCTTGCCGAAGCGCGGCGGACCGGCGCGCGGTCAACGCCGCGGATCGCCCGCGGCCACGCCGCCCTGGCCCGCCGGCAGCGTGGCCAGCGCGGCCTCGGCAGCCTGCAGCAGCGGCACCAGCTGGTTGCCGTGCTGGGGTGACCAGACGACGCCCACGCGTGCCGCCAGCGGCAGGCGCGCCACCCCCACGTTGACCGGCGCCGCCAGCGCCTGCGCGACCTTGGCCGCGACGCGCTCGGCCTCCTCGGGCTGGTGCAGGTCGACCAGCATCGCGGCGAACTGGCCGCGATCCAGCCGCACGGCGGTATCGGTCTTGCGCAGCTCGAAGTGCAGGCGGCCGGCGGTGGCGCGCAGCACGTCGTCGCCGACGGTGCGGCCGTGCTTCTCGCAGAGGGCGTCGAAGCCGTCGATCTCGATGAGCATGAAGGCCAGCACCGTCTTCTGGCGGGCGGCGCGCAGCAGCGCCATCTCGGCGCGATCCTGCAGCACGGCGCGCGTGGGCAGGCCGGTGAGGGTGTCGTGGTGCGTGAGGCGCAGCGGCGCGCCTTCGCCCTGGTGCAGCGGCTCGACGGCGATCAGGCCCACGACCTGGCCGCGATGGTCGCGCAGCGCGCCCACGTTGAGCCGCGTGGCGTGCGACGAGCCATCCTTGTGGCGCAGCACCCAGTCGTGCTCGCTGGGAATGCCGTCCCGCGTGAGCGCCGTGCCGAGGACGCCGGCATCGGCCACGACGTGCTCGCCGAGGATGGCCGACAACTCGGCCGCGCGGGCCTCGAGTTCGTCCTGCGAGATCAGGCTGCCGGCGATGGGGCGGCCGGCCAGTTCGTCGCAGGCGTAGCCCAGTCGCTCGGCGGCCACGGGATTGATCCAGCGTATTCGGCTGTGCCCGTCGACTCCCAGCACCACGCCGGGGTAGGCGTCCAGCAGCAACTGCTGCACTTCTCCGAGCTCCAGCCAGGTGTGGGACTGCGGATCGAGGGTGGCGTGTTGGCTGTCCATCGGGCCAGTCTCTCACCGACCGGGCGTCGGCGACAAGTCCCCGCGCCTGCGTACCTACCCGGTGGCCGTGCGCTGGAATGTCGCGTACCGTGCGCGCTGTTCAAATACGCATCATGACCATCGTCCACGCCTCGATCGTCCGCATCCGGACACCGAAGCGCTCCGACGCCGACCACGAGCCGGCGTGATGGAAGCCTTCGCACTCGGCGCACTCGTGGGACTGCTGCTCGCGCTCACCGGTGCGGGCGGCGGCATCCTGGCGGTGCCGCTGCTCGTCTTCGCGCTGCACCTGGGCCTGGCCGAGGCCGCGCCCATCGGCCTGCTGGCCGTCGGCCTGGCCGCGGCGATGTCGGCGGCGCTCGGCCTGCGCGACGGCATCGTGCGCTACCGGGCCGCCGGGTTGATGGGCGGCCTGGCGATGGCCCTCGCGCCGGCGGGCGTCGCCGCCGCGCAGCGCGTGCCCAACGCGCCGCTCACCCTTGCGTTCGCCGCGGTGCTGGGGCTGTCGGCGTGGCGCATGTGGCAGCGCGCGCGTCACGCGCTGCGCGCGGGCGCCTGCGACGCGCCCGAGCGCGCCGCGCTCCCGTGCGTGCTCGACGCGCGCGACGGCCGCCTCGTGTGGACGCGGCCCTGCGCGCAGGCGCTGGCCGTCACGGGCGTGACCGCGGGCCTGCTCAGCGGGCTCCTGGGCGTGGGCGGCGGCTTCGTCATCGTGCCGGCGCTCACGCGCTTCACCGAGCTCTCGGCGCGCAGCATCGTGGCCACGTCGCTGGCCGTGATCGCGCTCGCGTCGATCGGCGGCGTCGGCGCCGCAGCCTGGCATGGCGCGATCGCGTGGGACATCGCGCTGCCGTTCGCGATCGGCTCGGTGTTCGCGACGCTCGCGGCGCGCGTGATCGCGGCGCGCGTGGCGGGGCCGCGGCTGCAGCAGGGGTTCGCGATCGTGAGCGCGGCCGTCGGGGTGTTGCTGGTGATGCGGGGACTGGGCGCGCTCGCAACGCGGTAGGCGTCCGAGCGCGATGTCGCCGGGCCGCCGGCAAGGCGGCCCGCAGGCGCGACGATCAGTCGCAGCTGTAGCTCAGGTTGGTGCCGTTGACCGTCTCGTTCAAGACCGGGAATTGCGACGACGTGATCGACACGCCGTACGTGTCCGCCAGGCCGACCCTGTAGAAGCACTTGCTCTCGTACTCGAAGCGCACGCTGCAGGTACCGCCCTGCGCCAGCGTGGCGCCCGTGCAGGTGTCGCCGATGACGGTCAGCGAGCCATTGTGGGCGCCCGTGGGGATGGCTACCGCGAGGTTGCTGGCGAAGCCGGGGCCGTGGTTGGTGATCGTGACCCATGCCGAGGCCAGCTGGCCGCCTCGGGCGGACAGGTTCAGCGGGTTCGGCGATGCCGTCAGGCCCGTCTGTGCGAAGGCGCCGGCGCCGGTGGTCAGGCCGAACGACAGAAGAATGCCGCTGATCGCGATGCGATTCATCTTGATGATCTCCCTTGATTGATGGAATGAGACGTCGTCCACGCGGGATCGCCGCCGTGGACGGGCCCATGTTCGGCGCATCCATCGAAACGTCCCATGGTGGATCTACCTATGCCCATACCTGTATAGGTAATTGCGTTTCGGGCGGCATGGACGCCGCGGCCCGGCCGCCTGCGCTCCCGGGCTGCGGCTAGTCCGCGTAGCGCAAGGGCAGGGCGGTGGTGAACTTCAGCTGCTCCATCGCGAAGCTGGAGCTCACGTCGAACAGCTGCGTGCCCGCGATCAGGCGCTTGTAGACGCCGTCGTAGGCCGCGATGTCGGGCACGACGATGCGCAGCAGGTAGTCGACGTCGCCGCTCATGCGGTAGAACTCGACGACCTCCGGGATCGAGTCGACGGTGGCGTGGAAGCGGTCGAACCAGGCCTGGCTGTGCTGGTTGGTCCGGATGTTGACGAACACCGTCACGCCCACGTTGACGTTCTTCGGATCGACCAGGGCCACGTTGCCCGTGATGATGCCGGCGTCCTTCATGCGCTGGATGCGGCGCCAGCAGGGCGTCGTCGAGAGCTGTACCGCCGCGGCGAGTTCGGCGACGGGGGTGTCGCAATCGAGCTGCAGCATCTCCAGCAGCTTGCGGTCGATGGCATCCAGTTTCATGTCGGGCCCTTCGTGAGGAATCAAATTCTATTTTGGGGTGGGGCGGCGCGTTACGGGAAATCGGCCCTTGGCCAGCCCGGCAGAGCCCGATGTGGGACGATGGCGGCCTGATGACCGTGTCCCCGTCGCTCGCCTCCCACCCTTCCTTTCTCCGCTTCTGGGCAGGCCGCGTGGCCGGCACGATGGGCAACCAGATGGTGATGGTGGCCGTCGGCTGGCAGATGTACGACCTGACGCACAGCGCGTGGGCCCTCGGCCTCGTCGGCCTGTTCCAGTTCGTGCCGGCGCTGGCGCTGGCGCTCGTCTCGGGTCACGTGGCCGACCACTACGACCGCCGCCACATCGTCTCGATGGCGATGTCGCTGCAACTGGCCGCGGCGCTGGTCCTGCTGCTGGCCACGCACGAACACTGGATCTCGCGCGACCTGATCCTGGGCGTGTCGCTGCTGCTGGGCGTGGCGCGCTCGTTCCAGATGACCGCGCAGCAGGCGCTGACGCCGCTGCTGGTACCGGCGTCCATCCTGTCGCGCGCGATGGCCTTCAGCTCCTCGGGCAACCAGGCGGCGATCATCGGCGGGCCGGCGTTCGGCGGCTTCCTGTACGCCGCGGGCGCGAGCGTGGTCTACGTCGTCTGCGCGGGGCTGTTCGTCGTCGGCGCCAGCCTGGTGTGGAGCGCGCGCTACGACCACAAGCCCGCGCCGCGCGCGCCGGTGACGATGGACACGCTGCTGGCCGGCGTGCGCTTCATCCGCGCCAAGCCGGTGGTGCTGGGCGCGATCTCGCTGGACCTGTTCGCGGTGCTGCTGGGCGGCGCCGTCGCGCTGCTGCCGATCTATGCGCGCGACATCCTGCACGTCGGCCCGCAGGGCCTGGGCCTGCTGCGCGGCGCGCCTGCGATGGGCGCGTTGCTGATGTCGCTGGTGCTCGCGCGATGGACCATCCGCAGCCGCGCCGGCGCGATCCTGTTCTCGTGCGTGGCGATCTTCGGCGTCACCACCATCGTGTTCGGCCTCTCGCCCTGGTTCTGGCTGTCGATGGTGGCGCTGTTCGTCAACGGCGCGGTCGACATGGTCAGCGTCGTCGTGCGCCAGACGCTGGTGCAGCTGGACACGCCCGACGAGATGCGCGGCCGCGTCAGCGCCGTCAACGCGATCTTCATCGGCGCCAGCAACCAGCTCGGCGAGTTCGAGTCGGGCGCCACCGCGGCCCTGTTCGGCCCGGTCGGCGCGGTCGTGGCCGGTGGCGTGGGCACGCTGCTCGTCGTCGGCCTGTGGATGCGCTGGTTCCCGCAACTGCGTCATCGCAGCAGCCTGGCCGAGGCCTGATCAGCAGTCGACGATGGTGACGCGCGGCCAGCGCTGCGCGTAGCGCTTGATCGCCACGCGTTGGCGGTAGGTCTGGACGCTGACGTACACCGGATTGCGCTGCACCTCCGTCTCGACGAGGCGCTCCGTGTCCGTCAAGCCTTCAGCCGTGGATGTGCAGCGGTGGGAACGACTTGACGAGATCGTCGATCGCCTTCATCTGTGCCAGGAAGGGCTCCAGCTGGTCCAGCGGCAGCGCGCTGGGGCCGTCGCAGCGCGCCTTGTCCGGCTCCGGATGCGCTTCCAGGAACAGGCCCGCGAGGCCCACGGCCAGGCCGGCGCGCGCCAGCTCGGCCACCTGTGCGCGGCGTCCGCCCGAGGCCGCGGCGCCGGACTCGCGCTGTTGCAGCGAGTGCGTGACGTCGAAGATCACCGGCGCATCGCCGGTCGTCTTCTTCATCACCGAGAAGCCCAGCATGTCGACCACGAGGTTGTCGTAGCCCAGGCAGGTGCCGCGGTCGCACAGGATCAGCTGGTCGTTGCCGGCCTCGCGGAACTTCTCGCAGATGTTGGCCATCTGGGAGGGGCTGAGGAACTGCGGCTTCTTGATGTTGATGACGCGGCCCGTCTTGGCGAGCGCGACCACCAGGTCAGTCTGGCGCGCCAGGAACGCGGGCAGCTGCAGCACGTCGACCACCTCGGCGACCGCGGCGCATTGATGCGGCTCGTGCACGTCGGTGATCAGCGGCACGCCGAAAGTCGTCTTGACCGCCTCGAGGATGCGCAGGCCTTCTTCCAGGCCGGGGCCACGGTACGAGTGGATCGACGAGCGGTTGGCCTTGTCGAAGCTGCCCTTGAACACGTAGGGGATGCCCAGCCTGGTCGTGACCCGCACGTACTCCTCGGCCGAGCGCAGCGCGAGCTCCTTCGATTCCAGCACGTTGATGCCGCCGAACAGCACGAACGGCGCGCCGTTGCTGACGACGATGTCGGGGGTGATCTTGACGGTGGACATGG
>JBJMWE010000211.1:0-7747 GCA_045810285.1 Vitreoscilla sp. | reverse complement strand
CTAGACATCATGGTCGCCGCCCCAGGGTAAGGCGGCCGGTCTCCAACATCGTAGGTTGCGCGCCGAGGCGCGTAGAGCTACATGCTGTGGCTTGCGCCGTCAGCAACAAGGAGACCGACCATGGAAGAGCGTACCAAGGTTCATGTGGGTCTGGACGTCCACAAGAGCAGCATTACGGTGGCCGCGGCCGAACCGGGCCGGGACAAGGCACGGCTGATCGGCAAGGTCGTGCACGACGTGCCCAAGTTGCTCAAGGTGCTGGCCAAGCTGGGCGGCGTCGAAGAGCTGCACATCGTCTACGAGGCTGGACCGACCGGCTACGGACTGCAACGGGCGTTGACGAAGAACGGTTACGCCTGCGAGGTCATGGCGCCATCGAAGACGCCTCGGCAGGCGGGCAACCGGGTCAAGACCGACGCCCGCGACAGCCTGGAGCTGGCCGAGTATTCGCGCGCCGGCAGGCTCACCGCCGTGTGGATTCCCGATCCAGGCGACGAAGCGATCCGCGATCTGTCGCGTGCGCGTGAGGACGCCGTCAACAGCCGCAAGCAGCTCCGCCAGCAGCTCAAGGGCTTCCTGCTGCGTCACGACAGACGCTATGGCGGCAAGACCTCGTGGTGCGGTGCACATGATCACTGGCTGGCCAGGCAGAGCTTCGAAGCGGCTGCCGCGCAAACGGCCTTTACTGAGTATTGGCAGGCGGTGAAATCGAACGTGTCGAGCGCTTGACCAAAGCGCTGCTGGGCTCGATCGCCGGCTGGCGCTTCGAGTCGGTGGTCCTCGCTCTGCAGGCACTGCGCGGCGTGGCCGCAATCTCCGCGATCGGCCTGATCGCGCAGATCGGTGACCTCCGCCGCTTCGACCACCCACGCAAGCTTATGGGCTACCTGGGCCTCGTGCCCTCGGAGTACTCCAGCGGTGAGCGCACGAGCCGGGGCAGCATCACCAAGACGGGCAACGGCCATGCACGCAGGCTGCTGGTCGAAGCGGCCTGGAACTACCGCTTCAAGGCGCGAGTAGGCAAAGAGCTCAACGCTCGGCAGGAAGGTCTGTCCGACGCAGTACGCACGATGGCCTGGAAGGGACAACTACGGCTGACCGAGCGCTTCGCGGCCCTGCAAAAGCGAGGCGTCCAGGCGAACAAGGTTTGCGTGGCCGTGGCCCGGGAACTGGCAGGCTTCGTCTGGGCCATCGGCATGCAAGCTCAACGCGAGAAAGGAGTACTTGCCTGAACATACACAGGGATCGATCGGGCGATGCGATACGAGCAACGACCAAGGCAACCCTCGTCGCTCCTATCAGGGCACCGCAAGGCTGATCCCCGACGCTAGAGCGAGGCAGGCCCGCGACGGATCGATGAAAGGCTGGTACCCAATCCGCGGATATGAGTCTGATTCATCGTCGCTGCAACGCTCGTGTCGCATCACCTGATCGATCCTCAAACCACCACAGGCAAGCATCCATGCGCTGACGCGATTGACTGCGGCGACCATATGAGGAGCCTGTGCGGCGGACGCCGCCCAGCCTCCCAGCCGGTGGCTAAATGCACGGCTCCCCCGAGCCCCCTCCGCGAGGGAGCTCCAGCATGATCGACCGCACCCTCCAGCCTCCCTCCGGGAGGGAGGCTCCAGTCAGCCTCACGAAGGGGACCGCCACCAGGCTCAGCTGCCGCTCGGCGTCGCCAAACGCCGCAGATTCCGCGCCGTGCGCGAACGCGTTCGTGCCGCGCCGACTCCCGGCGCCCGAGCGGCGGACGGCGCGCAGGCCCTACTCGTAGACCTCGGCCTCGGGATCGGTCGCCTCGAGCTCGTACGAGGCGGCCAGCATCGCCAGGCGGCCGATCACGCCGTACATGTAGAACCGGTTGGGTGCGCTGACGCCCGGCTTCTCGCCCGGCCGGGGCAGGTGCGAGCTCTCGGCGAAGGCCAGCGGCACGAAGCTGGCGCCCGGCGCGTTCAGGTTCTCGTCGGTGCCGCGCTCGGCGTGCATGCGGTAGAAGCCGCCGACCACGTAGCGGTCGATCATGTAGACCACCGGCTCGGCCACGGCCTCGTTGACGCGCTCGTAGGTTGGCACGCCTTCCTGGATGATGACCTCGGTGACGTGCTGGCCGTCCTTGACGACGTCCATCTTGTTGCGCGTGCGGCGGTTGACCTCGTCGAGCTCCTTGGCGTCGCGCACCGTCATCACGCCCATGCCGTAGGTGCCGTTGTTGGCCTTGACGACCACGAACGGCTTCTCGGCGATGCCGTATTCCTTGTGCTTGCGGCGGATCTTGGTGAGCAGCGCATCGACGTTGGTCTGCACGCAGTCCAGGCCCGTGCCCTCGGCCCAGTTCACCTGGCCGCAGTGCGAGTACATCGGGTTGATCAGCCACGGGTCCATGCCCAGCAGCTTGGCGAACTTCTTGGCCACTTCCTCGTAGCTGTGGAAGTGGTTGGTCTTGCGGCGCACCGCCCAGCCCGCGTGCAGCGGCGGCAGCAGGTACTGCTCGTTCAGGTTCTCGAGGATCTTGGGCAGGCCGGCCGACAGGTCGTTGTTCAGCAGCACCGTGCAGGGATCGAAATCCTTCAGGCCCAGGCGGCGCGGCGTGCGCAGCAGCGGCTCGTAGGTGAGCGAGCTGCCGTCCGGGAGCGCGAATTCGGTGGGCTCGGTGATGGCCGGGTCGAGCGAGCCGAGGCGCACGTTCAGGCCGGCGCTGGAGAAGATGCGCACCAGCTGCTTGACGTTCGTGAGATAGAACGAATTGCGCGTGTGGTTCTCGGGGATCAGCAGCAGGTTCTTGGCCTCGGGGCAGATCTTCTCGATCGCCGCCATGGCCGCCTGGATGGCCAGCGGCAGCATGGGCTCGGTGAGGTTGTTGAAGCCGCCCGGGAACAGGTTGGTGTCCACCGGCGCGAGCTTGTAGCCGGCGTTGCGGATGTCCACCGAGGTGTAGAACGGCGGCGTGTGCTCCATCCATTCGAGCCGGAACCAGCGCTCGATCGCGGGCATCGATTCGAGCACGCGCTGCTCGAGTTCGTTGATCGGGCCGGTCAACGCGGTGACGAGATGGGGGACCATGACGGGATCCTGGGAGACTGGAGCCTGATTCTAGGCGGACGGTTCAGCCAGCTCATGTGGGGGCACGGCCGGGCTGCACAAGCCCCGGAGAGCGTGTTTTTCGCACGCCGACCGGCCCGTCGCGGGCCCCTGCGTGCCGTGCCGGTTCAACCCGCCGCCGTGGCCAGGCGGGCCCGGCGCCGGGCCCGCAGCGCGTTCAGGCGCAGCCGCACCGGGTTCTCGACGAGGTAGAAGCTCAGGACGGCCACGCCCACCGCGGCCAGCGCCATCGGCAGCGCGCCGTACTGGTCGATCGAGTAGTAGAACGGTTGCTGCCAGATGTAGAGCGAGTACGAGATCACGCCCACCCAGCCGATCGCGCGCGAGCTCATGAACCGGCGTCCGAAGGCCGGCGCGCTTTCCAGCGTGTTGACCGCGATGGCGATGGCCAGCGTGGCCAGGCTGTACTTCAGGGGCTCGGGCATGTGGTGCGTGCTCAGCACCAGGCCCGCCAGGAACGCGGCCAGCGGCACCCAGGCGCGGCGCAGGAAGCCGAGGCGTCCGTGGACTGCGAGCACGCGCAGGCCGACGCTGGCGAAGATCGACGCCGCGCGCACGTCGGAGCGCCAGTACGTCATGTAGTAGTTGTGCGTCTCGATCCAGAGCCGCATGCCGTTGAGCATCATCACGCCGGCCAGCGCGAGGCAGATCCAGCCCGGCAGCGGGCCGCGCTGGCGGTCGCCGCGCCGCAGCGCCAGCGCGAGCACGGCCAGCGCGAGGTAGCTGTGTTCCTCGACGCACAGCGACCAGTAGTGGTCGGTCACCGGCGCGCTGGCGCCGATCAGCTGGGTGTAGTTCACCACCATGCCCAGCGAGGCCAGCGCGGCCCGGTCCGGCAGGTAGAGCGGGCCGGGCGGGAAGGCGATCCAGGCCGTGGCGACGAACAGCAGCGACAGCGGCAGCACCCGCGTGAAGCGGCGCTGGAAGAAAGTGGGGATCGGTGTCTGGCGGACGAACAGCAGGTCGGCCATCAGGCGGCCCGACAGCACGAAGAACAGCTCCACGCCCAGGCGCCCGGCGTCCACCGCCGGCACGTGCCAGAAGTGCCCGCCGATGACGAGGATGATCGCCCAGCCGCGCCAGTTGTCGAGCAGGAGGGAATGTTCGGCGGGCGCGCCGGAAGCGATGTGTTGAGCCTGCACTGTGCGTCCTTCGTTGATGCGCTGCGCGCGCACGGCCGGCAATGCCCCAGGGGGGTACCGCGACGAGGGGATGCCGGGACCTTGCGCTCGACAGTGGCCTGCCCGAAAGTCGCGATGGCGGGCTGAGCAAACGTGATGCCGAACGCGCGTCAGCACGCCATTTGCTGACGACAAATACACTCGGTTGCGACGAGCCCGAGCAGAGGCCGGGATGGCGTCCTAGACTGGTGCATGACGCGGCTGCAGAGGGCGGCCCGCGCGGAGACGACAGGAACCCAAGATGCAAGGACAAGCGCGCGCGACCATTGCCGCGGCCATCGCGTTGCTGGCCGCCGTGCCGGCGGCGGCGAGCACGGCCACGGCGTCGATGTCGGACTTTCATGTCGAGCTGATCGACCTCGACCCCAACGACGGCATCGCGCCGTCGATCACGTTCCAGAACCTGCAGGGCGGCTCGTTCATCGCGGCAGAGAGCGGCGCGCCGGGCCACGTGCTCACCGACACGCACATGGGTGGCGCCGCGTTCGGCGCCGGCTCGTCATCCAGCACGAGCGGCAGCACGTCGGCGCTGGCGTCGTTCACGGGTGACCCGCGCGCGCCGGGCGCCGGCGGCGCGGCCACCGCGTCGGCGTCCACATTCCTGCAGGGCCTGTACGGCGCCAGCACCGTGCAGCTCGGGGACGGCGCCATGTACGCGCCGTTCACGCTGTCGGCCGACACCCGCCTCGTCATCACCGCCGACGCCAGTGCCTCGGCGCTGTCCACGTTCGCCGATCCGCACGCCGACACCTGGGCTTCGGTGTTCCTGAAGCTGACCGACGCCACCGGCGCGGGCAGCGTCAGCACCGACAGCGCCAGCGCGGAGCAATTCGCGATGATCGGCGACACGCCCAGCGCGAGCACCGACACCCGCCAGATCACGATCTCGTTCGAGAACCTGACCAGCGGCGACCTGGGCGGCATCTTCTACGGCTCGGTCGACGCCTATGCCGCCGATCTGCCGCCCGCCGCGGTACCCGAGCCCGTCGGCCTGCCGCTGCTGGCGGCCGGCCTGGGCCTGCTGGCCTGGCGCGTGCGTCGGCGCCCGCGCTGACGCGGCCCGCTCCATGGCGAAGGCCCCGCGCGACGGGGCCTTTTTCATTTGCGGCGCGTGACGCGCCGCCGCGCGCAGGACGAAAAAAGGGCTGCCCTCGCGGGCAGCCCCTTGTGTCGGACGAACCCGCCGAGGCGGGGCCGGCCGGTGGCTTACTTGGCGTAGGCCGTTTCGCCGTGGGACGTGATGTCCAGGCCTTCGCGCTCGTCGTCTTCCGACACGCGCAGGCCGATGGTCAGGTCGACCAGCTTGTAGGCGATGAGCGAGACCACGCCCGACCACAGCACCGTGACGCCCACGGCCTTTGCCTGGATCAGGAGCTGCGCGCCGACGTCGTTCGAGCCGACGGTGGCGGTGACCCAGTCGGTGACCATGCCCGGGCCGCCGAACTTCTGGTGGTTCAGCACGCCGGTCAGCAGCGCGCCGACGATGCCGCACACGCCGTGCACGCCGAACACGTCCAGCGAGTCGTCCGCGCCCAGCAGCTTCTTCAGGCCATGCACGCCCCACAGGCCCGCGAAGCCGGCGATCAGGCCGAGGATGATCGCGCCCATCAGGCCGACGTTGCCGGCGGCCGGGGTGATCGCCACCAAGCCCGCGACGGCACCCGAGGCGGCGCCCAGCATCGAGGCCTTGCCCTTCATCAGCGCTTCGCCCAGCGACCACGACAGCACGGCGGCGGCCGTGGCGGTGAAGGTGTTGACGAAGGCCAGCGCGGCGGTGCCGTTGGCTTCCAGGGCCGAGCCCGCGTTGAAGCCGAACCAGCCCACCCACAGCAGGGCGGCGCCCACCATCGTCAGCGTGGTCGAGTGCGGCGTGAAGGCTTCCTTGCCGTAGCCGATGCGCTTGCCCACCATGTACGCGCCCACCAGGCCCGCGACGGCGGCGTTGATGTGAACCACGGTGCCGCCGGCGAAGTCCAGCGCGCCCCACTGCCAGATCAGGCCGGCGGTGGCGTTCGTGGCGTCGACGACGTCCTTGCTGGTGTAGGCGTCCGGACCTTGCCAGAACCACACCATGTGCGCGATGGGCACGTAGCTGAAGGTGAACCACAGCACCATGAAGGCCAGCACGGCCGAGAACTTCATGCGTTCCGCGAACGAGCCCACGATCAGGCAGCACGTGATGGCCGCGAAGGTCGCCTGGAACACGACGAAGACCAGCTCCGGCAGCACCACGCCCTTGCTGAACGTGGCGGCGTTCGAGAACGAACCCTTGGCCGCGTCGAACGTGCCGCTCAGGAAGGTGCGCGAGGCGCCGCCGAAGAACGGCGACAGCCAGCCGCTGCCCTGCGTGAACGCGAAGCTGTAGCCGTAGATGGCCCACAGCACCACGATCAGCGAGAACGTGACGAACACCTGCATCAGCACCGACAGCATGTTCTTGCTGCGCACCAGGCCGCCGTAGAACAGCGCCAGGGCGGGGATGGACATCATGATGACGAGCGCGGTGGAGACCAGCATCCAGGACACGTCGCCCTTGTTGACGGTCTCGACGATCGTCGGCGTGGACGCCGCGCCCGAGGCGGCCGTGGCGGCGGCCGGCGCGGAAGCGTCGGCGGCGGGCGCGCTGGCAGAGGCGGTGGCGGCGGCCGGGGCAGAAGCCGCGGACGCCGCGTCGTCTGCCGCGAACGATGTCGCGGAGGACCCCAGGACGGCGAGTCCGAGGGCGAGGGAAGCGAGAAGCTTTCTCATGGTGGCAAGGCTTTCAGGAGTTGGAAGCGTGTGGCGTTTTGGAACGTGCGGGAATCGGCGGGAGCCAGGGCGCCTTCAGAGGGCGTCCTTGCCGGTCTCGCCGGTGCGGATGCGCACGACCTGCTCGAGCGGCGAGACGAAGATCTTTCCGTCGCCGATCTTTCCGGTGCGGGCCGAGGTCTCGATGGCCTCGATGACCTGGTCGACGAGCGTGTCGTCGACGGCGGCTTCGATCTTCACCTTGGGCAGGAAGTCCACGACGTATTCGGCGCCGCGATACAACTCCGTGTGGCCCTTCTGGCGACCGAAGCCCTTCACTTCGGTCACCGTGATGCCCTGCACGCCGATCGCGCTCAGGGCCTCACGCACTTCGTCGAGCTTGAAGGGCTTCACGACGGCAGTCACCATCTTCATGGTCGGTATCTCCTCAGCTTGCGGGGAGCTCTCGCGCCCGCTTCTTGTCGAACAAAACGACCCGGGTCGCCCCGGGCCCACGAGAATCAGGCGGCGCTCAGAACGAGTACTTCACGCCGGCGACGACGGTCGTGCGCCCGGTGAACTTGCCGGTGGAGGTGACGTAGTTGCTCTTCTCGGCGTCGGTGGCGATCAGCTGCAGCGAGGCCGACAGGCCCTTGCCGAAGTCCTTGCCCAGCGTGACCGAGTAGTCGGTGTACGAGACCTTGTTGGCCTTGGCGAACGAGCCGGTGACGTTCTGG
>JBJMWE010000210.1:0-14617 GCA_045810285.1 Vitreoscilla sp. | reverse complement strand
ATGCCGGCTTCACCACCGCGGCCGACGGACACGGGCCGGTCGAGCACCACCGGCACGAGCTCGCCGCGATCGAGGGCGCTCCGCAGGCCCCACTCCGACAGCAGGACGAGGCCGTGGTGCCGGCAGGCCATCGCGATCAGGGCCGAGCCGTCGTTGCTGATGAAGGCCGGCGAGACGGGGATCTCGTGCCAGCCGTCCTCGTCCAGGCCCTGCCACTTGATGATGGCGTTGGGCCCGCGGTACATCAGCGCGCGGTGCCCTGGCAGGTCGGCCAGGGTGCGCGGCGTGCCCATGCGCGCCAGGTACGGTGGCGAGGCGGCGAGGACGAAGCGGTTCGGATCCAGCCGGCGCGCCACCACGCGGTCCTGGGGCTCGCGGCCGCCGCGGATGGCGATGTCGATCTGGTCGCGGCCGAGCTCGACGAGCGCGTCGCTCAGGTGCACGTCCAGCACGATGTCGGGGTAGCGCTCGCTGAATTCCTGCAGCGCGGGCATCAGCAGCAGCGCCCCGTAGCCCGGCATGGCGCTGATGCGCAGCGTGCCGCTCGGGGTGGTGCTGCTCTGGCCCACCAGTTCGTCGGCGTCCGCGAGCTGGGCCAGGCCGGCGCGGACCTCTTCCAGGTAGCGCGCGCCGACCTCCGTCAGCCGCACGGTGCGCGTGGTGCGATGCAGGAGCTGCACGCCGAGCGCGGCCTCGAGATCGGTGATGCGGCGCGAGATGGACGAGGCCGGCACGCCGAAGGCGCGGGCCGTGCGCGAGAAGCTCAGCGTGTCGGCCACCTTGACCAGGTATTGCAGCGCGCGCAGCTTGTCCATGGTTCCGAGGCCAATTGTTGTCTTTTCGGCAAGAGATTTTAGCGAATGCGGCGTATTCCGCAAAACCGGCGGCCTCTCTACGATTCGCCCATCGCAACACCCGGCGCCGACCACGGCGGCAGCAACCCCATGACTCGCATGCTCAAAGCCCAGTACACGCAACGCGGCCCGGTCCCGCAGGACGTGATCGCCGCCGTCCCGTTCGAGCGCCCCGCGCTGGCCGCCGGGCAGGCCCTGGTGGCCGTGCTGGCCGCGCCCATCAACCCGAGCGACGTGCTGATGCTGACCGGCCAGTACGGCATGCTTCCGCCGCTGCCCGCCGTGGGCGGCAGCGAAGGCGTGGGGCGCGTCGTCGAGCTGGGCCCGGATTCCCAGGGCCCGGCCGTGGGCCAGACCGTGCTGCTGCCTGCCGGCGCCGGCACGTGGGCGACGCACGTCGTGGTTCCCGCGAACCGCCTCCTCCCGCTGCCCGGCGATGCCGACGTGCGGCAACTGGCCATGCTGACGGTCAACCCGCCCACCGCCTCGTTGCTCCTGAGCGACTTCGCCGAGCTGCAGCCCGGCGACTGGATCATCCAGAACGGCGCCAACTCCGGCGTGGGCAGCTACGTCGTCCAGTTGGCCGGGCTGCGCGGGTTCAGGACGGTCAACGTCGTGCGTCGCGATTCCGCCGTGGCCAGCGTGGCGGCCCAGGGGGGCGACGTGGTGCTGGTGGACGGCGACGATCTCGCGGAGCGCGTCAAGGCGGCCACGAACGGCGCCCCCGTCAAGCTGGGCATCGATGCCGTCGGCGGCAAGGCCACCATGCGCCTGGCGCAGGCGCTGGCCGAGGGCGCCAGCATCGTCAACTATGGCGCGCTGAGCGGCGAGCCCTGCATCGTGACCCCGCGCGAACTGATCTTCAAGGACGTGACGCTCAAGGGCTTCTGGCTGGCGCGCTGGTTCAAGACGGCCCCGCAGTCCCGGCAGGTCGCCTTGCTGACCGAGCTGGCCGGCCTGATCGCCGCGGGAAAGCTGGGCACGCCCATCCAGGCCACCTACGGCGTGGAACAGGTCAAGGAGGCCGTGGCAGCCGCGGCCGCCGGCGAGCGCCAGGGCAAGATCCTGATCACGCCCGGGCACTGAGGGACGTCCGTCGAGCCGGTGCGGGTCGACGCCGGGCCGCGCCTGCAGGCGCGCGCCCGCTGCGCGTGGCGCGGCATCAAGCCGGGGCGCCAGCCATCAGGCGGTGCCATTGCGCGCCGGGTTCCGACTCGATCGCCAGCCCCGGCCGGCCATCGACGGGCGGCAGCTCCAGACGCGTGGCATGCAGCCACAACTGCGACGTCCCCAGCCAGGCCGCGACCGCGCGGTTGTGCGCGCCCTTGCCGTGCGTGGTGTCGCCCACCAGCGGATGCGCGAGGTGCTTGAAGTGGCGACGGATCTGGTGGCGGCGGCCGGACAGCGGTTCGACCTCGACCAGCGCGTAGCGGCTCGTCGCGTGGCGGCCGTCGGGGAACGGCCATTCGAAGCAGGCGAGGCGGCGCCAGCGCGTGACGGCGGCCAGCCGCGGCTGGCCGGTGGATGGCAGCTCGGGGTCGCGCGCCAGGGGATAGTCGATCTCGCCTTTGGCGTCCGGCCAGCCGCGCACGAGTGCGAGATAGCGCTTGCGCACGGCGCCGGACTCGAAGGCCTTGCCGAGGGCGGCCGCGACCGTGGGGTTCAGCGCGAACGCCAGCACGCCGGAGGTCGCCTTGTCGAGCCGGTGCAGCAGCCACACCGGCACGCCGAGCTGCGTGCGCAGGAGCTCGGCCGCGCTGCGCGTCTCGTGCGCGTCCAGCGACGAGCGATGCACCAGCAGGCCGGCGGGCTTGTCGATCGCGACGATCGCGTCGTCCGCGTGCAGCACGCGCAGGGAAAAGGCATCGGGCGAATCCATCGACGTCGATTGTCGGTGGTTCGCCCGCTGCGGGACGCCGCGGCGGGCATCCGGAATGGCCGCTGCGCGCGCGCCCGGCGCTGTTGCGACCCGGGCGCGCGTGCCCTCCTCAGGGCAGCAGCGTGATCTTGTGGCCGGCGGCCATCAGCCTGGAGAAGTCCGTGCTGCCACCGAATTCGGTGCCGACGACGAAGCTTTCGTTGCCGGCCCAGTCGGTCAGGTGCACGTAGTACAGCAGGTAGTCGCCCGGCGCGTAACCGGGGCCCGCGACGCCGACGGCCGGCATCAGCGTGGTGGAGCGGCGGCCCTCGACGGAGTCGGCCTGCACCATGCTGAAGCAGTTGTTGTCGGCGAGCGAGCAGAACACGAGCTCGGCCAGCTGCACGCCGGTGGGGGCGGGATTGCCCGCATCGGTGGCGACGACCTGGGCGCCCACGGTGATCGAGTTGCCGCCGGCCAGCGACACCGACGGGGTCAGGATGGTGGCGGACTGCAGCACGGGCGCCGTGTTGTCGAGGTACTTGGCAAAGCTGTTCTGCACCCAGAAGCGCGTGTTGCCCAGCGCGGCGAGCTGCTGCGCGTCGTAGTCGTGGAAGTTGCCGGCGCCGTCGCCGACCTCCACCGCGGTGACCTGCCACAGCCCGGGCGCGTCGTGCGGGCCGAAGCGCAGCGCCAGCGTGCCGGCGAGCGTCGGCACGGGGAACTGCGGGCCGAGGTTGCCGTACTTCTTCTGGCCGTTGGGGCCGGTGGCCTCCACGGTGAGGTAGTAGGCGCCCGAGGCGTCGTCCGTCGCCTTGACGTTCACGAGCAGTTGCGGGATGTCGGCGGTCGCGTCCACGAACAGGGCGGCGCTGAGCGAGCGCAGCGTCGGCGCGTTGGCGTCGACGGCGGTGGCCGTGCGCGCGGTCGTGGCCGGCTGCGCCGCGGGGGCGGCGGGGCGCACGAGCGCGAAGTGCTGGGCGGCGGTCAGGGCGCCGGCCGGGAGCGGGCTGCCGGCATCTGCGGCCATCGCCGGCTGGTGCGCGGCGGCGACGAGGGCGATGCACAGTGCGGCGACCGTGCGAAGGGGAGCGGGAGCGAGGCGCATGGCGATCCTGGATGATGGGTTTGTTCGAATCGGAGAGGATCCCGGCCTGCGAACCGGTCCCCTACCCTCCATGTCGCCATTTTTTCGCGTCCGGCCGGCGCTAACCATCACCCAATTGGGGTGGGCACCGGCGCGCCCCTGGCTGTTGCGCAACAAGCCGTCACACTCGTCACGCGCGCGGCGCCCGCCGTGCCTTGCGCGCCGGGGCGGCCGTCGAATCGCGCACCACCAGCTCGTGCGGCAGCACGCGCTGCATCGCCGACGACGTCCGCGTGCCGGGCGTGCCTTCCACGGTGCGCGTGCCGATGAGCAGGTCGACCGCCATGCGCGCCATCGCCAGCGTGGGCTGGCGCATCGTCGTCAGCGGCGGCCAGACGAGGCTGCTGGCCGGCGAATCGTCGAAGCCGACGATGGCCAGGTCGCCGGGGATCGCCAGCCCCTGGCGCTGCGCCGCGGCCAGCACGCCGAGCGCCATGTCGTCGTTGCTGGCGAAGACGGCGGTGGGGTGGTGGCGCAGCTTGAGCAACTGGTGCGTGGCCGCGACGCCCGCCTCGAAGCGGAAATCGCCATCGATCACGAGCTCGGGCGCGATGTCCACGCGCGCCGCCTTCATCGCCTTGACGAAACCCTGCTCGCGCAGCGCCGAGGCGGCCTGGTCGGCGGCGCCGCGGATGAACGCGATGCGGCGGTGGCCGAGGCTGATCAGCAGGTTGGTGATCTCCTCGGCGGCGTGGATGTCGTCGATGCGCACGCTGGGCATGTCCTTGCGCTGCCTGGCGGGCGAGACCAGCACCGTGGGCGTGCCGCTCTCGTGCAGCGCCTTGAGCACGTGCGGGTTGTCGCACAGCGGCGGCGTCAGGATCATGCCGTCGGGTCGCAGCGTGGACACCATGCGGTGCACCTGCTCGCCGAGGTCGTGCGCGTCGTTGTCCATCGACTCGACGACCAGGTGATAGCCGGCCTCGCGGCAGCGCATCGTCGCCCCCTGCTGCACGCCGGAGACGAACGCGGCGCTCGGGTCGAAGTACAGCAGGCCGATCAGGAACGAGCGCGCGCCGGCCAGGCTGCGCGCCGACTGGCTGGGGCGGTAGCGCAGGTCGGTCATCACCTGCAGCACCTTCGCGCGGGTGTCGGCGCGCACGCCCGGCTCGTTGTTCATCACCCGCGACACCGTCTTGATCGACACGCCGGCCTGGCGCGCGACGTCGCTGATGGTGGTCGTGGTGGCGCCGGCGGGCGGCGTCGCGATGCGGGACGTCGACATCAGGCGCGCACGGGCATCGCGGGCATCGTCGGGACGGCCTTCGCCGCGGCGCGGGCCACCATCGCCTGCACGAGGGCGCGATGGTCGGGCAGGTCCTGCAGCGCGCGCTGCGCCACCTGCGGGATCATCGCGAACTCGCGGCGCGCGTCCTCCACGCGCGGCCACGCGGCGTGGCGGCCGGACAGGTCGGTCGGATACCCCATGCCGTACAACACGTACTGCCAGCTGGACGACGGGTACATCTCGAGATCGGCCACGAAATCGAGCCGGTGCGCCGGACGGCTCCGCCACAGCGCCAGCTTGTCGCGCAGCGAGCGGGGCCACGACGCCGGGTCGGCGTTGTCGCGCCAAAACGCGGTGTCGTCGCGGCGCGTGATGGCGTAGTGCAGCTTGAGGAAGTCGACGATGCGCTCGAAGCGCGCCGTCATCATCTCGTTGAACGCGACGGCGGCGGTGTCGAGGTCCTCCACGGCGGGCAGCAGGTAGCCCACCAGGTAGGCGCCGAACTCGATCAGGCCGATGCCCGAGGATTCCAGCGGCTCGAGGAAGCCGGCCGACAGGCCCACGGCCACGCAGTTGCCGATCCACGTGCGCTCGCGGTAGCCGACGTCGAGCTTCAACGCGCGCGGCGCCAGGCCCTCGGCGGCGGGGCCGATGTAGTCGCGCAGCACGCGTTCGGCACGCTCGTCGCTCGTGTGGCGGCTGGAATAGACGTAGCCGATGCCGCGCCGCTGCTGCAGGCCGATGTCCCACGTCCAGCCGGCCTCGTGCGCGGTGGAGATCGTGTACGACGGGATGGGCGTGTCGGCGGCCGCATAGGGCACCTGCAGGGCGAGCGCGCGGTCGACGAACAGCACGTCGTCCAGCCGCCTGGCCTGCGAGCCCAGCGCCGCGCCGATCAGCGCGGCGCGAAAGCCCGTGCAGTCGACGTACAGGTCGGCGGTCAGCGCGCCGCTCGCGCGGCCCACCACGGCGCCGATGTGGCCGCGCTCGTCGAGCTCCACGCGCTCGACGGTGTCCAGCACGTGCGCGACGCCCAGCGACTTCGCATGCGTGGCCAGCAGCGCGGCGAGCTTGCCGGCGTCGAAGTGGTACGCGTAGTTCATCGGGCCGGCGAAATCGGCGTCGCTCGCGCGCTTGGGCGCACGCGCGGCGTCGGCCACGCATTGCTGCATCGACACGGCGTCCGCGAAGGCGCGCGGCCGGCCTTCGCCGAGCAGCCAGTAGGGCAGCAATTCCGGCGCGCCGGGGCGCTGGCTGGGTGCGTTGAACGGGTGGAAATAATGGTTGCCGACCGTGCCGGGCACGTCGGCCCAGTCCACGAACTTCACGCCTTGCTTGAACGTGGCGTCGCATTCGCGGATGAAGCGCGCCTCGTCGATGCCGATGGCCGCCAGCGTGCCGCGGATCGACGGGAACGTGCCCTCGCCGACGCCCACGATGCCGATGTCGGCCGATTCGACGAGCGTGATGCGTGGTCCGCCGCCGGCGGTGCCCAGCGTCTTCGCGAGGAAGGCCGCGGTGAGCCAGCCGGCGGTGCCGCCGCCGACGATGAGGATGCGCTGGATCGGTGTCATGGGGTGGTGTCTCCTGCTTCGGCGCATCGTTCGTGGCCGGGGCCCCGGAGCGTCTCCGCGTATTCCCTGATCCCGGAGCGCCGGCTCCATATAGCGCATCATATCGGTGAAAAGACAACGCTGTCATATTACCGTTCGATTACCGTTGACAGCGTTGTCATCGGTCGGCATCATGCGACCCATTCCAGCTCTCCGACCGTCCGACAACGGGCGCGGCGAGCGGCGGAGCGCGACGTCGAGCACGTCGCGTGCGCTGCGAAATGCAGCGACCGGGCGCGCCCGGGCGCCGCGGAAGAACGAAAGGTGAGGACCGTGGGCGCGATGCCGAGCCGGGCATCGGGAACGCGGAAGGAGCCTGCCCCAGAGTCCTGAAGATGACGTCGCAAAAGACGCGCCACAAATTGGAGACAACGTGACCAACCGCTCTCAGAATTCCCGAGGCCTCGCCTCCCCGATCCACCTTGCCGTGCTCGCGCTGCTCGCGGGCGCCACCGCCGCGCACGCGCAAGGCGCCGCCGGCCCGGCCGCCGCCGCCAGCGCGGCCAGGCCCGACAACGGCGAGGTGCAGCAGGTCACCGTGACGGCGACCAAGCGCACGACCTCGCTGCAGGAGACGCCGCTGGCCGTCACGGCGATCAACGCCGAGCAGATCGAGAAGGCGCACGTCCAGACCATCGCCGACGTGGTGCACCTGTCGCCCAGCTTCCAGGCGACGACCGAGGGCGACCACGGCGTCATCACGATGACGATGCGCGGCATCGGCAACGACAGCGCCAAGACCGAGTACGCCGACCCCGAGGTGGCGCTGTTCGTCGACGGCATCTACGCGCCGCGCGCCGAGGGCGCCGCCGCGCTGCTGTTCGACATGGAGAACATCGAGGTGCTGCGCGGCCCGCAGGGCACGCTGTGGGGCCGCAACTCCACCGTCGGCGCCGTCAACATGCAGACCGCCAAGGCCGACACCTCCGGCAACTTCGGCGGCGTGCAGGCCGGCCTGGGCAGCTACGACCGCTGGGGCGCGCGCGGCGCGTTCAACATCGCGCTGTCGGACACCTTCGCGATCCGCGCCGCGTTCGTGCACGAGCAGCACGACGGCTACGTCGACTACCAGAAGCCCAAGCTGCCCTCCCTGGCCGACCAGCAGACCGCGTACAGCGCGTGGGTCGCGCAGCAGAACGCGGAGGCCGCCGCCAAGGGCAACCCGCCGCCCGTGCTGAAGGCGTTCCAGCCGATCGACCCGAACTCGTTCGTGCAGGCCGGCCCGAAGTACAACGCCCAGGACCAGAGCGCGGCCCGCCTGAGCTTCAAGTGGAAGCCCACGCGCGACATCACCTGGAACGCGTCGTACGAGAAGTTCCTCGATCGCGGCACGCCCAACATGAACCTGATGCAGAACCCGCGCCCCGGCGAGAAGTTCTGGTCGGCGCTCATCAGCGTGGCACCATACCTCGACCGCAACGTCAACACCTTCCGCAGCCGCGTCGACTGGAACCTGAGCGACTACCTGGCGTTCAACTACACCGCAGGCTATTCGGACTACAAGGGCTCGGGCGACTTCGACCAGTCCGGCGGCGCCACGGTGCCCACCAGCTTCTCCAGCGGCGCGACGGTGCAGGAAGACCGCACCAACTGGTCGCACTACAAGAACCAGAGCCACGAATTCCAGCTGCAGTCGCGCGGCACGCACGACGTGGACTGGATCCTGGGCGCGTACTACGCCGCCGAGGACAACGGCATCCGCTTCGACATCCCCATCTCCAACGGCACGCAGCAGGGCAACATCGGCTGGCAGGGTTCGTTCATCCAGCCCAAGGAGACCGTGCGTTCCGAGGCGCTGTTCGGCCAGGCCACCTGGAACATCACCAACGCCCTGCACCTGACCGGCGGCGCGCGCTTCACCTGGGACGACCGCAAGAACGAGGGCGGCATCAACTGGGGCTACGGCTCGACGTCGCCCAACACCCCGATCGATCCGGGTACCGACCCGTCCACGATCGGCTACGGGCCCGGCCACAACGACGGCCACTTCACCGGCAACAAGGCCACCTGGCTGGGCCGCGTGAACTACGACCTTGGCAAGGACTTCCTCGTCTATGGCAGCGTGTCCACCGGCTACAAGTCCGGCGGCCTGCAGGACGGCGGCCTGCACTACGGGCCCGAGACGCTGACCAACTACGAGGTCGGCACGAAGAACACGCTGTTCGGCGGCACGGTCACGTTCAACAACTCGGTCTACTACGAGGACTTCAAGAACTTCCAGTTCAGCGCGCCGGTCACCAACCCCGACGGCACCCATTCGCTGGCGACGTCCAACGCCAAGGGCGCGACGGTCTACGGCGCGGAATCGGAACTGACGGCGCGGATCACCAAGGACGACACGGTGCAACTGGGCCTGGCCTACACGCACACCAAGATCGGCTACCTGCTGGCCGGCAGCAACGACTACACGCTGCCGACCTGCCCGGATCCGCAGATCAGCAAGTGCCTGAACGTCGAAGGCCACCGCATGCCGCATTCGCCCACGGGCTCGATGCAGCTGGGCTACGAGCACACGTTCCGGTTCGCCGACGGCTCGAAGCTGCAGCCGCGCGTGAACTTGCACTATGAATCGGCGGCCTACCTCAGCGTGTTCAACCTCGGCGACGGCGACCGGCAGAAGGCCTACAGCCGCACCGACCTGGGCCTGCACTACCAGTCGCCCAAGGACTGGTGGATCGACGCCTACGTGCAGAACGTGGAGGACGGCCGCATCAAGACCAACGCGCAGAACTCGTTCGGCACGTGGCAATCGCAGTACATGGCGCCGCGCACCTTCGGCGTGAACATCGGCTACGACTTCTGATTGGTGGGCCGCGGCGCCCAACAGACGTACGTTCGCCTGGCGGCTGCGGTGTGATCGCCTTCGGGCGGTCGTGCGTCGCCCGGGCGCCGCTCCTTTCGCACCCGGCCCGCCGTTCGCGGCGGGCCGTGGTGCGGTATTTCCGCCACCTGGCCTCGCACCATGTCCAAGTTCCTCCTGGCGATCGTCTTCGCCGTGGCCTCGTGCGCGCTCGGCACCGCCCGCGCCGCCACGACGATCACGCTCGCCACGTTCCCCGACCTCGATCGCGCCGCCAAGGCCGCGCTGCCGCGCTGGCACGCGCTGCATCCCGACATCGACGTGCACGTCGTCTCGCTGCAGTACGCGGATCATCACAACGCGATGACCACCGCGCTGGCCACCGGCTCGGGCCTGCCCGACGTGATGGCCGTCGATTTCAAGTTCATCGGCAAGTTCGTCGGCTCCGGCGGCTTCGAGGACCTGTACCAGCCGCCGTACGGTGCCGGCGCGCTGCGCGACGCCTTCGTGCCCTACACGCTCGCGCAGGCCACCAACGCCAAGGGCGAGCTCGGCGCGCTGCCGGCCGACATCGGCCCCGGCACGCTGCTGTACCGCGCCGATCTCGTCGCGAAGGCCGGCCTCGTGGAGGCCGACTTCACGCGCGACTGGGAGTCCTTCATCGCCGCCGGCATCCGCCTGAAGAAGGCCACCGGCGCCTGCATCCTGGCCAGCAGCACCGACATCGTCGACATCGTCATCCGCTCCGGCCTGCCGCCGGGGCAGGGCATCTACTTCGACCGCGACGGCAAGGTGCTGGTCGACGCGCCGCGCTTCGTGCGCGCGTTCGAGCTCGGCCGGCGCGCGCACCAGGCCGGCATCGACGCGGGCACCACCATGTGGACCAACGAATGGGTCGCGGGCTTTCGCTCCGACCGCATCGCCGGCCAGATGATGGGCGCCTGGCTGGCCGGCCACCTGAAGAACTGGCTCGCGCCGGCCACCGCCGGCAAGTGGCGCTCGGCGCCGCTGCCCGGCGGCCTGTACGCGTCCTACGGCGGCTCGTTCTACGCCATTCCCAAGCACGCGCAGCACAAGGCCGAGGCCTGGCAGTTCGTGCGCTTCATGGCGGCCGACCGCCAGACGCAGCTCGACGCGCTGACCCAGTTCGGCAACTTTCCCGCGCTCATCGCCGCGCAGCAGGACCCGGTGGTCGACCAGCCCGTGCCGTTCCTCGGCGGCCAGCGCGCGGGCGTGCTGTGGCGCGACACCGCGGCCCGCGTGCCCGCGATCCCCGTCGACAAGTACGACTCGATGGCCACCGATGCGGTGCGCGCCGAGTACCAGAACGTGATCGCCCGCGGCAAGGACATCCACGAGGCGCTCGCCGACGCCAAGTGGCTGATCGAGCACCGCGCACGCCGCTGAACCATGCATTCGATGATCAACCCCGACTCGACCCTCGCACGCGCCGACGCGCACGCGAGCGCGTCACGCGTGCGCTGGCGCAAGCGCCTGCGCAAGCTCGCACCCTACGCCTTCATCTCGCCGTTCTTCCTCCTGTTCGCGGTGTTCGGGCTGTTCCCGCTGCTGTTCTCGATCTGGCTGTCGCTGCACCAGTGGGATGCGGCGTCGGGCCTGGCCGCGATGCACTGGGTCGGGCTGGAGAACTACAAGTACGCCATCACGGACCCGTGGTTCGCGAAGTCGCTGCTCAACACGCTGTGGTTCGCGGTGGCCTCCGGCGTGCCGCAGCACCTGGTGGCGCTGCCGCTGGCGTTCTTCATCCACATGAGCCTCAAGCGCAGCCGCAACTTCGTGGTCGGCGCGTACTTCGTGCCCTACGTGACGTCGAGCGTGGCCATCGCGCTGATCTTCACGACGCTGTTCTCGAAGGACTTCGGCGTGATCAACGCGATCATCCCGGGCCCGCCGATCGACTGGCTGGGCGATTCGTTCTGGGCCCGTCCGGCGATCGCGTTCGTCGTGTTCTGGCGCTACCTCGGCTGGAACGTGGTGCTGTACCTGTCGGCGCTGCAGGTGATCTCGGGCGACCTGTACGAGGCGGCCACGCTGGACGGCGCGTCGCGCTGGCAGCAGTTCCGCTACGTGGCGCTGCCGCTGCTCAAGCCGATGATGTTCTTCGCCATCACGCTCACGCTGATCGGCAACCTGCAGCTGTTCGAGGAGCCGTTCATCCTGATCCCGCCGGACTCCGGCGTGGCCACGGACGTGATGACGACGGCGATGTTCATGTACCGCATGGCGTTCTCCGACGGCGACTTCGGCACCGCGTCGGCCGTGTCCTGGGTCTTGTTCTTCCTCATCGCGGCGCTGACCTACGGCAACGGCAAGCTGTTCGGCAAGGAAGGAGCAAGCGATGTCGCCCGGTGACACCCTGGCCCCTTCGCGGGTGGCGACGCTGGTGCTCGTGTTCGCGGGCGTCGTGCTGCTGGCCGCCCCGTTCTGGTTCACCTTCGTGTTCGCCACGCAGGCGCGCGCCGACATCTTCACGTCGCCGCCGCCGGTGTGGTTCGGCACGCACTTCCTGTCCAACGTGCAGCTGCTGCTGGAGCGCCTGCCGTTCTGGCGCAACCTGGGCATGAGCCTGTACGTGGCGTGCATGACCACCGCGCTGAACCTGCTGCTGTGCGCGCTGGCCGGCTACGCGTTCGCGGTGCACGAGTTCGCCGGCAAGAAGATCCTGTTCGCGCTGGTGGTGGGCTCGATGATGCTGCCCAGCTTCCTGAACATGATCCCGAACTTCATGGTGATGGACCTGCTGGGCTGGATCGACACGCCGCGCGCGCTGTACGTGCCCGGCGCCGCCGGCGCGCTGGGCATCTTCCTGATGCGCCAGTACATCGGCTCGGCGATCCCGCGCGACCTGATCGATGCCGCGCGCATGGACGGCTGCGGCGAGCTGCGCACCTTCTGGAGCGTGGTGCTGCCGCTGTGCGGTCCCGCGCTCGGCACGCTGGGCCTGATCACCTTCATCAACGCCTGGAACAACTTCGTCGGGCCGCTGGTGGTGATGCGCAGCGTCGAGCACTACACCGTGCCGCTGGCGCTGCGCAGCATGCAGAGCCCCAACAACACCGAATGGGGCGCGCTGATGGCCGGCTCCGCCATCGCGATGCTGCCCTTGCTCGTCGCCTTCGTCTTCTCCGCACGCCGGCTGGTCGCAGGCCTCACGGCCGGCGCCGTCAAATGAGACTGCCCTTTCCCATGAACTCCAAAGAATTCCCCTTCCCGTCCTTGCCGAAGGACTTCGTCCTCGGCGCCGCCACCAGCGCCGCGCAGATCGAGGGCCACGCCGAAGGCGATGGCAAGGGCGCGTCGATCTGGGACGCGTTCTGCGCCACGCCCGGCAAGATCAAGGACGGCAGCGACATCCAGGTCGCCTGCGACCACATCCACCGCATGCCGCATGACGTCGAGCGCATGAAGTGGCTGGGCCTGGACGCCTACCGCTTCTCCTTTGCCTGGCCGCGCGTGCAGCCGGCCGGGCGCGGCGCCTGGAACGAGCAGGGCTTCGCGTTCTACGACCGCCTGATCGACACGCTGCTGGAGGCGGGCATCGCGCCGCACGCCACGCTGCACCACTGGGACCTGCCGCAGGCGTTGCAGGAGTCCGTCGGCGGCTGGCAGTCGCGCGAGACGACCCGTCATTTCGCCGACTACGCGGCCGAGATCGTGCGGCGCTTCGGCGATCGCCTCGTCGCCATCGCCACGCTCAACGAGCCGTGGTGCGTCGCGACGCTGGGCTACGAGCGCGGCCAGTTCGCGCCCGGCCTCTGCGACCGGCGCGCCGCGATGCAGGTGTCGCACCACCTGCTGCTGGGCCACGGCCTGGCGCTGCAGGCGATGCGTGCCGCCGGTGCGAAGCCGCAGCTGGGCATCGTGCTGAACCACACCCCCGCGGTGCCCGCCGAGAAGACGCACGCCGACCAGCAGGCCGCGCGCATCCTCGACGGCCTGGACGTGCGCTGGTACATGGACCCGCTGTTCCGCGGCGCCTATCCGGCCGACGCCATCGAGCACCTGGGCGACGACGCGCCGCGCGTGCAGTCCGGCGACTTCGCCGTCATCCGCCAGCCGCTGGATTTCCTCGGCATCAACCTCTACACGCGCCACTGGACGAGCACGCGCCAGCCGCCGCTGCCTGCGCCGGCGCCGCACGGCGTCAACGACATGGGCTGGGAGATCGTGCCCGAGATCCTGACGCAGCACCTCGTGCGCCTGACGCGCGACTACATGCCGCCGCCCATCCTCATCACCGAGAACGGCATGGCCAACGCGGACGTCGTCGCGGCCGACGGCTCGGTCACCGACACCCCGCGCATGGCCTACCTGCAAGGCCACCTCGCCGCCGTCCAGAAGGCCATCGAACTGGGCGCCGACGTCCGCGGCTACTTCTACTGGAGCCTGCTGGACAACTTCGAGTGGGACTCGGGCTACGCCAAGCGATTCGGCCTGTTCCGCGTGGACTACGACACCCAGGAACGCACGCCCAAGGCGAGTGCGCACTGGTACCGCGCCTTCATCGACCAGCACAGGAAAGGGCGCTAGATGGCCGAGCTCCAACTGCAAGGCCTGCGCCGCACCTACGGCAACGGCGTGACCGCGGTCGACGGCATCGACCTCACCGTCGCCGACGGCGAGTTCATGGTGCTGGTGGGCCCGTCGGGCTGCGGCAAGTCGACGACGCTGCGCATGATCGCGGGGCTCGAGGAGATGAGCGCCGGCCGCATGCTGATCGGCGGCGTCGACGTCACCGACGTGCCGCCCGCCGAGCGCGGCGTGGCCATGGTGTTCCAGAGCTACGCGCTCTATCCGCACATGACGGTGGCCGAGAACATGGGCTTCGCGCTGAAGATCGCGGGCCGGCCGAAGCGCGATGTCGACGACGCCGTGCGGCGTGCCGCTGCCTCGCTGCAGCTCGAGCCGCTGCTCGATCGCAAGCCGCGCGCGCTGTCCGGTGGCCAGCGCCAGCGCGTGGCGATCGGACGCGCGATCGTGCGCGAACCCAAGGTGTTCCTGTTCGACGAACCGCTGTCCAACCTCGACGCGAAGCTTCGCGTCACCACGCGCGCTGAACTCAAACGCCTGCATCGCCGGCTCAAGACCACCACGAT